>NZ_JCADBK010000018.1:0-148181 GCF_059358955.1 Nonomuraea sp. CX421 | reverse complement strand
GTTCTGTGCGGGCGGTGGTAGAAGATCACCCGTTCTACTGGATCTCCGTTCTCATGTGAGGACCTTCACGCCGATCCGCCTCAACACACTTCGCAGGACCTTAACTACCCGGCATTGGGACTAGCGGCCGCCGGCCGTAGTCGCCGATCCCCTTCTCCAGCAGGTCGAACAGGGCTTCGGCCTGCTCGCGCAGCTCCGGTCTGATCTGCTGCCAGCTGTCGCCCGCCTGCCTGCGCCAGAGCGCGTGACGGGCCAGCAGCCGGGTGGCGCCCAGGATCTGCCCCGCGACGAACTGCGGCGTGAGGTCGCCGGGCCCGGCGCCGGTCTCCTCCGCGATGGTGGCGGCCAGGTTGCCGTTGATGGCGTGGTCCATCTCGCGCATCCGGGCCAGCAGCGCGGGGCTCTCGAACACCAGCCGCGCGAACGCGTCGGCGCCCTCGTTGAGCCCGTAGCGCCAGTCGCCCTGGTCGATCGCCTCGAGGAAGTCGTGCCGGAAGGCCGTGACCACGCTCTCACCCGGCTCTCGCTCGCGCACCACCCGGCTCGGCACGTCCTCGGCCTCGCTCTGGCGGTCGAGGAAGAGGTCTTCCTTGGTGCCGAAGTAGTTGAAGACCGTGTTGACCGAGACGTCGGCGGCCCGCGCCACCTCGGCCACGGTGACGTCGTCGAACCCGCGCGCCAGGAACAGCCCCATCGCCATGTCCGCGATGCGCTGCCGGGTCTCGCGCTTCTTGCGTTCCCGCAGCCCTTCGTCCATGCCTGCATCGTATCAATATTGCAGTCACTCTAAAATTTGGTCTACTCTAATTTTGGAGGCGATGAAATTGATTGAGACAGTGGGTCTGAGCAAGACCTTCAAGGGCGGCGTCGAGGCCGTCGGTGGCGTGGACCTGACCGTGGAGCGGGGTGAGATCGTCGGCTTCCTCGGCCCCAACGGCGCGGGCAAGACCACGACCATGCGCATGCTGACGACGCTGCTCCCGCCCACGTCCGGCACGGCCACCGTGGCCGGCCACGACCTGCTCGCCGACCCGCGCGGCGTGCGCCGGCGCATCGGCTACGTCTCGCAGGGCGGCGGGATCAACCCGGTCGCGCCGCCGGCCAGGGAGCTCGAACTGCAGGCCATGCTGTACGGCATGCGGCGCGAGGAGGCGCGGGCCCGCACCCGCGAGGTGATGACGCGACTCGACCTCGCCGGACTGGAGGACAGGCCCGGCGGCGCGCTCTCCGGCGGGCAGCGCCGCCGCTTCGATCTGGCGTTCGGCATGCTGCACCGGCCCGCCCTGATCTTCCTCGACGAGCCCACCACCGGGCTCGACCCGCAGAGCCGGGCCAACCTGTGGGACCACATCCGCGCCCTGCGCGACGAGCACGGCGTGACGGTCTTCCTGACCACGCACTACCTGGACGAGGCCGACGCCCTGTGCGACCGGCTGCTGATCATCGACCACGGCCGCATCGTGGCCGAGGGCGCTCCGGCCGAGCTCAAGACCGGCGGCCGGACGCTCGACGAGGTGTTCCTCGACATCACCGGCCGGTCGCTGCGCGAGGAGGCGGGAGTATGACGATCACGGCGGAGGCCCTGGCCGGGCGCGGGCGGTTCCCGGTGCTGCGCGACACCTGGCTGCTGTTCCGCCACGACCTGGGCGCCACCCTGCGGCAGAGGGTCGGCCTCGTCTTCGGCGCCACGCAGCCGCTGCTCTTCCTCGTGCTGTTCGGGCCGATCTTCGCCACCTTCGGCACCTGGGAGACCCTGGTGCCCGGGCTGATTCTGCAGCTCGGGCTGCTGAGCTCCGGCATGGCGGGGTTCGGGGTCGTCTTCGAGAAGCGCTCGGGGGTGCTGGAGCGGATGCGGGTCACCCCGGCCAGTCGCCTGGCCCTGTTGCTCGGGCGGGTGCTCAACAACGCGGTGACGCTGATCCTGCAGACCCTGCTGCTGTTGGCGGCCGGCTTCGCCTTCGGCCTGCGGGCGCCCGCCACCGGGCTGCTGGCCGGGCTGGCGCTGGTGGTGGTGCTGGGGATGAGCCTGGCGGCGCTGTCCTACGCCGCCGCGCTCACCATGAACGAGCAACTGTTCGCGCCGGTCATATCGACCGTGGTGGTGCCGCTCATGCTGCTGTCGGGCTCGTTCCTGCCGATGTCGATGGCGCCCGGCTGGCTCGACGCGCTCTCGCGCCTCAGCCCGTTCAGGTACGTGCTCGAGGCGCTGCGCGAGTTGTTCGCCGGGCGCTACCTCACCGGCACCGTCGGCGCCGGCGTCGCGGTGACCGTGGTCTTCGCCGTGGTCAGCCTGGCCGTCGGGACCCGGGTGATCGGCCGGGTGAACGCCTGACCCGTCTCAGCCGAGGCTCTTGGCCCTGCGGCGGAGCGCGGCGATGATCCCGGCCGGGTCGATGGTCCCGTAGCCGTAGTCGTAGTCGAAGCCCACCTCGCTGCGGTCGTCGGCGGTGCGGCGCAGCAGCGAGCGCAGCTGCGACGGTGACAGCCGTGAGGAGGGCCACCGGGTGCGGACGGCGGCGACCAGCCCGGCCGCGACCGGCGTCGCCGCCGACGTGCCCGAGTCGGCCTCGCCCTCACCGAACGCCTTGGACCCCGAGAAGTGCGTGTAGGCGCAGAGGTCGGGCTTGCGCGAGGTGAGCCGCCCCGGACCCTGCGAGGAGTAGCCGACCCGGCCGCCGTTGACGTCGACGCCGCCCACCGACAGGGCCTTGGGATGGGAGTTGGCCCCGGCGATCGGCCGGTCCGGATAGGCGCACCGGCCGTCCCGGCACTCGCGCCCGCAGTTGCCCGCCGCGAACAGCACGTCCGCGCCCGCCTGGTCGAGAGCGGCCACCATCAGGTTGAACGGGTGCGCCGCGTTGTCGGAGTAGTTGCCCGGATGGCCGACCGGAAAGTCCCATTCGGGGGAGAACGAGCCCCACGAGTTGGAGACCACCAGCGCCCTGGACGCCTCGGGCTGCGCGTTGAGCACCGTGTAGAGGTGCGCGAACGCCGCAACGGCGTCGGACAGCAGGCCGTCGAGCGCCGAGCCGCCGGGCCGGGTGGACAGCAGCACCGGGACGTCGAGCACGGCCGCCTGGGGCGCGCCGATGAGCGTGTCGAAGGCGCACATCGTGCCGTGGTCGACCTCGAACTCGCCCGGCCTGCCGGTCACGCCCGTGGGGCACCAGCTCCGCTGGGCGTCGAGCGTGACGTTCCTGCCGAGCTGCCGGGTGACGTGGGCGGTGTTGACGCCGGTGTCGAGCACGGCCACGGCCACCCCCGAGCCGTCGAGCCCCTCGGCGCCCAGGCCGGCGACATCGAGCAGCCGCTCGACGTCGTGCCAGTCGCCGACCGGCGGGTCGCCTCCGCAGGTCAGCGAGGACTCGATGACCGGGTCGGCGAACACGCCGGCCACGTCGGGGCGCAGCGTCTGCAGCAGGGTCACCCGGGTGGCGAGCTCGTCGTCGGAGATCGTGCCCCGCACCAGCACCGAGGCGTCCTCGGCGGCCAGCGAGAAGCCGAGCGGCTGGTTGAGGGAGAGCGGGTCGCCGCCCGCCGCCGGGATCGGCCGGGGCACGGCGACCGGGGCGAACCCGGCGTCGAGCTCGACCCCGGGCAGGCCGTCGGCGACGTCGGCCGTGGTGACCGCGCGGGCCGGGTCGGTGACGGCCGCGACCAGGTCGGGGGAGGGGCGGAGCTGGATCAGGACCCGCATGAGTCACCACCGGTCGTGTGGGGGAAACGAACGTCCCCACATTCCTCCATCCGCACGGGCGCGTCCAGCGGTTCATTAGGGATGTGACCTGGCCAGACGCCTTAATCCGGACAGAAGTGCTTGTCGGCCGTTCCCGAGCGTCAGGCTTCCGTGTTCCCGGTCCATTCATTACGGTGATTGCCCATGACGCTCCAGGCCCAGCAGACGGTCACAGCCGGCACCGGAGACCACTGGCTGGCGGTGCGCCCGAGACTCATCCTCGCCAGCGCCTTCATGCTCTTCCTCGAGCTGGCGCTGATCCGGTGGACCGGGTCCAACATCGTGCACCTGAGCTACTTCACCAACTTCGTGCTGCTCGGCTCGTTCCTCGGCATCGGGCTCGGGTTCCTGCGCGTGGGCAGGTCCAAGCGGCAGCCCTACTACTCGCCCGTGGTGCTGTTCGGCCTGGTGATCGTCGTCCTGACGTTCCCCGTCACCGTCGACCGCGACACCGAGGGCGTCCTCTACTGGACGAGCCTGGCGACCACCGGGCCGCCCGCCTGGCTCATCCTGCCGGTGATCTTCTGCGCGGCGGCGCTGGTCCTCATGGGCCCGGCCGAGCTGGTCGGCCGCTGCTTCCCCGAGCTGCCGCGCCTGGAGGCCTACCGCTACGACCTGATCGGCAGCCTCACCGGCATCGCCGCGTTCACCGCCCTGTCGTTCCTGAGCGCGCCGCCCATCTTCTGGGGACTGATCGCCGCCGTCGCCTACGCGCTGCTGCTCGTGCCCCGGCCGCTCGTCACCTACCTCGGCTTCGTGGTGGTGCCGTCGCTCGCCGTCGTGGGGCTGCTGCTGGCCGAGACGCTCACCGCCGGTGCCCTGTGGTCGCCCTACTACAAGGTGACCTTCCGGCAGTTCGAGCAGCTCGGCGTGCCAGTGACCGACATCGCCGTCAACGGCATCCCGCACCAGCAGGCCGTGCCCGCCGCCGCCCGCCTGGAATGGGAGCGGCAGTACGGCCTGCCGTACGAACGCGTCACCAGCCCGCCGAAGGACGTGCTCATCGTCGGGGCGGGCAGCGGCACCGACGTCGCGATCGCGCTGTCCAAGGGCGCCGGCCACGTCGACGCCGTCGAGATCGACCCCAAGCTGCGCGAGCTCGGCGGCTCCACCCACCCCGACCACCCCTACGACGACCCTCGCGTGACCACGCACGTCACCGACGGCCGGGCGTTCCTCGAACGCACCTCCAGGCGCTACGACCTGATCCTGTTCGCGCTGCCCGACTCGCTCACGCTGGTGTCGGGGGCCAGCTCGCTGCGGCTGGAGAGCTACCTGTTCACCGAGGAGGCGATGCGGGCCGCCCGCGCCCACCTCAAACCCGGCGGCGCGTTCTCCATGTACAACTACTACCGGGAGACCTGGCTGGTCGACCGGCTCGCCTCCACCGTGCAGAGCGCCTTCGGCCACAAGCCGTGCGTCGACGTGGTGAGCACCGCCGGGCAGCAGGCCGTCATCACGGCCGGCTTCACCCCCGAGGCCCAGCGCTGCGCCGCGCCCTGGGCCGGGGCCACGGCCGGCACGCCGCCGCCCGCGCTCGACGACCGGCCCTTCCTCTACCTCAAGGACGGCGACATCCCGCCAATCTACCTCATCACGCTCGGGCTGATCCTCGCCGTCAGCCTGCTGGCCGTGCGCGTCGTGGCCGGCCCCTACCGGCGGATGCGCCCGTACGCCGACCTGTTCCTGCTCGGCGTGGCCTTCATGCTGCTGGAGACCAAGAGCGTGACCGGGTTCGCGCTGCTGTTCGGCACCACGTGGGTGGTCAACGCGATCGTGTTCGCCGGGGTGCTCGTGGCCGTCCTCGCCGCCGTCGAGGTGACCCGCCGCTTCCGCACCCCGCCCCTGCCGGTCATGTACGCCGTGCTCCTCGGCGGGCTGCTGCTCGCCTGGCTGGTGCCCAACGCCTGGCTGCTGTCGCTGCCGTTGCCGCTGCGGGCGGTGGCCGCCGTGACGGTGGCGTTCCTGCCGATCTTCGCGGCGAACGTGGTGTTCGCCAAGCGCTTCGCCGAGACGGCCGACGCGACGACCTCGTTCGGGGCCAACCTGCTGGGCGCGATGGTGGGCGGGTGCCTGGAGTACCTCGCCCTGGTCATCGGCTACCAGGGGCTGTTGATCGTGGCCGCCGTCCTCTACCTGGGCGCCCTCGCCCTGCTGCCCCGAAGGCCGGCCCTGGCCTGACCCGCCCCTGTCTGACCCGCCCTGGCCTGACCGGTCTTCGTCGGACCGGTCTTCGTCAGACCAGGGCGGGTCAGACCGGTCAGAGGCCGCAGAGCTCGTCCAGGGACTCGCTGGTCTTCTGGCTGTTGCGGGTCGGGGTCTGGCTGGGCACCGCGACCCGCGTCCGGGTCGCCGTGGGCGCGGCCGAGGGGCTCCCCGGCGAGGCCGTCACGTCGGCCGTCCGGGCCCGGCGGGGCCTGAGGGAGTCGGCGATGGCCTTCGCCGAGGCGCGGCGGATCTTGACCCAGTCGGCCGACCCCGGCCAGAACTCCGGCGGGACGAACTGCGTGCTGGTGATCCGGGCGCTCTTCACATCGAGGGCCAGGGCCACCAACGGCTCCAGGAGCTCCTGCGGGATGTTGGTCCGCGCCAGGCGCTTCGTCGCGCCGGCGATCTTGGTGAAGTTCAGCAGGATCTTGTCAGGGGTGGCCTGCTTCGCGAACGCGCCGATGACGCAGCGCTGCCGGCCCATGCGCGAGAAGTCGTCGCTGTTGACCCGGGAGCGGCCGTACCACAGGGCCTCCTCGCCTGACAGCCGGCGGGTGCCGGCCTTGATCGTGCCCGCGGTGCCGAAGGTGCCGCCCCACTTGACGTCCTGCTCGACGCGGATCGTCAGGCCGCCGATGGCGTCCACGAGGTCCGCGAAGCCGTACATGTTCATCAGGACGTAGTAGTCGATTTTGAGGTTGAGCGTGAAGCCGACGGCGTCCATCAGGGCCCGCGGGCCCCTGTTGTGGCCGCCCATGATGTCCGGATGATCGTTGGCGTACTGCCAGACCTCGTTGAGCAGCCCACCGTTGGGGAGTTCGGCCATGAAGCCGTTGGGGAACTGCTTGTGCAGCGGAGAGGACTGCGGGAAACGCACGTGCTGCAGGTTGCGCGGCAGGCTGAACAGCACCGTGTTGCCGGTCGCGATGTGCACGCTGGCCACGTTCATGCTGTCGGTCCGCACCCCGGTGCGGTTGCCCGCCGCGTCACCGCCGACGAGCAGGAAGTTCACCCTCTCCTTGCCGTTCCACGGGTCCTCCTTCTTGACCGGGGCGACGTCGGGATCGGTGGATCCGCTGCGGAAGATCTGGTGCAGCGTGTCCCGCGCCGTCAGCACGGTGTTGGCGGTGAGGGCGAAGGGCGCCATCACGGTCACGCAGAGCATGCCGACCGCGATGCCCGAGACGATCTGGCCCTGCTGGTTGAGCCGGTTGGGGTTGAGCGCCACGTACGAGGTCACCAACAGGGCGAACCAGGCCAGTGCGCCCAGCGAGGCGAGGGTGATGACGGTCACCAGGGAGCCGTTGCTGACCAGCGTGCCGACGTTGTCCGCGTTGCGGGTCAGCGCGAAGGCCAGCGCGGCGAGCAGCAGCGCGGCGTACACGCCGAGCAGCGCGAGCCCGGTGCGCCGGTGACCGGCGCGCAGGTGCGCGGCGCCGGGCACGATGGCGGACAGGGCTGTCCAGCCGAGGATGGATCCGGCGTTGAGCGGCTTGGCGAAGCGGGGCGGCGCGCCGGCTCGGCCCGGGCGCGAACCGGCCTGGGGGGCGGTCCGCTGGCTGGCCTGAGGGTTGGTCTGCGGGCCGGGTCGGGCCCCGGTCTGAGGGGTGGCCTGGGGGCCGGGGTGCGGGCCGGGCGGCCGTGCGGCTGGTGGACCGGGTTCGGCGGGAGGAGGCGCCGGAGGGCCGGACTCGGCGCCCGACGCCGCACGAGGACGGCGTGAGGAGCGTCGTTTCCGGCCCCCCGGCGTGGTGCCCGCCCCTTCGCGCTTGCTCACACCGGCTCCTTAACGCCTGCCAGGCAAAACTTGGTTCTGCTCCCCGTTTGAGCACAAGATTGCCAGGATTCTAGTCCCCATATAGGGACATCAAAGACATGTGCCCAAGCTGAGATGAACCTGGTGTGACCGTCAGGACGTCGTCGAGGAGGGCGCCATCCAGGTGTTGCACTGGTACGTCTGATTCTTCTGCCAGCCCTGCCTGAACCACCGGTTGTTGTTCACCATGGAGCCGTGGTCCCGCGGATGACCGGGTTGGTCGCCCAGCCGGCTGTAGAACCAGAACAGGCGGCTGCGGTTGGCCGGGCCGATCGGGTAGGACGTGGCCACCGACCGCATCCACATGCCGCCGAAACAGGTGGCCTGGAGTTCCAGCCTTCTGCTGAGCGCCAGCTTCCCGCTCCTGTTGCCCGACTCCAGTGTCCGCGACCACCAGGAGTTCATCAGGCCCGACAGGTTCTGCACGTGGTGGCCGTACTCGTGGGCCATCATGCTGATGATCCCGCCGTTCCACGTGATGATCTGGCCGTAGCCGAGGGCGTTGCCGTTGCCCTTGGACATGGCCGAGGTGGAGGCGTAGATCGTGTTGTTGCGGGGGCAGTAGTACGGCACCATGGACCCCGCCGACGGGTAGTCCCCGCAGGCCCCCCGGCCGCGCCCCTGCGCGATCGCGTAACCCGGCGGGCTGAAGTCGATGCCCTGCTCCCGCAGGATCGGCCCCCACGCTCGGTCCATGCACTTGCCCGTCTTCAGGATCAGCGCCTTGAGCTGGGCGTGGTTGAAGATGTTCGCGTTGCCCGCCCGGCAGCCGACCCTGGGCAGCGCCCCCGCACGGTAGAGGGTGTTGTTCTTCAGGCTCGTGTCGAGCGTGACCTGCTTGGGCGGGGTGACCGTGGTGTCCTGTGTCGGCCGCCGGGTCGGCCTGCCGGTCGCGCCGTCGTCGTCGCGCTCGCTGGGTCGCTCGGACGGCGTGTAGCTGGGGATCGCGACCGGGTTGGTGGTCTCCGACCGGGAGGAGTCCTTGAACGCCACCGAGCCGATCACGATCAGCACGAACAGCGCCGCCATCGAGCCGAACACGACCCCGAGAATCCCGGCCGCCCCCATGCCCGGCTTTCTGCGCGGGGGCGGCGGCCACTGCCCATAGGGCCCGTGCATGGGCGGCGCCGGCGGGCGCGAGGGCGGCCAGGCCTGAGGCGGCGGGGGCGGGGGCTGCTGCGGGTAGGGCCTCCCCCGGTGCCCGGGTAAGGGCCGCTGGTACGGCCGGCCCTGCGGCTGCGGATGCGGCTGCTGGTAGGGCTGCCCTTGTGGTGGATAGGGCTGCTGGTACGGCTGCCCCTGCGGCGCGGGCGGGTAGGGGTGCTGGTAAGGCGGACTCTGGGGCCGCGCTCCCCCCTGCGCCGGAGGAGGCCACGGGAGCGATCGTGGCCGCTGGGGCTGTCCGGGCTCTGGTGGCAGGGGTGGATGCTGCCCGTTGCCTGTCACCGTGTCGCCCCCTGTGATCGTTCGTCCGTATTAAGCGACTTGTGTGGTCGCTCCCCGGAGCTTTGTCAAATTTGGGGCAGAAGCATACTGATTTATCACCCGTCACGGATGTGACAGCGCTCGGTTACAGTCCGAAATCATTCGAGGTGATCTCCGCTATGTTCCCCACCGCGCGGCAGGCGTTGTCCTAGCTTCTTCAGCATGAACCTCCAGCAGCTCCGCTACGTGGTCGCGACTGCGGAGCACCGCACCATGACTGACGCGGCCAGGTCGCTCTACATCGCGCAGCCTGCGCTTTCGCGCGCGATCCGGGATCTGGAACGCGAGCTCGGCATGACGCTCTTCGCCCGCTCGGGACGCGGCGTCGTGGTCACCGCACAGGGCCGCCGGGTGGTCAAGCTCGCCCGCGAGGCGCTCGACGCCGTCCACGAGATCGAGGGCCTGGCCAACCACACCGGATCGGCGGAGGCGGAGCTGCGCATCGCCTCCACCCCGAGCCTCGAACCCGGCCTCGCGGGGCGGCTGCTGCCCGCCTACGCGGCCGAGCATCCCGGGGTCCGCGTCCACATCGTGCGCTGCGAGGGCCGCGAGGCCGTCGTCAGCGCGATCAGGGAGCAGCGGGCCGATCTCGGGCTGACCGATCTGCCGGTGCCCACCGACCTCGTCACCCACCCGCTCGAACGCCAGGAGATCGTGCTGATCTCCCCACCCGGCCTCGAACTGCCCAGTCCCGTGCCCATGGGCCGGCTCGACGGCATGCGGCTGGCCCTGCCCGCGCGCGGCAGCGTGCGGCGCAGAGAGCTCGACGCGATGTTCGGCAAGTACGCCGTCAACCCCGTGGTCGTGCTCGAGACCGACGAACGCAACGGCTGGCTCAAGGCCGCGCGCAGCGGCCAGGCGTCCCTGCTGTGGTATCGGGGCATGGCCGAGCAGGCCAGCAGGGCGGGCCTCGTGGTGCGCTCGCTCGATCCGGCCGTGCGGCGCGTCATCGCCGTGGTGCACGCTCGCCGCCGCCTGCCGCTGATCGCCCAGGACTTCCTGTCCACGGCCGAGAAGGGCACCGCCGCCTGACCGCTCGGCCGGGCCCGCTCCCTTCTCACGCCCCGCCACGCGGGGCCGCGTGATCCCTTCCCCGCACGGAGCCCGCCATCGGCGCGCGCCCGCCCTGCCGTACCCCGTCGCGGGCGGCGCGGTACGCTCGCCGATGATGAGCACTCTGCGCCTGCGCGGCCGGGAGTTCGGCCCGGGGGAGCACGCCGTGATGGCCGTGGTCAACCGCACGCCCGACTCCTTCTTCGACAAGGGCCGCACCTACGGCTTCGACGCCGCGATCGAGGCGGTGGACCGGGCGGTCGAGGGCGGCGCCGACATCATCGACATCGGCGGTGTCAAGGCCGGTCCCGGCGACGAGGTCGACGCCCGCGAGGAGATCCGCCGGGTCGCCGACCTGGTCGAGGCCGTCCGCGAGCGGCATCCCCGGCTGCTCGTCAGCGTCGACACCTGGCGGGCCGAGGTCGGCGAGGTGGTCGCCAGGGCCGGCGCCGACCTGCTCAACGACACCTGGGGCGGCGTCGATCCCGGCCTGGCCGGAGTGGCCGCCAGGCACGGCATCGGGCTGGTCTGTGCGCACGCCGGGCGGGTCCGTCCCCGCACCCGCCCACACCGCATCGCCTACGACGACGTGGTGGCCGACGTCGTCTCCTACACCACGGCCCTGGCCGAGCGGGCCGTCGCCGCCGGGGTGCCGCGCGAGTCGATCCTCATCGACCCGGCGCACGACTTCGGCAAGAACACCTTCCACTCGCTGGAGGTCAGCCGCCGGCTTGGCGAGATGACCGCCACGGGCTGGCCGGTGCTGGTCGCCGTGTCCAACAAGGACTTCGTCGGCGAGACGCTGGGCGGGCTGCCGGTCGAGCGGCGGCACGCGGGCACGATCGCCACCCTGGCGATCTCCGCCCTGCTCGGCGCGCGGGTCTTCCGCGTGCACGACGCGGCCTCGGCCACGACGGCGCTCGCCGAGCTGGCCCGCCTCAGCTGAGCGGGGTCACCCGGCCACGGGCAGCCGCACCACGGCGCGCAGCCCCGGCCCGGCGTCCTCCAGGCTCACCACGCCGCCGTGCGCGCGCACGGTCTCCTGGACGATCGCGAGACCCAGCCCGGCGCCGCCCTCGTCGCGGCTGCGCCCCGAGTCGAGCCGGGTGAACCGGTTGAACACCCGCTCCCGGTCCTCCTCCGGGATGCCCGGCCCGTCGTCGATCACGGTCAGCACCCCGTCGGCGGTCAGCGCCACCTCCACCTTGGACGAGGTGTGCCGCACGGCGTTGTCCACCAGGTTGGTCAGCACCCTGCTCAGGTCGAGCGTGTCACCGCGGACCAGCACCGGGTCGCACACGGTCAGCCTGACCTCGCCGTGGCGCTCGGCGATCTGCCGGACCACCTCGTCGAGCTGGACCGGCTCGTTCCTGGCGGGCACGCCGCCGCGCTCGTCGAGGCGGGCCAGCGCGAGCAGGTCCTCGGCCAGCCGCGACAGCCGCATGGCGTCCTCCAGCACGCCCTCGGCGGTCTCCGGCCAGTCCTGCCCCTCCGGATGGCCGAGCGCCACCTCCAGCTGGAGCCGGATGCTGGCCAGCGGGCTGCGCAGCTCGTGGGCGGCGTCGGAGACCAGCGCGCGCTGGCGCTGCTCGGCCTCCTCCAGCCGGGCCAGCATGCCGTTGAGCGTGGTCGCCAGCCAGTGCACCTCGTCGCGCGACTCGGGCACCGGCAGCCGGCGCGACCTGGCCGTGTGCGTGATCTCCGCCGCGCCCCGGCGCAGCGCGGTGATCGGGCGCAGCGTCCGGCCGATGATCAGCCAGCTGGCCGCGGCCAGCAGCACGATCAGCAGCGGCGTGCCCACCAACAGCACCCTGGCGGCCGTACCGAGACTGGTCTGGATCTCGCCCACCGGCCGGGCCGCGATCACCGTCTGCCCGCGGTCGGCGCGGAGCACCACCACCCGCAGTGGCCCCGGGATCGCGTAGGGCCGGCCGTCGACGAACGTCGCGCTGCCCTCGTGCAGCGCCCGTTCCCTGTCGTGGGCGGCGAGCAGGGGCACCAGCCGGTCGGCGCCGTAGGTGACGTGCGTGATGCGGCCCGCGGCGTCGATCACCTGCACGATCGTGCCGTCGTGGGTGGTGATCGGGGTGGTCAGCGTGTCCGAGTCGGCCTGCACCCGGACGGTCTGCGCCTGCGCCCGGGTCGAGTCGTCGACCGTGTCGATCAGGGTCCGGTCGAGCACGGTGAGCAGCACCGACGCCGACACGGCCAGGGCCAGGGCGAGCACCGTGGCGGCCACCACGGTCAGCCTGAACCTCAGCCCCTGCCGCCGCCACCAGGCATAGGGGGAGTCAGCCACCGTCGCCGGCCAGCCGGTAGCCCGCGCCGCGCACGGTCTGCAGGGAGTTGCGGCCGAACGGGACGTCGATCTTGCGCCGTAGGTAGCCGACGTACACCTCGACCACGTTGGGATCGGTGTCGAAGGTGTCCCAGACGTGCTCCAGGATGTCGGTCTTCGACACGACCTCCTCACGCCTGCGCAGCAGGTATTCGAGCAGCGCGAACTCCCGGGGCGTCAGCTCGATCGGGCTCTCGCCGCGCAGCACCCTGCGCCGGGCCGGGTCGAGCGACAGGTCGCCCGCCGCCAGCACCGCCGGCCGCCGCCCGGAGTCGCGCCGCAGCAGCGCGCGCAGCCTGGCCACCAGCACCACATAGGAGAACGGCTTGGTCAGGTAGTCGTCGGCGCCCAGGTCGAGCCCGTCGGCCATGTCGTACTCGCCGTCCTTCGCCGACAGCATCAGGATCGGCACCCAGTTCTCCTCGGCGCGCAACTGCTTGCACACGTTGTAGCCGGACAGCCGGGGCAGCATGATGTCGAGCACCACCACGTCGTAGTCGCCGTGCCTGGCCTCGTGCAGCCCCTGCTCGCCGTCGTGGGCGAGGTCGACGGAGAAGCCCTCGGCCCGCAACCCTCGCTGCAACGCGGCGGCCATCCGTCTCTCGTCCTCGACGACAAGCACTCTCATGGCCCCGATCCTCCCGCTCCCGCCCTGAGACGACGCTGAGAAGGCTGAGAGGGGTCTCAGGCTGTCTCAGGTTCGCCTAAGCATGCATCACGCAAGCTCTGGTCATCGACATACCGTTAAGGAGTGAGATGCGTAAAGGCACGTTCGTGAGGTGGGGGGTCCCGATCGCCGCCGCCGCCGTGATCGGAGCCGCGCTCGGCGCGGGCCCCGTCGTCGCCGCGGTCAGCGGCGATCCGGCGCTGCCCGAGCGTTCGGCACAGCAACTGCTCGCCGACGCCGTGGCCGCCGTCGAGAGAACCGGAGGTCCGCTGCCGATGTCCGGCACCGTCCGGCAGACCGCGTCACTCGGCCTGCCCGCCCTGCCCCAGATGGGCGGCGAGTCCCCGCTCGCCCTGCTGTCGGGCTCGCACGAGGTGAAGGTCTGGTACGGCGCGCAGGACAGGCTCAGGGTGGCGATGCCGACCCACATGAACGAGACCAACCTCATCGTCAACGGCGACGAGGCCTGGTACTGGGACAGCGACGGCAATACCGCCACCAAGATCAAGGTCAAGACGGGCGCTGGCTGGACGCACGAACCGGCCACGCCCGCGCCCACGCCGTCCGATCTGACCCCGCAGGCCGCGGCGGCGAAGGTGCTGGCCAAGGCCGGGGAGCACACCGCGATCGGCGTCACCAACACCGCCGAGGTGGCCGGCCGTCCCGCCTACCAGCTGGTGCTGCGGCCGAAGGCCGAGGCCTCGCTGGTGCAGGAGGTGCGCCTGGCGCTCGACGGCGAGACCTACGTCCCGCTGCGGGTGCAGGTGTACGCCAAGGGCTCGGCCGAGCCGGCCTTCGAGGTGGGCTTCACCCAGGTGACGTTCACCCCGCCCGCCGAGGAGAACTTCGTCTTCACCCCGCCCGCCGGCGCCACGGTGGAGGAGCAGACCCTCGGCGAGGTGATCTCCGACGGCAAGGCCGGCGAGCACACGGGCGAGCACACCGGCCAGCACACGGGCGAGCACACCGGGGACGCCAAGGCCGCCAAGGACCTGAAGGTCGTCGGCGAGGGCTGGAGCGGCGTGGTGGTGGCCCCGATGCCGGACCTCGGCTCGCTGCCGGCCGAGGCGTCCGGCGGCCAGGGCGACCCGGCGGAGGCCAAGGCGCTCCTGGACAACGTGCTCAAGTCCGCCACCCCGGTGAGCGGCACGTGGGGCTCGGGCAAGCTGATCACCACCAAGCTGGTCACGGTCCTGCTGACCGACGACGGCCGCCTGCTGGCCGGCGCGGTCACTCCGGAGGAGATCGTCCGGGTGGCGGGCACCAGGTGACCGTCATGACGCGCGAAGCGGGGGCGCCCTTCGGGGCGGCCCCGCCCTCCGCCGGGGCCGCCATCGTCACGCGCGGCCTGACCAAGCGCTTCCGCGGCGGCCAGGTCGCGGTCGACTCCCTCGACCTGGACGTGCCGCGCGGATCGGTCTACGGCTTCCTCGGGCCCAACGGCTCGGGCAAGACCACGACCATCCGGATGCTGCTCGGCCTCGTCGCGCCCACCGCCGGGGAGCACACCCTGCTCGGCCTGCCGCTGGCCGGCGCGCTGCCGAGGGTGGGGGCGCTGGTCGAGGGCCCCGCCTTCTACCCCTACCTGTCGGGCGAGGCCAACCTGCGCCGCTTCGACGCCGCCGACCCCACCGCCTCCGGCGCCACCGTCAGGCGGCGTGTCGGCGAGGCGCTCGACCGGGTCGGGCTCGCCGCCGCGGCGGGCAAGCGCTACCGCAACTACTCGCTCGGCATGCGCCAGCGCCTGGCCATCGCCGCGGCCCTGCTCGGGCCGCGTGAGCTGCTCGTCCTCGACGAGCCGACCAACGGGCTCGACCCGCAGGGCACCCGCGAGGTGCGCGCGCTGGTCAAGGAGATCGCCGCCGACGGCACCACCGTCTTCGTCTCCTCGCACCTGCTGGCCGAGGTGGAGCAGATGTGCACGCACGCCGCGATCATGAGCACCGGCCGGCTGGTCGCGCAGGGAACGATCGCCTCGCTCAGCGGTGGCCAGGTCAGCCGCGTCAGGATCGAGACGCCCGACCCGGCCGGCGCCGCGCGGGTGCTCGCCGCGCTCGGCCTGGCCGACGTGCGCGCCACGGACGCGGAGGTCACGGCCGAGCTCGGCGGCCACGCGCCCGAGCGGGTCAACGCCGCGCTGGTCGGCGAGGGCGTCGCCGTACGAGGGCTCTCGGTCGTACGGCCGAGCCTGGAGGACGTGTTCGTCGGACTGACGGGAGAGGGATTCGATGTCGACGGCTGAGACGCGGACGCGCACGACACCGGGGCTCGTGCCGGTGCCCGAGACCTCGCGCGCCACCGAGCGCCGGCCGCCCGAGCCGCCGGCGGGCGCGGTGCCGCCGCGGCGCTCCTCCTCGGCGTTCTGGCGGCTGCTCGGCTCCGAGCTGGGCCTGACCTTCCGCCGCCCGCGCAACCTGGTGATGCTCGGGGTGCTGGCCGGCGTGCCCGTCGTGATGGGGGTGGCGCTGCGGCTCGTCGCGGCCGACGCGGAGTTGGGCGGGATCGTGACGTCGGTCGCGGGCAACAGCCTCATGCTGACGTTCGCCTCGCTGTCCTTCCTCGTCGTGCTGCTGATGCCGGTCGCGGTCGCCATGGTCGCGGGCGACGCGATCGCCGGCGAGGCGGGCACCGGGACCCTGCGTTACCTGCTGGCGGCGCCCGCCGGGCGCACCCGGCTACTGGCGGTCAAGTACCTCAACGCGGTGGTCTTCTCCTTCGCCGTGACGGCCGTGGTGGCGCTGTCCGCGCTGGTGACGGGGCTGATCATGTTCCCGGTCGGGCCGGTGACGCTGCTGTCGGGCACCACCGTGCCGGTGGCCGAGGGGCTGCTGCGGATCCTGATCAGCGTCGGTTACGTCGGCGCCGGGATGGCCGCGCTGGCCGCGGTCGCGCTGGCGCTGTCGACGTTCACCGAGGTGTCCATCGGGGCGGTCGCGGGCACCATGGTGATCGTCATCGTCTCGCAGGTGCTGCGCGCCATCCCGCAGTTCGACGGCCTGGCCGACTATCTGCTGCCGGCGCGCTGGACGGGTTTCGACGGGGCGCTGCGCAGCCCGATCGACACCGGCGCCATGACGGAGGGGCTGCTCACCTTCGGCGCCTACATCGTGCTGTCCGGATCCGTGGCCTGGGCGCGTTTCTCCGGCAAGGACATCACGTCCTGACGGGGGCTGGCGATGACGGACGTTTCCTCCTGACCTGTGCGGATAGGGGGGTCGTGGCCAACGCAACCACAAGAGAGAGGCACCCACATGGGAACCGACGACAAGTTCTCCCACAAGGCCGAGGAGCTCAAGGGCCGGGCCAAGGAGAACGTTGGAGACCTCACCGACGACGAGCGGCTGCAGGCCGAGGGCCGCGCCGAGCGGACCAAGGGCGGCGTCAAGCAGGCGGGTGAGAAGGTCAAGGACGCCGGCAAAAAGATCAAGGACACGTTCAAGAAGTGAGGCAGGCACCGCGGACGGCGGGCGCCCCGGCCGGGCGCCCGCCGTCCGTCTGTCATGCGGGGCGCCGGCGCAGCGCCAGGGCGGCCACCACGAGGCCGATCACGCCGAGCGCGAGCCCCGCGCCGCCCAGCACCCGGGCGGTGCCGTCGGAGGCGGCCGTGACCGTGGCCACCCGCGTCACCTGGGGAGTCGCGCCCGTGGCCGAGACGGGCGCCGTGGCCCCCTCCTTGGCGGCGGGCGTGAGCTTCAGCAGCGGAGCGGGATGCTCGGCCTCGGTGCCGTTGGCCTTGGGCGCCTCGGACCAGTCGACGACCTCGCCGCCGGAGTAGGTCTGCTTGGTCGGGAAGATCAACTGGTCGACGCCCTCGGGCAGGTGGCCCATGGACACCTCGAACTCCTGGAACTCGCCCTTGCCGATCTTGCCGCCCTCCCAGACGACCTTGCTGACCGATTCGGTGAGCTCGCCGTACTCGGTCTTGACCGGCGAGGGCAGCTTGCTCTCGGTGACCTTGACGCTCCACCCCGGCACCGGCTTGACCGAGACGAACGCCAGCGGGTGCTCGACGGGGAAGGAGACCTCGATCTTCACGGTCGAGGCGTCGTCGCGCTCGTTGGGCACCCGGAAGGCGACCTTGGTGAACCCGCCCTGCTCGGCGGTGCCGGGGTTGATGGTGACGTGGGCGAGGGCGGGCAGCGAGAGGCCGACGGTGACGGCGGTGGCGGCGGCGAGCACCGTCGCGGCACGGCGAACGAAGGACATGGCGAATCTCCACTTGACTGGTCGAGGAAGTAACGGGGGGGCGGCGATCAGGCGGGAAGTGGAGGACCACGCCTGGCGACGGAGTGCCGCAGCGCCGGATCGGGCGGGACGTCGCGGGCCCGCACGACGACGGGGGCGGCCGGACGCGCGAGGGGGAGGGGCGGCGGCCACAGCAGGACGAGAGGGCGGACCAGGCGGCGCAGCGTCGCCCACAGCGCGGCCTCGCCGCGTGCCAGCCACCAGCCGGTGAGGGCGGTGGCCGTCAGGTGGGCCAGCAGCATGCCGACGTCGTTGCCGAAGCCCCGGCCGTGGAGGTGGGCCGCGACGTAGCCGGTGCCGTCGCCGCCGCCGAACAACTCGTGCAGCCCCAGTTGCGCGCAGACCAGCGCGACGTTGATCGTGGCGGTCGAGCGCTCCCGGCCGCCCAGTGCCAGGGCCGGCGCGAACACCGCGCCGAGACCGAGCGCCGCGACCCACGGAGCGGGCGTGGAGCCGCCGCTCACCGCGTGAGCCAGCGCGGCGAGCGTCACGCAGACGGCGGCGAAGACGGCCGTCCGCGCGAGCCTCAGGGGAAGTTCGGCGCGCATGAGTGTGCCACATGCTCTCACGCGCACCCCCTCGATGGGACGGCTACCGGCAAGCTGCCCAATACCTGGTTGATTTACGGCTTTTGTCGCTAAGGTCGAGCCGATACGTCGACTTGGGGTGAGAACGTTGCGGCATTTCGCTGGTCTGCTCATCGGGATCGTGGTCACGGCGGCCGTGGTGGGAGGCGGGGGATGGGCCGTCCAGCAGGCGCTGGGCAACGCGCAGGCCGCCCCCGCCGGCGGGCAGAAGCTGTGGATCGCGCTCGGCGCGATGGCCGCGGTCGGCCTGGTGGTGGGCCTGGTGGTGGCGGGCCGTGTCTCGCCGCTGGCCACGTTCCTGCCCGCGATGGCGCTGCTGGCGTGGACGGTCGTGTACGCCCTCGACATGACCCGCGCCCTGTCCCTCGTCCCCGACCAGCCGTCGGTGAACCAACTGGTCAGGGAGGCCGGATCCGGCGCGAAGACGCTGCTCTCCACGGGCACGTTCGCGCTGCTCGGAGTGGCCCTGTTCATCCCCGTGCTGATGCCCTCCCGGTGGGCGCGGCGGCACGAGGACCTCGACGACGACTACGAGGAGAGCCCGCAGGGCGGCTACTACTGATCCCTCGTGCCGTCCGCGCCCGGCCCACCTCGCGCAACGAGATGACAACCCGGAACCGGCACGCGATACGTGCCCGAAACATCCGGGTAAGCGATGAGATACATACTTGTGAGTAGAGCAGCGTTCCGCGGGGAAAGGATTCCTCGGAGGACCGAGCATGCACATCGACAGGGACGTCACTCCGGACTACCCCCTCAGCTGGCAGGCGCGCGCGCTCACCGGTCTGATGCGCGGCACGCTGAAGCCGGTCTCCAGCCTGCTCATGCGCCACACGCTGGCCCTCGACTGCGCCTCCCGCCTGGGTGACCTCGTGCTGATGGTGCCCCACTCGGCACCCGAGCACGTCGGCATCCTGCCGCACAGCTCCGGAGCGTGCGGCGGCGAGTGGGTCCGTGCCGGGCAGGAGCTGGACGAGTCGAAGGTGCTGCTCTACTTCCACGGCGGCGGCTACTTCTTCTGCTCGCCGAAGACGCACCGGTCCATCACCTGGCGTCTGTCGGCGGTGGCCGGCCGGCCCGTGCTCGCACTCGACTACCGCCAGGGCCCGATCCACAAGCTGGCCGACTCGCTGAGCGACGCGCTGGACGCGTACACGTGCCTGCTGGAGCGCGGGCACGCCGCGCGGGACATCATCCTGGCGGGCGACTCCGCCGGCGGCCACCTCACGCTGGCCGCGCTGCTGGCGCTGCGCGACCGCGGCGTGCCGCTGCCCTCGGCGGCCATCTGCCTGTCGCCCTGGACCGACCTGACCGACATCCCACGCCGGGCCAACCGCTGGCAGGACCCGATGCTGCCGGCCAGCCGGGTGCGCTGGCTGGCGCGCCGCTGGACCTCGGGCCTGGACCCGCACGACCCGCTGGTGTCGCCGGTGCTGGGCGACTTCACGGGGCTGCCGCCGCTGATGATCGTGACCGGGTCGACGGAGGTGCTCCGCGACGAGGCGCGGCGGGCGGCGTTGCGGGCCCGGCAGGCGGGCGTGCCGGTGACGTACGAGGAGTGGCCGCGGATGCCGCACGTCTTCCCCATCCTGGCGGACGTGCTGCCGGAGGCCCGCCACTCCTTCCGCCACATGTCCGACTTCCTCACCGCGGTGGCCGACGGCTCGTCCCGGGGGGAGACGGCGGCCGCCTGACCGGAGATCGCACGGCGACTCCGGAACGCGCGGTAGGTTAGGTATACCTAACCAGTCGCGAGGAGTCGTGCGATGACCGACAAGCCGAGGGATCACCATCTGGGTGTGGTGCTGCGCACCGAGCGGCTGACGCCGCACCTGATCCGCGTGGTGCTGGGCGGTGACGGCCTGCGCGACTTCGCGACGCGGGGGCTCACCGACCACTACGTGAAGCTGGTGTTCCCGCACGAGGGGGTCGACTACCCGACCCCGTTCAGTGTGAAGCAGGTGCGTGAGACCATGCCGCGCGAGGTCTGGCCCCGGCTGCGCACCTACACCGTGCGCGCCTGGGACCCCGAGACGCTGGAGCTCACGATCGACTTCGTGCACCACGGCGACAAGGGGCTGGCCGGGCCCTGGGCCGCGGGGGCGGTCCCCGGCGACGCGATCATGATGCTGGGGCCGGGAGGCGACTACGCGCCCGACCCACAGGCCGCCTGGCACCTGCTGGTGGGCGACGAGAGCGCGCTTCCGGCCATCGCGGCCTCCGTCGAGGCGCTGCCCGAGGGGGTGCCGGCCCACGTGTTCGTGGAGGTGGACGGCCCCCGCGACGAGCTGAAGCTGGGCGCGTCCGCCGACGTCCAGGTCTCCTGGCTCTACCGCAACGACCGCCCGCTCGGCGACGCGCTGGTGGAGGCCGTGTCCGCGCTGGCCTTCCCCGGAGGCGACGTGCACGCCTTCGTGCACGGCGAGGCGGGGTTCGTCAAGCGGCTGCGGCGCCACCTCAGGGTCGAGCGCGGGGTGCCGATGGAGCGGCTGTCGATCTCCGGCTACTGGCGTGCCGGGGTCGACGACGAGGCCTGGCGCGCGGTGAAGAAGGACTGGAACCGTCAGGTGGAGGCCGAGGAGGCCGCCGCCCTCGGCTGATCTCTCCGGGGTGCGCGCGGTCGATCGTTCCCGCGCGGCACGTCAGGGGCGAAACGCCACTTCAGACCACCACGCCACAGCCCTTACTCACTCCAGGGGTACGAACGCCTTACCACCGATACCCCTTCTGGAGGTCATGCGGAAACGCCCGTCCGATGAGGCCACAGTGTGCTTTGCCGTGTCCCGGACAGGAGAGGCGAAACTCGGATGGCGCGTGGTTCGAGCGACATGCCTCCAGGCGTGAGGCCGCTTACGGTGGGCGACCCGGTGATCATCGGCCGATATCTCCTGCTGGGCCGGCTGGGCACCGGGGGCATGGGCGTGGTCTATCTGGCGGAGCACCCGGGGGGCGGTCTGGTCGCACTCAAGACGCCGCATGCCGTGCACCTCAAGGATCCCACGTTGCGCGCCCGTTTCGCCGAAGAAGTCACTTTTTCCCGGCGAATCGTCCCGTTCTGCACGGCAGCGGTGGTCGAGGACGGCACCGACCGGGACCGTCCCTACCTGGTCAGCGAATACGTCCCCGGCCCGGCGCTCTCCCAGGTCGTGGCCGCCCGGGGCCCGCTCACCCCCGATCTGGCCTACGGGGTGGGGCTCGGGGTGGCGGCGGCGCTGGTCGCCGTGCACGACGCCGGGCTGGTGCATCGCGATCTCAAGCCCGGCAACGTGCTGCTGTCCACCGGCGGGCCCCGCGTCATCGACTTCGGCATCGCCCGCGACGTCGACACGCTCGCCGCGCACACCCAGGCCGGCCAGGTCATGGGCAGCCCCGGCTGGGTGTCGCCCGAGCGGCTGACCGGAGGGCCCGCGGTGCCCGCGTCCGACGTGTTCGCCTGGGGCTGCCTGGTGGCGTTCGCCGCCACGGGCTGCCATCCGTTCGGCGGGGGCGAGGCCGACGTGCTGGCCCGCCGCATCATGGTCGAGGATCCGCGCGTCGAGGGTGTGCCCGCGCTGCTGCGGCCCGCCGTCGAGGCGGCGCTGGCCAAGGAGCCCGCGGACCGTCCCAAGGCGGCCGAGCTGCTGCGCGCGCTGCTGGCGGCGGGAGGCGTGGGCGACCCGTGGGACCTGCGCGAGGCCGTCGCGGGCGTGCTGGAGGAGATCTGGACGCCGGTGCCCTACCCGGCCGGCGCGGGCCGGGTGCGGCTGGCGCCGCCGCCCGGCGACCGGCGGCCCACCGCGCCCAAGCGCGGGCGCAGGGCCAAGGGCGGGGCCGGCCTGTCGCACGCCGGCTTCGCGGCGCTGGCCACGGTGTCGATCGCCGCGGTGACGGTGATCGCCGCGTCCGGCGGCGGTGACACGCGCATCGGCGGTGGCTCCCCGTTGCCCGACCTCCCGGTGGCCGTCCAGTCGCACGTGCCGAGGGCCACGGCCGACTCGACGCTGCGGCCGCCGGCCACCCTCACCGGGGGCGTCCCGCCCAGCGCCGGCACCTGGTCGCCCGCCACGCCCGCCACGCCCGCCACGCCCACCGTGCGAGTCACCGGGACTCACACCCGGGGCCCGTCCACGGTCCCCGACCCCACGCCCGAGCGGCAGACCGGCTCCCGGCAGCCGGAGACCAGGGACCCCGGCGGCCAGGACGACGGCGACCCGTGCGCCGGCCCGGCGGCCAGACGCCGCGCCAACGCGGCCAGGCGCGGCTGCCCGCAACCCACCACGTCGATCACCACGATCCCGCAGGAGGGGCCCGGCGAGTCACCGGACCCCTCCGCCACCCCCACGGTGCCGCCGACACCCTCGCCCACCGGCTCTTCATGAGATGCCGGCACGTTTTGGCCGGTGTGCTGACGGTCCCCTCCCGGCACGTCCGATCTACGGAATCCTGGTCAAGTCGATGACGCGGAGTTCGTCGCCGACGGTGTAGGCGAGTAGTCGCTGCCGGCTGTCCGGGTAGCTCCTCTGCACGCTGTCGCCCTCCGGCCGGACGCCGAGGTCGGCGGACTTCCCGGTCGTCATGTCGTGCAGCACGACTCCCACGACCTGCCAACCCCCGCCCAGGCCCAGCCGGCGCGGGCCCTCGCCGAGCACCGACGCGGTGTGGAAGCGGCCGGGCAGGGCGAGCGGGTGCATCCCGCCGGGCAGTTTCTGTTCCCCGGAGCCGTCACGCAGCCGGTGGAAGGACGGGCCGGTGGGCTTGGCGCCCACGCAGAAGGTCAGGCCGCAGACGATGTGCTTCTCGTCCACCTGGGTGACGGCCGTGTTGGTCTCGCCGGTCTCGACGTTGCGGATCGAGCCGAACCTGGGCTCGTCCGTGGGGCCGTACCCTCCCGACCGGCCGATCCACGGCCAGGCCAGCAGGTGCATGTCCTCGCCCCCCTCGACGGGCTCCGCCCGCCCGCCGGCATGCGGGACGGTGAAGACCCCGCCGTCCCGCACGGAGAAGACGATCCGGTCGCCGGCCACCTCCAGAGCGTCGAAGCCGCTGTCGTCGACCGGATGGGTGACGACGATCTCGGCCTGGCCGCCCGCCAGGGGCGCCGACCAGATCTGCCCCTTGCCGCCCTTCAGCGCGGTCCACCAGAGCACCCTGCCGCCGCCGACCTCGAAGCCGGAGGCGTACAGCACGGTGCCCTGGGGCGTCGGCACGTCGGCGATCTTGCGCAGGTTCCGCGTGTCCAGGTCGTAGGCGTAGACGGCATTCGTCCTCTCGAAGCGGGACCACGTCGTGACGAGGAGCGTGTGGTCGTCGATGCGCCTGATCTCGCGGATGGTCCGCCCGCCTGGGAGCTTGACCGGCAGTGTCCGCACCGCCTCCGGCCAGACCTGCTCGATCGGAGGGGGCGTCGTCGAGACGGCCGATGGCGTCTTGGTCGGGACGGTGGCCGGCAGGGTCTGGAGCGTTCCGCCGCGCAGCGCGATGGCCGCGCCGCCCGCCAGCAGCACGACCGCCCCGGCGGCCAGCAGTGCCTGGCCGCGGTGCCGCCGCCTGCGGTAGCCGGCCTCCACGGCCTCGGCCAGCCGGTCCGGCGCCGGCGGCGCCTGCCCCGCGGCGTGACCGAGGGTCCTGCGCAGGGTCTCTTCCAGGTCGTTCATCGCGCGTCCCCCCGTACGGGCTGTGGGTTGATGGCATCCGGTGCGGCGACGCGGAGCTTGACGAGCGCCCGCGAGGCCTGGCTGCGCACGGTGCCCCGGGAGATGCCCAGCACCTGTGCGATCTCCGCGTCGGTCAGCTGCTCGTAGTAGCGCAGGACCAGAACCGTCCGCTGCTTGCGGGGCAGCGTCGCCAGCGCCTGCCAGAGCGCCCGCTCGTCGCCGCTGGGCAGCACATCGTGATGCTCGCCCTCGGGCAGGTCCCAGGCGAGCAGCTCGCGCCGCCGCAGCCGCCAGGCACGGATGTGCAGCCGGGCCATGATGGTGCGCGCGTAGCTCTCCGGGTTGTCCTTGGCCCGCACCCGTGGCCAGGTCCCGCGCAGTTTGATCAGGGCCTCCTGCACCAGGTCGGCCGCGTCGTGCGGGTTCCCGGCCAGTACGTGGCCGTAGCGCAGCAGCGCGTCGCCCCGTTCGGCCACGAACTCCGCGAAACGGGAGTCTGGTTCCACCAGCCTTCGCCCTTTCCTCGTCTCCGTCATCTCTCAGAGCGGATCGGGTGGGAAACCGTTGCACGAAGGCGTCCGGACAAGGCGTCCCGACAGGGCGTCCGGACATGGAAGGGCCGCGCCAGGCCGGGGGGAGCCTGGCGCGGCCCTTCGTCGCCGGGGGAACCTACCCATGCCCTGGTGGTGGCCGGCGAGCCAGGAGTGTCAGTGAGCGGCGGTGAACTGCTCCTCTTCGGTCGAGCCCTTGTACGCGGTCGTCGAGGAGTCGGGCGCGACGGCCGTGCTGATCAGGTCGAAGTAGCCGGTGCCGACCTCGCGCTGGTGGCGGGTGGCGGTGTAGCCACGCGACTCGGCCGCGAACTCCGCCTCCTGCAGCTCGACGTAGGCGGTCATGCCGTCGGCGGCGTAGCCCTGGGCCAGGTCGAACATGGAGTAGTTGAGCGAGTGGAAGCCGGCCAGCGTGATGAACTGGAACTTGTACCCCATGTGCCCCAGCTCCCGCTGGAACTTGGCGATCGTGGAGTCGTCGAGGTGCTTCTTCCAGTTGAAGGACGGCGAGCAGTTGTAGGCGAGCATCTGGTCGGGATACTCGGCCTTGATCGCCTCGGCGAACTCACGGGCCACGTCGAGGTCGGGGGTGCCGGTCTCCATCCAGAGCAGCTCGGAGTGCGGGGCGTAGGCGAGGCCGCGCGCGATGCACGCCTCGACGCCGTTGCGCACCCGGTAGAAGCCCTCGGCGGTGCGGTCGCCGGTGGTGAAGCGCTGGTCGCGGGGGTCCACGTCGCTGGTCAGGAGCGTCGCGGCCTGGGCGTCGGTCCGCGCGATGATCAGTGACGGGACGCCGGCCACGTCGGCGGCGAGCCGGGCGGCGTTGAGCGTCTTGATGTGCTGGCCGGTCGGGATCAGCACCTTGCCGCCCAGGTGGCCGCACTTCTTCTCGGAGGCCAGCTGGTCCTCCCAGTGCACGCCTGCCGCGCCGGCGGCGATCATGCCCTTCATCAGCTCGAAGGCGTTCAGCACGCCACCGAAGCCGGCTTCGGCGTCGGCCACGATCGGCGCCAGCCACTCGCGTGACTCACCCTCGGACCAGCTGATCTGGTCGGCGCGGAGCAACGCGTTGTTGATGCGGCGGACCACGGCGGGGACCGAGTTGGCCGGGTACAGGCTCTGGTCGGGGTAGGTCTGGCCGCCCAGGTTGGCATCGGCGGCGACCTGCCAGCCGGACAGGTAGATGGCCTGGAGCCCGGCCTTCACCTGCTGCACCGCCTGGTTGCCGGTCAGCGCGCCGAGGGCGTGGACGTAGTCCTCGGTTTGCAGGAGCTTCCACAGGCGCTCGGCGCCGCGCCGGGCCAGCGTGTGCTCCTCCTGGATGCTGCCCCGCAACCGGACCACGTCTTCGGCGCTGTAGGTGCGCTCGATGCCCTCCCAGCGAGGGTCGTTGTCCCATTCGTTCCGCAGCTGCTCAGCAGCTCCCTTGAGGCGATCGTCCATGTTTCCACTCCTTTGTCGTCCCCTGGGGCTTGTGTCGAGTCTCTGCCCGGCGAGGGGGCGATCAACAGTGGTGTACGCACAGAAGAATCGCCAGATTTCCTTTGCAGGCAAGACTCGCCAGTATTCAGTGGAGAAGAAAACGAGAGTTTTCCCGATGGACTAGACCATTCATGTGACACGGCCCGCGCGGGCGGGCGGCGGCTGTCACATCCGCGCCGGGCCCCCGGAGGCGGGTCGGGGCCTGGAAGATAGGCGGAATTTCCGACTAAGATGCCCACATGGCGTCCTTGCTGGGAGAAGAACCGCTGTCTTTGACGCAGGAGCTCGATCTCATCGCGTTTGGGCAGCGCCTCCGCCACCTGCGCAAACAACGCGGCCTGACCCTCTCCGACCTGGGCAGCCGCGTCAGCAGGGCGCCCAGCCAGCTGTCGCTGCTGGAGAACGGCAAGCGCGAGCCGAAGCTGTCGCTGCTCAAGTCGCTGGCGGGCGCGCTGGGAGTGCCCGTCGAGGAGCTGCTGCGCCGCCAGCCGCCCAACCGCCGCGCCCAGCTCGAGATCGCATTGGAGGAGGCGCAGCGCGACCCCATCTACGCGGCGCTCGGCCTGCCCCGGCTCAAGGTCTCCGCCCGGGTCCCCAACGACGTGCTCGAACACCTCCTCGGCCTGTACGGCGAGCTCCGCGCCCGGCAGGCGAGAGGCACCGCCACCCCCGAAGAGGCCAGGGCCGCCAACGCCGAGCTACGGCGTACGCAGCGCGAGCTGGGCAACTACTTTCCCGAGATCGAGAAGGCCGCCGCCGAGGCGCTCGACTCCGTCGGCTACCGCACCGGCGCCCTGTCGCAGAGCACGATCCAGAGCCTCGTCACCCACTTCGGCTACACCGTGCACACCGCGCAGGACCTGCCCCGATCGGTCCGTTCCATCACCGACCTGCGCAACCGCCGCATCTACGTCAAGCACGAACAACTCGGCATGCACACCCCCCGCACGATCCTGCTGCAGACCCTGGGCCACCTCGCCCTCGGCCACGACAAGCCGCGCGACTTCGCCGACTTCCTGCGCCAGCGGACCGAGGCCAACTACTTCGCCGCCGCCGTGCTCGTCCCGGAGAAGGCCGCCGCCCTGTATCTGAAGGAGGCCAAGGCCGACCGCGCGCTATCGGTGGAGGACCTGCGCGACGTGTTCGCCGTGTCCTACGAGATGGCCGCCCACCGCTTCACCAACCTGGCGACCCACCACCTCGACCTGGTCTGCCACTTCGTCCGCAACGACGCGGGCGGCATCATCTACAAGGCGTACGAGAACGACGGCATCGTCTTCCCCGCCGACGAGCAGGGCGCGATCGAGGGCCAGCGGATGTGCCTGCAGTGGTCGGGGCGGCAGGTGTTCGCCTCGCCCGACCGCTTCTCCGTCTTCTACCAGTATTCCGACTCCCCCACCGGCACGTACTTCTGCGTCGCCCACGTCGATCCCTCCCGCGAGCGGGACTTCGCGATCACGCTGGGCGTGCCGTTCAAGGAGTCGCGCTGGTTCCGGGGACGCGAGACCACCCATCGCACCAAGTCCAACTGCCCCAACGGCGACTGCTGCCGCCGCCCGCCCACCGAGCTGGCCGAACGCTGGGAGGGCTACGCCTGGCCGTCGGCCCGGGGCAACTCCCACGTGCTGGCCGCCCTGCCGCCCGGTTCGTTCCCCGGCGTGGACGAGGCCGACGTCTACACCTTCCTCGAACGGCACGCGGCGACGGCCTGACCCTCCTGCCGGCGGCCGTGCTCACGGCCCGAGCAGGGTCTCGCCCACCAGGGTGAGCCGCTCCCGCAACTGGTCCGGCGTGAACGGGGTGCGCCGCAGGCGACCGGGTGGCCGCTGCCCCGGCTCGATCAGCACCTCGGAGTGCGACCTGGTCACCGGGCCTTCCAAGAACAGGGTGACGGCCGGCCCGGCGGCCACCTCCACGCGGTGAAGGGTGCTGGCGGCCTGTGAGTACGCCGACCCGGCACAGACCTCCAGCGTCGCGGACCGGGCGACCACGACCGTGTCCCGGCGTTCCAGCCGCCACCCGTCGGCGTGCAGCGGCGTGCTGTCGGTGAACCTGTCGTACGGGCGCCCGGTCTCACTCCGCTCGAACAACGCCGACCGCACCACCCCGGCGACCACCGCCGAGGAGAAGGCGAAGCGGTGGTTGTGAATGTGCTCACGTTCGTGGTGCGCGTCCGGCCACCACACGTGCATGTGCAGGCGGCCGGCCGGATGCCGGCACCACAGGACGTACTTGTCGAAGCCGAGCGGATGCCGGTATGACATCCGGGCGACCCGGAGCACGGCGGCCTCGTCGGCGAGGAGGTCCTCCAGCAGCCGGGCGACCGGGCCGGGGCCGGACAACCGGCTCAGGATCGCCCGCTGCCGTCGCGCCGGTGCCGCCACCAGGTCGGGTAATCGCAGGGCATCCACCAGGTCATCCACGGCTCAGCCCAGGTCCAGCTCGGCCACGCACAGGCAGTGGTCGGAAAAGGTGCGGACGATCCGGGCCGACACTCGCGCCACGGAGGCCGAGTGGACGATGTCGTCGACGGCCTTGCCCCTGCGGGTGGCGCCGGTGACCGACGTCGCCAGGTCCGCCCCGATCCGGCGCAGCAGCAGGCGGCGGTGAGATGTGTTGAAGTCGCCGGCGATGACGGTCACCTCGTCCTCCTCCGGCTCGAGTTGCTTGGCCAGGTTGTCCCAGATGTAACCGAAGTCAGGGTCGTCGGCACGCCTGCCGAAGCGGTGAAAGGGCGGCATGTGCAGGGAGGTCATCGCCACGAGACGGCCCATGGCCCTGACGCGCGCGGTCACGGTGCCCTTGTCGAAGGAGAGCATGCCGCCGCGTTCCAGACGGGGGTTGGGCAGCACCGCCACCGCCGCCGCCTCGATCGGGAATCTGCTCGCGACCGCCACACCGGAGCGTTTCCCCTGGACGAGCCAGGAGGGTGAGAGCACGTTCGCCTGGTAGTGGCGCAACCGGGTCCGCTCGGCCAGCTCGGTCAGCAGCGGCGACGACCGCGAGCCCTCGGGAAAGGGCACCTCCTGCAACGCGAGCAGGTCGAGCCGCTCGGCCAGGACGTGCTCGACGGCCTCGTCGAGCACGTCGCCGTGATCCGTCACTCCCTCGTGGACGTTCCAGGTGCCCACTCTGATCCTGGAGATCACATCCAGATCGGCCGCCGCATCGCGTAGTCGCGCATCACGCTCAACCCTTGGTAGGTCATCCAGATGGGACGCCACTCTTTCCATCGCCAGATTCCATTCTCTTGGCGGCGTAGGACCGCCTCGACGGCGCCGCGTAGTAGGTCGGGATCGGGGTCGCCGCAGGCCATGAGTGCCTTGGCGACCCACGCCGCGGTGAAGTGGTCGATGGTGATCGTGTCGAGCTCCGTGCCCACCGGCCGTCTCAGACGTTCATGGCTATCGGCCAGATCGCTTCCGCCCTTCACCAGCCAGGACAGTCCTGCCTGCACCGACTCGTCCAGATCGCCGTGGCCGGGCAGGACGTCGGCGGCGCGGCGCAGCGCGACGATCGCCCGGGCGGTGTGGGCCACCGACGGCGGCGGCTCGCCGACCAGGCGCTCCCCCCAGCCGACCTCGTCGCGCGCGTGCGTCGCTGAGGCGATCAGCCGGTCGGCCAGGTGAGGGAGGAGCGGCGAGGCCGGGGCGATCTCGGCCAAGGTGGACACCACGGTCGTGACCACAGTGGTGCGCTCCAGCCCGACCGTGTCCCTCTCGGTGATCTCCTCCAGCAGCCCGACGAGCCGGGCCTGCTCGACCGGGTCCAGCCCGGCCCGGCTCGCCGCGCCCAGTGCCCAGGCGGTCACCTCGGGCCTGCCGATGCCCCGCTGGCTGCGTGCCGCCCAGCCTCCGCCGCCGCACTGCAGCGCGAGCAGCGTGCGCACCAGCATCCTGCGGTCGAGCGTCGGGTGGTGAAGGTCCATGGCCAGCACCAGACGCAGGCCGTACGAGGTGCCGGTGGCGCTCGGCGGCAGCGACTCGCCCAGGAACTGGCACCAGCCGAACAGGCCGGGATGACCGGGTGCCTCCCTGGCCGTCTCGATCAACCGGCGCCTGGCGCCCACCACCAGCACCCGCGCGGGCGGTCCCGTGACGGTGTTCGCTTTTCCCGTGGGTGCCCGCCCGACCTGGGCGGGGACATCGGGAGCGAGTGCCGTCGATCCGCTCGTCAGGGCCGCCACCGCCGGCAGCCGGCGTAACGCGGCCAGTCCGAGCCAGACGCAGCCGGCCGCCAGCAGCGCCAGCAGGTAGCGCAGGACGTCGACGGTGAACCAGGTGTCGGGCAGGTGGTCGATGAGCACGCCGTAAGCCGTGAACGCCGCGGCCGGGGGACCCGCGGTGAAGAGTGTCCTGAGTGCGCGGTGCCGGCGGACGTCGCCCGCCTGCAGGCTCTGGTCGATCACGTTCACCCCGTGGTGTGACGTCGATTACTCCAAAGGTAACCAAGGTCGAATGTCGCGTCGATGCATATGGGATTACGGCGCCTGCCCGCAATGCTGTTGTCATTCCGGAACTTCGCTATCCGCCCGAGAGTCGGTCATTTATGACTTGCCCCAATCTGCCGTGAATCCTTGACCTTCGGTGGGTGCGACTCGGGTATCACAGCAGCATGGAGCCGCTATCGACGCTCTGTCCACGACGTCGGGTGTACGTTGATGGCCGCTGTCGTGTGGGTTATCGGCCAATTCGGATACGGTCGGCGATTTATGGATTAAAGGCGGAGGTTCATGGCGGGGATTTCCTGACCGCTGATGCTTCCCTTGGCGGCGCCGAAGTGCCCCGGAGGACAACCGTTCAATTCCCGTCGATTGGCGATAGGCGCTATCCGCATATTTCACCAATCATCGGCAATCGGTGTCCCCCGCGCGCCGCGTTGCCCGCCGGGGAGCCTCTCCGTGCCCACCGCACCGCCCGAGAGCCGTGGCGGTCTCCCGCGTGCGGGGTGGAGCCCGTCGCGGCACTCGGCGACGAGCCGATCGAGGCCACACCCTAAGCTTGGGGCGTGTCATCGACGGGGGAGGGGCGTGTGCTGCCCGAGGTGCGTGCCTGGCTGCGTCACCGCACCCACTCCGCCGCCGACTGGCCGCTCGGCGCGCTCGCCGAGGCCAAGGGCGACGTCTCGATCAGCGTCGTCCTGCCGGCCCGGGACGAGCGCGAGACCGTGGGAGAGATCGTCGGGGTGATCCGGCGGGAGTTGTCCGGCGTCGTCGACGAGATCGTGGTCATCGACTCGCGCTCCACCGACGACACCGCCGCGGTGGCCGCCCGGGCGGGAGCGCGGGTGCACGCGCAGGACGAGATCCTGCCGCACCTCAAGCCGCTCGACGGCAAGGGCGAGGCGCTCTGGAAGTCGCTGGCGGTCACCTCGGGCGACATCCTGGCGTTCGTCGACGCCGACATCCGTGACTTTCGCGCCTCCCTGGTGACCGGGCTGCTCGGGCCGCTGCTGGCCGACCCGGGCATTTCGTACGTCAAGGGGTGTTATGACCGCCCGCTGGGCGGTCTCGCCAACGGTGGCGGGCGGGTCACGGAGCTGGTCGCCCGGCCGCTGATCAACCTGCACTGGCCCGAGCTGGCCGGGTTCGTCCAGCCGCTGGCGGGCGAGTACGCCGGCCGCCGCTCCGCGCTCGAACGCGTGCCGTTCGTCACCGGCTACGGGGTGGAGCTCGGGCTGCTGATCGACCTGGTAGAGCTGGTCGGGCTCGACGGGCTGGCCCAGGTCGATTTGGGCTCGCGGGCGCACGCGCCACAGTCCACCGAGGCTCTCGGCGGGATGGCCGCGCAGATCATGCTCGCCGCCTGGTCACGGCTGGAGCGTCAGGGCAAGATCAAGGCGTCGCACGATCCCGCCGCACTGCTCACGCAGTTCCGCCGTACGGCCGGTGGCCACGAGCCGGTGACCAGGGACGTCGCCATCTCCGAACGCCCGCCGATGGTCACCGTGCGGCCCTGACGGAGCCCCGGCTTCCGATGCGGGCTACTGGTCGGTAAGTTGTTGCCACCACGTCGGCTGCGCCGGCAGGGGTGGCCTGGCGGCGCGCCCGGCGGTTCGTGCCGGAGTACTCGCGCACGGGCGTTCGCGCACGGGCCAAAGTGAACATACGCGGATATATCAGGGAGCGCGGGCATGAGCGGCTTTTGTCCGGAACTGAGCGGTGACGTGGCCGAGGTGCGCGACTGGGTGCACGCGTTCGCCCGCGACGTGGTCCGCCCAGCCGGGGCTGAATGGGACGAGCGCGAGGAGACGCCCTGGCCCGTCATCCAGGAGGCCGCCAAGATCGGCCTCTACTCGCTCGACTTCTTCGCCACCCAGTGGTTCGAGGAGAGCGGCCTCGCGCTGCCCGTGGCGTTCGAGGAGATCTTCTGGGGCGACGCCGGCATCGGCCTGTCCATCGTCGGCACCGGCCTGGCCGCCGCGGCGCTCTCCGCCAACGGCACGCCGGAGCAGATGGGCGAATGGCTGCCGCAGATGTTCGGCACGGAGAACGACATCAAACTGGGCGCCTTCTGCGCCTCCGAGCCCGACGCCGGCTCCGACATCGGCTCCATCCGCACCCGCGCCGTCCCCGACGGAGGCGACTGGATCATCAACGGCGTCAAGACCTGGGCCACCAACGGCGGCATCGCCAACGTCCACGTCATCGTCGCCTCCGTCGACCCCGTCCTCGGCACCCGGGGTCAGGCGACCTTCGTCATCCCGCCCGGCACGCCCGGCCTGTCGATGGGGCAGAAGTTCCGCAAACACGGCATCCGCGCCTCCCACACCGCCGAGGTCGTCCTGGACAACGTCCGGGTGCCCGGATCCTGCCTGCTCGGCGGCCGGGACAAACTCGACGCCCGTCTCGCCAGGGTCCGCAACGGCGAGCGCGCGGGCGAGCAGGGCGCGATGCGCACCTTCGAGACCACCCGCCCTGTGGTGGCCGCGATGGCCGTCGGCATCGCCCGCGCCGCCTACGAGTACGCCCGTGACTACGCCCGTGAGCGGGAGCAGTTCGGCCGCAAGATCGGCGAGAACCAGGCCATCGCCTTCCTCCTGGCCGAGATGGCCACCCGCGTGGACGTGGCCCGCCTGCTGACCTGGCGCGCCGCCTGGATGGCCCGCAACGGCCGGCAGTTCGAGCAGGCCGAGGGGTCGATGTCCAAGCTGGTGGCGGGGGAGACGGCGGTCTGGGTGACCGAACAGGCCATCCAGATCCTGGGCGGCGCCGGCTACACGCGGGACCACCCGGTGGAACGCTTCCACCGCGACGCCAAGATCTACACCATCTTCGAGGGGACGTCCGAGATCCAGCGGCTGATCATCGGCCGCGCGGTCACCGGCCTGCCCGTCCGCTGAACGGACCCGCCTTCGGATACCGGTGCTGAAGGTCGTCTGAGAGCGCCGTTCGTCAGGGCCCGCGCGAGCTCACTCTCTGGGTGAGCGGTCTCGAACGGATGTGATCTACGCTGTAAAGGCGACGAGCGGGCAGCGCGGACTGATCATCACAAGGTCGTCACAATCCGTAGGGATGTCAGAACCCTCAGGCGTCAAGACGCGTCGTCCTGTTGGACGAAGAGGGTGAGGGAAGATGACCAACAGCGAACCCGGATACGCAGTCATCGACGTGGAGACCACGGGCCTGCGTCCGTCGTGGCACGACCGGATCGTCGAGATCGGGGTCGTCCTGCTCGACCCGCGCGGACTCGTCACCGGCGAATGGAACACCCTGGTCAATCCCGAACGTGACCTGGGACCGCAACGCATCCACGGCATCACCGCCGCCGACGTCCGTCACGCGCCGACCTTCAAGGACATCGCGGGCCAGCTCACCGACCTGCTGCGGGGCCGAGTGCCCGTGGCCCACAACCTCCGCTTCGACTCCGGCTTCCTGGAGTACGAGTTCGCCCGGGCCAGCGCTGCGATCCCCGCCCTGGACACCGTCGGCATCTGCACGATGACCGAGGCAGCCCGCTTCCTGCCCGTCGCTCCCCGCACCCTGGCGGGCTGTTGCGCCGTCGCCGACATCCCGCTCGACGGCCACCACGACGCGCTCATCGACGCCCGCGCCGCCGCCGAGTTGTTGCGCCACTACCTCGGACTCGCCCATCCGGACTCGCCCTGGGCCCACGTCCTCCGTTCCGCCTCCGCACTGACCTGGCCGGCCATCCCGCGTACCGGCACCATCGCGGTGCGGCGGGGTGTGTCCGCCGAGCGTGACACCCACTTCCTCGCCCGGCTTCTGGACAGGCTGCCCCGCGCCTCCGACACCGTCCGCGCCGACCCCTACTTCGCCCTGCTCGACCAGGTGCTGCTCGACCATCACATCTCGGCTGCCGAAGCCGACGCGCTGATCGCCCTGGCCGCCCACCTGGACCTCAGCCGCGCCGACGCCGTCCGCTTGCACCACGAGTATCTGAACGCGCTGGCCCACGCGGCCAAGGCCGACGGCATCGTCACACCCGCCGAATGCCGCGAACTCGACCTCGTCGCCGCCCTGCTCGACCTCCCCCCGACAGCGGTGGAAGCCGCGCTGGCGTCCAGCGAAGCGCCCCGGCACCCCTGCGCCTCGGGCGGCTTCCGTCTCCAGCCCGGTGATCTCGTCGTGTTCACCGGCGAAATGGAGGGCGGTCGTGAGGCATGGGAGGAGCGGGCGCGTCAGGCCGGCTACGTCCCACACGGCAACATCACCAAACGGGTCCGATTGCTGGTCGCCGCCGATCCCGACTCGATGTCCGGCAAAGCACGCAAGGCACGCGCCTACGGCATCCCCATCGTCACCCCGGACGCTTTCGCCCGCATGAGTGCTCCACCAACCGCCCCGGCGTAGGGGCCGAGTCCGTTGGAGTCGCGCTCGTGGATCGTCATGCCACCATGGGCGCCACTGGACGGACCCGCCGGCACCAGGTGGTCTTGGGAGCACTCACCCCCATAACCGGTCATCGGCACAGACCCTGATGTCGGTGACCTGGCTGACGTGCCGGGCGCCGCAGCGATCACCCGGCATCACCAGGTGCGGGCCCTGCTCGTCCAGAGCCCGGCAGTCCATGCTGACGGCCAGCAGCGCCGCCGTGTTGCCGAACTCCGGATCGAGCTCTCCCCACGACAGCACCGCGCGATGGCCGTCCCTGCCCGACCGCAGGGCGGCCATGCTCAGCCAGGCCGGCTCGCGCACCTCACCGGTCAGGCGGACCGGACGGTTCGTCCCCAGCTCGATCGACGTGGGCTTTATCTTCCCCGAATGTGCCGCACATGATGCTTTCGGGCTTCCGTACATTCTGAGGCGCCGAGCTCAGCGCAGGAAGGCAACCTGACCCCTGATCGTGGAGACGGCAGTTCTGTGCAGCCTCATTCAACGTGATGCACCGCAGGTCAGCTCTACCGCCACATCACCCAAGGCCGGGCCGAGGGCGATCGGCCGGAGTCAGCCTCCTCATGTTCTGGATCAACATGATCATGGCTGCTCTGCTCGCCCTGATCGGGCTGGTGCTTGTGGTCATCGAAACCAGGAGGAGTGTTGCACAAGGCGCGGAGCCAGGCGGTGGTGCCGGCTTATGAGACGGGCCTGGTCACGGCGCGGGTCAACGGGACGCTCAAGCAGGAGGCCGAGACCGGTGACCTCGCGTCCGAGCTCGGCTGATGGGAACATCGAACACGAGACTCCACCCCCGGGTGTACACCGCAGGTTGGCAGCCGGGCGGCGACTACCGCGGTTGTCGTAGTCAAGATTCAATCCAGCGCCGAATGGTCGCCCGATCATCCCGCGTCTAGTTTCTGATCATCAGGACGGGGTGTGGGGAGCGGGTGCGATGCTGGTGATGCTCGGCGGCAAAGGCGGATCAAGGCGCGTTCTGGCCCAGGGCGTAGCGGTTCTCGCCGTGCTGGCAGGCCTGAGCGTGGGCGGGTCTGAGGCGGGTGCGGCCGCGGTCACCGAACCGCCCGCGGATCCGCCCGCCGGCACAGCGGTGACCGACGACGACGCGGTCACGCTGGCGCGGAAGTCGGGACGGCCGGTGGAGGTGCTCTCACAGCGGGGCGAGCACCGCACGGTCACGGTCCTGCCCAACGGACGGTTCGAGGTGACCGAGCACCTGCGGCCGGTGCGCACGCGCCGCGACGGGCAGTGGGTCGGCATCGACACCACGCTGCGGTGGGACGGTTCCGGTGTCGCCCCGGCCGCGACCGCTGTCGGGCTGCGGCTGTCCGGCGGCGGGCAGCAGCCGCTGGTGCGGATGTCCAGGGCGGGGCGCGAGCTGTCGCTGTCGTGGCCCGGCCCGCTCCCCGAGCCGGTTTTGGAGGGGGACAGCGCCGTCTACCGGGCTGTTCTGGGGAGCGACGTCGATCTGCGTGTACGGGCGCTGCCGGACGGCTTCTCGCACACCCTCGTGGTCAAGACGGCGGCGGCGGCCAGGGACCCTCGGCTGAGCCGGGTCCCCTTCACCCTGGACACCTCCCGGCTGTCGGTGGACCGGGACGCCGCCGGAATGCTGCGAGCCGGGGACGGCACCACCGGCGAGGCCGTGTTCGAGGCGCCCTCCCCGGTCATGTGGGACTCCTCGCCGCCCGCCACGGGTACGGCGGCGCGCGACCTGGCCGCTCGTGGCCAGGACCTGAGCAAGGGGCCGGGAGAGGGCTCCCGAACCGCCGACGTGCGGGTCGGCCTGGGTGAGAGGCGACTGGAGCTGACCCCGGACCAAGGGCTGTTGACCTCACCCGACACCGTGTTCCCCGTCTACATCGACCCGGTGTGGCAGACCAGCGCCGCCTACTACTGGGGAATGGTGTCCTCGGGCTACCCCGACGAGAACTATCCCAAGTTCAACGGCAACGCCACCGAGGGCATGGGCCGTTGCGAGGTCGCCAAGGACGGCCGGTGCGTGAAGAACCAGACCAAGCGGCTCTTCTACCGGATGAAGCTGCCCTCGATCAAAGGCAGGTACATCGAGTCGGCCGAGTTCGTGGCCTACGAGACCGCGGCCTACGACTGCGACAACGCCACCTCGGTGCAACTGTGGCGGGCCGGCTCACTCACCTCCGCCGCGACCTGGAACAACACCAAGAACGCCTGGCTTGAGCACCTGACCTCGCGCGACGTGGCCTACTGCTCGCGGGCGCCGGTCGAGTTCGGCGGGTCCAAACTCCGCGCCCACGTGCAGAGCGCGGTGGACAAGGGGTATTCGACCATCACCTTCGGCCTGAAGGCCTACAGCGAGAGTTCGATGGACTGGTGGAAGCGGTTCGCCGACGACGCCTACCTGCGCATTCAGTACAACCGGCCGCCGCACCAGCCCAACACCGGCTCGATGTTCGCCAGCCCCGGCACCAAGTGCGTGAACAGCGGAGAGGCCCAGTGGGTCAACGACCTGTCCACGCTGTACGCCTACCTGTGGGACCCGGACACCGAGGACGCCAAGAAGGTGCGAGGCCAGTTCACCCTGCACTGGGCCGCCAACGCCGACGGCTCGGACTGGGGCGCCAAATGGACCTCAGCGCTGACACCCGCGCTGACCTCGGGCAGCAGGCACCAGATCAAGCTGCCCAGCTCCATCCCGCAGAAGAAGCTCATCGGCTGGGGCGTACGAGCGTGGGACGGCGTCCAGTGGGGACCGTGGAGCTACGACGGCGCGCAGACCGGCTGCTACTTCTTCTACGACCCGTCCGTGCCGGCCGCGCCCTCGGTGTCATCGGCCGAATACCCCGGCGACCAGAGCTGGCACGGCGGCGTCGGGGACGCGGGCACGTTCACCATCAGCGACCCGGCCAGGGCCGCGGCCCGCTACGAGTTGAAGCTGAACGGGGCCCCCCTCACCACCGTCGCCACGGCGGGCGGCGCCGCGCGCCAGGTCGCCGTGGCGCCCAGCCGCTCCGGCCCCAACCTGCTGACCGTGCAGGCGTTCACCCAAGCCAACCAGAACAGCGCACCGACCACGTACGAGTTCTGGGCGCGGGCGGGCGCGGACGCCGCGGCCCGGTTCACGCTGGATGAGACGGCGGGCGCGACGAGCGTGACGGGCCGCGGCCCGGGCGCGGCGGCGTACATCCGCGGCGGCGCCACGCTGGGCGGTGCCGGCCAGGCGGGCACGTCACTCACCGTCGACGGAACCAGCGGCCACGCCGAGACGAACCTGCCGGTGCTGCGCACCGACGACAGCTTCACCGTCTCCGCGTGGGTCAGGCCGGTGAGTCACGGCATGGTCAACGCGCTGTCCCAGGACGGGGTGCACCAGAGCGGTTTTCAGCTGGGCATCCTCCCGTCAGGGCAGCCGGAGTTCAAGAGGCCCGGCGCCGACACCGCCGGCGACGGCGGGGGAGCCTGGTACAGCGCCAGGGGCGACACCCCGATCCCGCTGAACGCCTGGACGCACCTGTGCGGCGTCTACGACCGGCCCTCCGGCCAGCTGCGCCTCTACGTCGACGGGCGACTCGCCGGCGCGGTGAGCGGGGTGACCGCCTGGCAGGCGGGGGGCGCCTTCCAGTTCGGCCGCAGCAAGTACAACGACGCCCAGGCCAACCAGTGGCCGGGTGGCATCGACGAGGTCAAGGTGTTCCAGCGGGCGCTGCCCGACCAGGAGGCCCAGCAGCTCGCGGCGGGCGCGACGCCGTCCGGCGCCGGTCCGGTCGCGTACTGGTCCATGGACGAGGAGGCCGGGGCCGGGCGCGTCTACGGCACCGCCACCACCGTCCAGGCCGCGCTGTCGGGCGGCGCGACTCTCGGGCAGGCCGGTCAGGACGGCACGGCGCTGCGGCTGGACGGCTCCACCGGCCACGCCGCCACGAACGGGCCGGTCGTGGACACCAGCAAGAGTTTCGCGGTGTCGGCGTGGGTGCGCCTGGAGACAGGCCGGCTCGACGGGAACTACACGGTCGTCTCCCAGGACGGGCTGCGCAAGAGCGGCTTCTACCTGAAGTACGACGGCGGCATCAGGAAATGGGTGTTCGCCAAATCCAAGACCGACACGGACGACAGCGGCTGGTACCAGGCGGTCTCCAAAGCCACTCCGTCCGCTGGTTCCTGGACCCACCTGGTCGGCGTGCACGACGCGGTCACCCGCAAGCTGCGCATCTACGTCAACGGCGAGCAGGGCACCGACAGCGGCCCGCTGGAGGCGGTGTGGCACGCGGCCGGCGGGCTGCAGATCGGCCGCGCCAAGTGGCTGGGCGCCTACGTGGATCAGTGGCCCGGCCTGGTCGATGACGTACGGGTCTACGACCGGTCCGTGGGCGCGGTCGAGGCCGAGGAACTCGTCACCCAGCACCCGGTGGTGAAGGGCCGCTGGAAGCTCAACGCCGATGGCGCGGGCGAGCCCGCCGGCGCCCAGAACCTCACCCTCGCGGGCGGCGCCGTCATCGACCCCGCCGCCGGCTTCCGCTACGTGTCCAGCGCGGGGCTGCTGCTCAACGGCACCACGGCCTACGCCGAGACGGCGGCCCCGCCGATGCGTACCGACGACAGCTTCACGGTGGCCGGCTGGGTGCGCAACATGGGCCGCCCGCAGGCGGCCAGGACCGTGTTCTCCCAGGCGGGAGCGAACGCCAACGCCTTCGCGCTGCGGTACGTCCCTGATCCGGCCGATCCCGACGCCGGAGGCTGGCAGATCCAGATGCGCAACGCCGACTCCACCGCCGCCTCCGAACTGCGTCAGGCCGAACATTCGGCCTTCACCGAGTGGGACTGGGACCACGTCGCGCTCGTCCACGACGCACTGCGAGACCGGATGAGCCTGTACGTCAACGGCCAGCTGGAGGAGACCGCGCTCGGCGTCTCCCAGGAGGACCAGGTGTTCGGGTTCACCGCCGCCAACGGCGGGCTGCAGGTCGGCCGCAGCAGGTTCGGCGGCGAATTCTGGCCCGACGCCATCGACGACGTGTGGGCCTACCAGGGCGCGCTCACCCAGGAGCAGGTCCAGATGCTGGCCACCGGCGGCGAACTGGACACCGCCTCCGGTCCCTGACGCACATCGGCCGCCCGCGCCTCCGCCAGGGGGCCGGGCCGTAAACCCCTGTCGGCTGCCCTGCCCCGTGGAGATCGTGATGAAGGTGAGCCTGAAGCGCGCGGCCCTGCGCTGGACCGTGCTCGGCACGGCGCTGGTGTGCCTGACCGGGGTCCTGCCCGGCGTCCCGGCACTGGCCGAGCCCGAACCGGTCAACACCGAACGGCCCAGACCGGCCCGCACCGAACGCCCCGTCAAGGGCAGGACCCTAACGGGTCTGCCCCGCCCGGCCGACCCGGCGGCCCGCCCGGGGCCGCCGCCCATGGCGGCCTGGCCGGTGGCGGGCACCGCGGAGGTGAGCGTGCCGGGCGCGGGAGGACCGGTGCGCGCGGGCCGGCTGCCGGTGTGGATACTCCCCCCAGCTGAAACCTCGGCGCAGGCACAGCGGACGACGCCCCCTCCCGCGGGCAGGGTACGCGTGTCGGTGCTCGACAAGGCCGCCGCGGCCAGGGCGGGCCTGGACGGCCTCGTGCTCACACTGGGCTCCGGGGAGGCCGCCGGGCCCGGCCCGGTCGGGGTGCGCGTCGACTACTCCTCCTTCGCCCAGGCCTACGGCGGCGCCTATGGCACCAGGCTGCGCCTGCTGCGCCTGCCGGAGTGCGTGCTGACGACCCCGGACGATCCGGAGTGCCGTACGGCCGTGCCGCTGCCGGCCACCAACGACGGGGCCGCGCGAACCCTGACCGCCGAGGTCGAAGCCGCCTCAGGGACCGTGCTGATGGCCGCCGCCGGGGAGTCGGGAACGCAAGGCGACTACAAGGCGAGCTCCCTGTCGGCGTCGGCCACCTGGGAGGCCGGCGGCAACGGCGGGGAATTCACCTGGACCTACCCGATGCGGGTGCCGCCCGTGCCGGGTGACCTGAAGCCAGAGGTGGCGCTGACCTACTCCTCGGGCAGCGTCGACGGGCGCACCGGCAACACCAACGGCCAGCCGTCCTGGGCAGGCCAGGGCTTCGAGCTGTCACCGGGGTTCATCGAGCGCCGCTTCACGTCGTGCGAGGACGACGGCGCCCCGAAGGACTCCTGGGGCAACCACCCCGGCGACCAGTGCTGGGGGTACGACAACGCCACCGTCTCCTGGAACGGCAAGGCAGGCGAACTCGTCAAGGCCGCGGACGGGAAGTGGCGGCTGAAGAACGACGACGGCACCATCTTCGAGAAGCTGACCGGCGCCGCCAACGACGACGACAACGGCGAGTACTGGCGGGTCACCGGCACCGACGGCGTGCAGTACTTCTTCGGCCGCGACCGGCTGCCCGGCTGGACCGACGGCGACCCGGAGACCGCCTCGACCTGGGCGGTGCCGGTGTTCGGCGACGACGCGGGCGAGCCCTGCCACGACTCCTCCGGTTTCGCCGGCTCCTGGTGCCAGCAGGCCTACCGGTGGAACCTGGACCACGTCGTGGACCGGGACGGCAACGCGGTCACGTACACCTACGCCAAGGAACGCAACCACTACGGCCGTAACCTCAAGGCCGGCGACGAGACCCCGTACACCCGCGGCGGGTACCTCAAGTCCATCGCCTACGGGCTGCGCGCCGACGCTCTGTTCGCCGCCGCGCCGGCCAGGGTGGTCTTCGGCACCGCCGAACGCTGTCTGCCGGACGCGTCCTTCGACTGCGCCCCCTCCAAGATCGGCGACCACCCGCAGCGCTGGTGGGACGTGCCCTGGGACCTCAACTGCGACGCCGGCCAGGAGTGCAAGGACAGCCACGGGGCGGTGGCGCCCACCTTCTGGTCGCGCAAGCGGCTGACGAAGGTCACCACCCAGGTGATCAAGGCCGATGGGTCGGGCCACCGCGACGTGGAGTCCTGGTCGATGGACCACGCCTGGGGGCTGGCGGACGTGGAGCGGGACCTGCTGCTGGCCTCCATCCAGCACACCGGGCACGCCGTCCCGGACGGCGAGAAGCCGGTGACGCTGCCGAAGGTGACGTTCAGACACGTGCAGCTGCCCAACCGGCTCGACAAGTCCGGCGACGACATCCTCGCCTACATCCGCTACCGGCTCGGCGCGATCTACGACGAGTCCGGCGGGCAGATCGACGTGCGGTACAGCGAGCCGGACTGCGCGCTCGACGCGTTACCGACCCCGCAGACCAACACCAAGCGGTGCTTCCCGGTGATCTGGCAGCCACCGGGGCGGGAAGACCCGATCACCGACTGGTTCCACAAGTACGTCGTCACGAGCGTCACCCAGGTGGACCGCACCGGACTGGCCCCCGACATGGTCACCACGTACGAGTACCCGGGCGGTGCGGCCTGGCACTTCGACGACGACGACGGGCTCACCAAGGAGAAGCACAAGACCTGGTCCCAATGGCGCGGCTACGGCCAGGTCCGCACGCTGACCGGCGATCACGCCGCCCCCGCCACCCAGACCGACGTCTTCTACCTGCGCGGCATGGACGGCGACCGGCTCGACAAGTCAGGCGGCGAGAAGTCGGTGACGGTGCCCGACGGCGAGGGCGGCACGCACACCGACCACGACGCCCTGGCCGGATTCGAGCTGCGCACGATCCAGTACACCGGTCCCGGCGGCCAGGTCCACGCCAAGACCGTCAAGACCCCGTGGCGGGCGCAGACCGCCTCCCGCACCCGCTCCTGGGGCACGGTCACGGCCAACGTCGTCAACACCGACGTCACCCGCACCTGGACGGCCAAGGACGGCGGCGGCTGGATCGAGACCAGGACCGACGCCGACTACGCCCAGTCAGGCCCCGGTGTCGGCCGCGGCACCACCGTCAACGACCTGGGCGACGTCACCACCGCCGCCGACGACAAGTGCACCCGCACCAGCTACGGTGACAACACCGCCGCGCACATGGTGACCTTCCCCATCCGCGTGGAGACGGTCGCGGTGGCCTGCACCGCCACCCCCGACCGGTCCCGCCAGGTCATCTCCGACGTGCGCACCTACTACGACAACGGCGCCTACGGCGCCGCCCCGAGCCGGGGCAACGTGACCAGGACCGACGCGCTGGCCGCCCACGACGGCACCACCGCCACCTACGTCACCGACAAGCGGACCGCCTACGACCCCTACGGCCGCCCCACCGTCGTCACCGACGCCCTCGGACAGTCCACCACCACGGTCTACACCGACACCCGCGGGGTGACGACCAAGGTCGCCAAGACGCCGCCGACGGTACCCGGCCTGGAGTCCACCCCCCTGACCACCACCGAGGAACTCGACCCGGCGTGGGGCGAGCCGACCGCCAAGATCGACGAGGCCAACCGGCTCCGCACCGACCTGGCCTACGACGGGCTGGGGCGGCTCAGCAAGGTCTGGCAGCCCAACCGCTCCAAGGCCACGGGACAACAGCCCAACTTCGCCTTCGCCTACCGGGTTGAGGACCAGAAGATCGTCGCGATCACCACGACCGAGCTGACCGCGACCGGTGGCCAGCGAGTCTCGGAGATCGAGCTGCTGGACGGCTGGCTGCGCTCGCGGCAGACCCAGGTGCCAGGACCGGAGGGCCGGCTGATCACCGACACCTACTACGACGACCGCGGACAGGTGAACAAGAGCTACGCCCCCTACTCGGCCGCCGGGTCACCGCAGCCCGAGCTGTTCGGGGTGCTGACACCCGGCAACGTCGAGGCGCAGACCCGCACCCAGTACGACGGGCTGGGCCGCAAGACCGCCGAGATCCTGATGGTGGGCAACGGCTCGCAGCCCGCGCAGGAGAAGTGGCGCACCACCACCGGCTACGGCGGCGGCAACCGCGTCTCCGTCACCCCGCCCGCGGGCGGCATCCCCACCACCGAGATCACCGACGCCCGCGGCCAGGTGATCGAACGCCGCCAGCACCACGGCTCCACGCCCACGGGCGACTACGACGCCACCCGCTACACCTACACACCCGCCGGAGAGCAGGCGACCGTGACCGGACCGGCCGGCGCCGTCTGGACCACCACCTACGACCAGCGTGGCCGGAAGATCAAGACAGTGGACCCGGACAAGGGCACGACCACCTTCACCTACGACGACCTGGACCGGGAGACCTCCGTCACCGATGCCCGCGGCAAGAAGGTCGTCACCGGCTACGACGCGCTGGGCCGCAGGACCGGCACCCGCGAAGACTCGGCGAACGGCCCCCGGCTGACCTCCTACACCTACGACACCGCGCCCGTCGGCAAGGGCAAGGTCGCCACCTCCACCCGGCACACCTCCGGCGGCGACTACACCAGCCAGATCCGCCACTACGACCAGCTGGGCCGCGCCGACACCACCGCGGTCATCGTGCCCGCCGCCGAAGGCGCCCTGGCCGGCACCTACGTCTTCACCACCTCCTACGGCCTGGACGAGACCGTCACCGGCCGCAGCCTGCCCGCGGCCGGTGGCCTGCCCGCCGAGGCGCTGGTGACCACCTACGACGACCACCTGCGCCCCACCCGCCTGACCAGCAACCTGGGCACGTACGTGGCCGCCACCGACTACACCCCGGCCGGCAAGCCGCTGCTGTACGAGCTGGGCACCACCGGTAAGCGCGTCTGGCAGACCTTCACCTACGAGTGGGGCACCCAGCGGCTGACCACCGCCCGTACCCTGCGCGAGAACCAGCGCGGCACCGATCGCGACGCCACCTACCGCTACAACGACGCGGGCCTCGTCACCGCCCTGTCCGACGCGTCCAACAGCGGCACCGACAACCAGTGCTTCGCCTACGACCACCTGCAGCGCCTCACCGAGGCATGGGCCGAGGGCGACGCCTCCTGCGAGACCGCCCCCACCGCCGCCGTGCTCGGCGGCCCGGCGCCCTACTGGCAGTCCTTCACCTACGACAAGGCCAGTAACCGCACGTCGGAGACCCGGCACGGAGTCGGCGGCACAGCCGACACCGTGCGCGCCTACGCCTACGCCCCGGCCGGCCAGAGCCACCGGCTCAACCAGATCGCGCAGACCGGCGGCGACGGCGCCCGCACCGACGCCTACACCTATGACGCCACCGGCAACACCACCACCCGCACCATCGGCGGCGCCGTCCAGACCCTCGACTGGGACGCTGCCGGCCAGCTGGTCCAGGCCACCGAGAGCGGCAAGAGCACCGCCTTCGTCCACGACGCCGAAGGCAACCGGCTGCTGCGCAAGGACGCGACCGGCACCACCCTCTACCTGGCCAACACCGAGCTGCGCCTGAACACCGGCGCCACCACGCCCGTCGGCACCCGCTACTACAGCCATGGGGACGAGACCGTCGCCATGCGGACCACGACCGGAGTCACCTTCCTGACGGTCGACCACCAGGACACGGCCCAGATCGCCGTGGACGCCGCCACCCAGCGGACGACCACGCGCCGCTTCACCCCGTTCGGCGGCCGGCGCGGTCCCGACGCGTCCTGGCCGGGCGAGCGGGGCTTCGTCGGTGGCACCAAGGACCCGACCGGGCTCACCCACCTGGGCGCGCGTCTCTACGACCCGGACACCGGCCGGTTCGTCTCCGTCGACCCGGTCTTCAACTTCGACCATCCGCAGAGCTGGAACGGCTACGTCTACGCCAACAACACCCCTGTCACGCAGAGCGACCCCTCGGGGCTCGACGGCCCCCTGCGCGGCAACACCGGCTGCTACTACTCCGGCAAGAACTGCGGCGGCGGCGGAGGCTCCTCGCTGTGCAGGGCGCTCCCGTTGCTGTGCCAGATCCTCAACCCGCCCAGGCCGAAGATCCCCAAGAAGGTCCGCAACAGCCTCGGCTCGATCGGCTGCGGCATCCTCTACTCCTGCTCCTCCGGCGGCGGCAGCCGAGGCGGCTACCGTCCTGCCCCGCGGGCCAGGATGGTGCCTTTGATCCGCCCGGTGCAGCCCTACGAGACCCCGGACGGTTACCTGGGGATTTTCATCAGCAACCTCAATCCGCAGGCATTCACCAACCAGGGCTGGGGGAGCCTCGGCAACACCTTCCTCAGCACGATGCTGGGCGGCGCGCGCACCATCCCGCTGCTGAACCACGGCGACGAACTGGCGGAGCTGAGGAGAGCCAAGTTCGCCGCCGAGCTGCTGGCCATCAAGAACGGCGGAAACTACCGCTACTGGTCCGACTACTACCGAAGCGCCATGCTCAAGTCGATGACCGGGGCCCAGACCAAGAGCCTGCGTCTCGTACGGCTCGCCAAGGGCGCCAACTACGTCGGGGCCGCGCTGGCGGGCTGGGACAACTACAACGCGCAAAGGGCGGAGGACAAGGGCCGTACGGACCTGTCCGGCGGCATGAAGACCACGCGAGCCGTCGTCCGCGGTGCCGTCACGGTCGGCGGCGCGCTGGCCGGTGGAGCCTTGGGCGGCGCGCTGTGCGGCCCGGCGTGCGCCGGGGTCGGCGGCTATCTCGGTGCCGCGGCGGGCAGCGCGGCGGGCGCGTGGGCTGCCCGAGCGCTGCCGAAGGTCAGGAGATGGTTCGACTGACAGCCGTTCCGATCTGTGGATCTGGAGGTCGGCCGGTGGATCTCCGGACCGGACGACCTCCTCCCCGGCGATCGGGCACGAAGGCTGGACACACCCCTAAGATGCGACCTTATGATCATTCGCTTATCCGTCGGGACGGCCATGGGCCTGGCTCTTCTTTCCGCTCCGGCGCTCGCCGAGCCGGTGAAGGGCGCCCCCGAGCTGACCCACAACGCGCTCTACAAGGCGGCCAAACTGCCCAAGGTCGCCTGCAAGCTGAACAAGGGCACGAGCAGGGCGTCCACCAAGAAATACGTCACCAAACTCGTCGGCTGTCTCAACACGGCGTGGAAGCCGGCCATCAAGGACTTCGTCCCGGTGAAGGTGGTGTTCAAGGACGCCGACGACAAGCAGTCCTGCTCCACCGGCCTGGACGTCCGCGGCTCCTTCTCCGAGATCTGCACCACGGAGATCCGCGTCCGGCTGGCCGATGACTGGATCAAGGCCAAGAGCGACCTCACCGTGTTCACGTCCATCGCCAGGACGTGGGGCGGGGTGGTGACCGGGCAGACCGGCATCGGTGAGGCCTGGTGGGGGTTGGAGAACGGCGCGTCCGAGCCCGTCATGAACGAGCAGAACCGCCGCTACTACCTGCAGATCGACTGCTTCCTGGCGGTGTCGGCCAAGAGTGTGGGGCGTCAGGTCAAGGACTGGAAGCCGGTCGTCAGGGTGCCCGAGTTCTGGAAGAACAAGTTCCACGGCAAGACCGGCAACCGCCTCTACTGGCTGGAAAAGGGTTACAAGGCCGGCAAGCCGGGTGCCTGCAACACCTGGTCGGCGAGCTCGTCCAAGGTCGCCTGAGCCGGAACCCACGTGACGGGACAAGCTCTGGTGGAGCTCGTCCGGGCCCGCCGGCCAGGTGCCGGCGGGCCCGCCGTCGACAGGGTCAGCCGAGCGGTATGACCGGCTCCGTCGAACGGCTGGTGTAGAAGCAGCCCGTGGTGGGCAGGCTGCTCGCCGCCGGCGGCGTGGTGCCGTCGTACACGGCCAGCAGGAAGTTCTGCGGGCACCGCCGGGTGCTGGCGGTGCGGATGCCGAAGTGCAGATGCGGACCGGTCGAGTTGCCGGTGTTACCGGTCAGCCCGATCTGCTGCCCGGCGCCGACCGACGCGCCGTTGGAGACCGACCACGACGAGAAGTGGCAGTACGTGTAGATGGCCCCGTCGGTTCCGGTCAGGTTGATGCCGCGCCCGCACGAGCTGTCGTCGATGACCGTCACCGTGCCGGCGCGCACCGCGTACGCCGGGGTGCCGGTGCCGACCGGGAGGTCGATCGCGGGATAGTCGTGGTGCGGGTCGTCGTACTCGCTGCGCGGCAGCGCGCTCCGCGGAAGGGGCAGCGAGAACGAGACCGCTCCGGTCGAGGAGGTGATCCTGACCGCGTCGGCGACGACGTAGCCGGGCTGGCTGGTCCAGCGGCTGACGCCGACCACGTTGTAGTCGCCGGCGGCCAGGGTGAACGTGCCGAGACTGACCCAGCGGCCACCGTTGGCCCGCTGGTCGACGACCACACTGCGGGTGCCGCCGGTGGTCGCCACCATGAACGGGGTGGCGCTGTTGTAGCCGGCGTCCGCCGGATACCAGACCTCGACCAGGTGGGCCCCGGCCTCGGCGATCGCCGCCTTGAACCAGGCGGCGTCGCTCGTGACCAGGTTCGGTGTCGCGAACCGGTAGTCCGCGCCGTGCCGCTGCGCGGACCAGGCCGACGTGCCCCAGTCGCTGCTGGCGATGAACCGTTCGGCGGTGGCGTTGTCGACCGTGGTGCTCGCGGCCGCCGCGGCCGCCGCGGGGCCGACCAGAACCAGAGAGGCCGCCACGACGGCGGCTAACCAACTAACGATGATCTTCACGAGCTGTTCCCTCCGAGGGGGGTGAGGGTAAGCGAAGGTGAAGGTATTTAACCAATACGCGAAGGCTTGTGAAAGATATCTACATAAATCAGTTTCTCAGCCGCTGGTCAGCGGCCGGGATCGCGCCGGTCGCCGCTCGTCCCGCGCATGGCGGCTGCCTACCCCGTGTTCGGTATGGACCAGCTTCGCCGCAGGTGAAGATCGTGTCCTGATGTCGCCCGCGACGATCAGAAGGTGGGGGTGACGTCGATCGTCTGGCCGGCGGTGCCGGTGTGGTCGGGTCCGGTGGACCACCGCGAGTCGTTGATCAGTGGCTTGAACGCGAACGTCCGGCCGGCGGGGATGCCCTGGATCGGGCACTCCCACAGGGCGGCGGCCTTGTTGACGCAGGCCAGGCCGCTGCTCCAGCTCAGCGGGGCGGTGTCGCCCCTGATCGTGATGCGGTTGCCGTAGCCGGTGTCGTAGTGCACCCGCACCGTCGTCGCTCCCGGCGTCACCGTGGGCGCCGGGCCGGCGTCGCCGAGGCGGGCGCCCGCGTGGATGGCCAGGGCGTCCATCCCGGCGACCGGCGCGGTGAACCTGCCGTCGGCGTTCACGCTGACGGTCCGGCCGGAGCAGGTGCCGGCGTTCGCGTCGAAGTCGCCGTCGATCACGTCGCAGTAGACGCCGGCCGGCAGACTGGAGTCGAACGCCCGTGACAGCGTCCCGTCGGTACGGTTGATGACGACGTACCCCTTGTCGCCGCGCCCCCAGGCGGTCTGGTTGCCGTTGATCCACCTGTCGCCGACCGGGGCCGAGCCGACCGCGTTGCGGAAGCCGACCATGTTGGCGGTCTCGCGGTAGCGGTGCTCGCAGACCCACTCGCCGCCGCAGGAGGTCACCGGCCTGGTGTCGCCGTTGGACTGGCGGGGCGGGCTGGTGTCGCGGTCGGTGAAGGCGAAGCTGGACATGACGACCGGCGTGCCGTACGGCCAGCCGAGCTGGAAGACGTTGGCCAGCTTGTACAGGGCGCCGTCCTTGTACGTCAGCACGTGGTGCTTGGTGAGCTCGTCGCGCTGGGTGTCGTGGTTGTCGACGAACGGCACGGCCCGGTCGCCGGGGATCAGCCCCCAGCCGCTGCCGTAGTCGTGGCCGACCAGGTCGGAGACGGTGCCGCCGGTGTTCTTGAACTTCTTGGCGAGCTCGGTGCCGGAGCGGAACTCGTTGGTGTCGCCGATGGCGAAGTACTCGGCGGGAGTGATCGGCTCGCCGGCGCCCTCGTACCAGACCTCCTGGTAGTAGTACGGCGCGGCCAGCCCGGCGGCGGCGGTCTTGGCGCTCACCCTGCTCTTGACGGCGGCCAGGTCGGCGGGCCGGACGTGCTTGGCCGCGTCGACGCGGAACCCGTCGACGCCGTTCCTGACCAGCTGGAACAGGTACTCCGCGATCCGGTCCCGGACGTAGTCGGTGTCGGTCCTCAGGTCGGCGAGGTTGAGCAACTCGCAGTCGCGGATCTCGCCGGCGTCGCTCCAGTTGGCGATGTCACGCCGGCAGGAGCCGAAGTCGCCGTCGCCGTAGCCGTACTGGCCGTCGCCGTGCAGGTCGGGGCTGCGGTACTTGGTGGTGATCGTGGTGCCGGCGCTGCCGGTGCCGCCGCCGTCCTGGCCGGTCAAGTGGTTGACGATGACGTCGGCGTAGATCTTGACGCCGGCGTTCTCGCAGGTCTGCGTCATGGCCCTGAACTCGGCCAGCGTGCCGCGCCTGGTCTTGTCGAGCCGGTAGCTGATCGGCTGGTAGTCCTGCCACCAGGGGTAGCCGCCGGAGCCGGCGCTCGGCAGCACGACGTGCTCGGCCGGGGGCGAGACCTGCACCCCGCCGTACCCCTTGGGGCCGAGGACGTTCGCGCACTCGGCGGCGATGTCGGTCCAGCGCCACTGGAACAGGTGGGCGATCACCGAACGCTCGCCCGGAGGGGCCGCGAGCGCGGAGCGCGTCGTGGCCGTGGAGGCGCCGGTGAGGGCCGCCGCCGCGATGACGCCCAGCGTCACCAGGGCGCTGATCCCGGTTCTGTGCGGTTTCATGGCTCCCTTTCCTGTGGGTGTGACTGTGGTGTCGCCCCATGGGCGGGCTCGGGTGTCGACGGTCCCCAGGCCCGGAGCACCGTGGCCTGCACGAGGTGGCATTGCGGGAGTGCTGCCCGGAAGGTACTCAACGCACCAGATCATTGCAATGCCTCTCTGAAACTTCGGCACCGGATTTCAGAAATTTTCAGTAAGATCTTCCAATCGTGGTCAGGTGGGCGTAACGTCCGGGCGTACTCCACCCCGGCCGGCCGGATCTTCCGCGTCGTGGGCCGGACCCCCCTTGAGTTCACGAGGAGAAGAGATGCGGCGAGCCCTCCCGGCCGCGGCAGTCGTTGCGGCCCTCGCCCTGGCGGTCTCCGCCTGCGGCGGCGGCGGCGAGACCGCGGCCCCCGCCCCCGCCCAGTCCGCCGCCGACCCGTCGCAGATCAGCGGCGAGATCACCTGGTGGGACACCACCCGCCCCGACAGTGAGGGCCCGACCTTCCAGGCGCTGATCAAGCAGTTCGAGGCGGCGTACCCGAAGATCAAGGTGAAGTACGTCAACGTGCCGTCGGACCAGGCGCAGAACCAGTTCCAGACGGCCGCCCAGGCGGGCGCCGGCGCGCCCGACGTGATCCGCTCAGAGGTCGCCTGGACCTCGCAGTTCGCCTCGCTCGGCTACCTGCAGCCGCTGGACGGGACGCGCGCCCTCGACCAGCAGGACGACTTCCTGCCCGGCCCGCTGTCCAGCACGAGATTCCAGGACAAGACCTACGCGGTGCCGCAGGTCACCGACACCCTCGCGCTGATCTACAACAAGCGGCTGCTGAAGGAGGCCGGTCACGAGGAGGCGCCGAAGACCGTCGCGGAGCTCAAGCAGGTCGCGCTGGACGTCAAGGCCAAGACCGGCGTCAACGGCCTCGCGCTGAACGTCGACTCCTACTTCTTGCTGCCGTTCATCTACGGCGAGGGCGGCGACCTGCTGGACGTCGCCGCCAAGAAGATCGTGGTCGACTCGCCCGCCAACGTGAAGGCCGTCCAGACCGTCGCCGACCTGATCAGCTCGGGCGCGGCGCCCAAACCCGCCACCACCGACAGCTACGCCAACGCGATGACCGCCCTCAAGGACGGCAAGGCCGCGATGATCTACAACGGCCCGTGGGCGCTGTCGGAGATCCACCAGGGCAAGGAGTTCTCCGACAGGTCCAACCTCGGCATCGCCCCGGTGCCGGCCGGCTCGGTCAAGGCCGGGGCGCCCACCGGTGGCTGGAACCTGGCCGTCTACGCGGGCTCCAAGAACCTGGACGCCTCCTACGAGTTCGTCCGGTTCATGTCCACGGTCGAGGCCCAAGGGAAGATCGCCAAGGAGCTGGGGCTGCTGCCCACCCGTACCTCCGCCTACGGCACGCCCGAGGTGCAGGGCAACGCCGACGTCTCCGTCTTCAAGCCGATCATGGAGACCGCCGTGCCCCGCCCCTGGATCCCTGAGGGCGGCCAGCTGTTCCAGCCGCTGCTGGAGGGCTACCAGGCCCTGGTCAGCGGACAGAGCGAGCCCGCCGAGCTGCTGAAGAAGGTCGACGAGCAGTACCACGGGATCATGAAGGGCTGGAGCTGACCCCATGGCGCTCTCCACTGGGCGTGCGGCGGGCACGGCCAGCGACCCGGCCGCGGGCGGCGACGCCCGCGGCCGGCGCCACCGGGGCGAGCGGGGCCGGCTGCGCGGATCGCTGCACAGGCACTGGTACGCCTGGGCGATGGTCACGCCGGTGCTCGTGGTCATGGCGGTGCTCATCGGCTGGCCGCTGGCCCGCGGCGTCTACCTGTCGCTCACCGACGCCACCGAGGCCAACATCGGCCGCACCATCGGCGTCAACGTCATCCCGTCCAGCTACGAGTTCGTCGGGTTCGACAACTACCTCGAGATCCTCACCAGCGACGTCTTCTGGGACAAACTCCTCTGGACCGTGGTGTGGACCGTCGTCTGCGTCGGCTGCCACTACGGCATCGGGCTCGGCCTGGCCATGATGCTCAACCGCGAACTCCGCTTCCGCTCGCTCTACCGGGTGCTGCTGATCCTGCCGTGGGCGGTGCCGGCGTTCGTCGCCGCGTTCGTCTGGCGCTACCTCTACAACAGCGACTACGGCGTGATCAACGGCATGCTCAGGGCGGTGGGCCTGTCCGGGGTCGGCTGGCTCGACGACCCGACCACGGCCAAGCTCGCGGTGATCGCGGTCAACGTGTGGATCGGCGTGCCGTTCATGATGATCGCCGTGCTCGGCGGGCTGCAGTCGATCCCCAAGGAGTTGTACGAGGCGGCCGAGGTCGACGGCGCCACCCCGTGGCAGCGGTTCGCCCAGATCACCCTGCCCGGACTGCGGCAGGTGTCGAGCACCGTGATCCTGCTCGGCACGATCTGGACGTTCAACATGTTCCCCATCATCTTCCTGGTCACCAGGGGCGGGCCCGGCAGCGAGACCGAGATCCTGGTCACCTACGCCTTCCGCGAGGCCTTCACCGGGGTGCGCGACTACTCGGGCTCGGCGGCCTGGGGCGTGATCATCCTGGGGCTGCTCGTCGTCCTGGCGCTGGCCTACCGGCGCACGCTGCGCAGGCAAGGAGAGATCTGGTGACGACCGTGACGGCCAAGCGCAGGAGCCGCGAGGACCGCGGCCCGCTGGCCTCGATCGCCCTGCACGGCACCCTGATCCTCGCGGTCGGCGTCGCGCTGTTCCCCGTGGTCTGGCTGGTCCTGACCTCGCTCAAGCCGCGCGACGGCTGGCTGTCGACCGAGCTGCGGCTCTTCAGCGACAGCTCGCTGGACAACTACGCCCGGGTGCTGGGCGAGACGCAGTTCCCGCTGTGGCTGCTCAACTCGGCGCTCGTCGCGGCCCTGACCACCGTGCTCGGCGTCTTCCTCGCGGCCACCACGGGCTACGCGGTCAGCCGTTTCCGCTTCCCGGGACTCCGGAGCGTCATGTGGCTGCTGCTGGTGACCCAGATGTTCCCGGTCGCCGTGCTGATCGTGCCGCTCTACAACCTGATGGCCGCCCTCGGCCTCCTCAACCAGATCCCGGGGCTGGTCATCGCCTACATGACCATCGCGGTGCCGTTCTGCGCGTGGATGATGAAGAGCTACTTCGACACCGTTCCGCGCGAGCTGGACCAGGCGGCGATGGTCGACGGGCTCACGCCGTTCGGCGCGTTCTGGCGGGTCATCCTGCCGCTGGCCAGGCCGGGCATCGCGGTGACCGCGTTCTACTGCTTCATGACCGCCTGGGGCGAGGTCGGCTACGCCACGATCTTCATGTCGCAGGAGGACAAGCGCACCCTCGGCGTCGGGCTGCAGCAGTTCGTCGGGCAGCACTGGTCCGACTGGGGGCTGATGACCGCCTCCGCGGTGCTGATCGCGATCCCCGCCGGAGCGGTGTTCCTGGTGGTGCAGCGCCACCTGATCACCGGACTCACGGCGGGTGCCACTAAATCATGAGATTTCATTCGATCGGGGGAGCGACATGACCGAGCTCGCACACGTGGACCGGGACGCCTCCGGCGCCACCGGCTGGTGGCGGGACGCGGTGATCTACGAGGTCTACCTGCGGAGCTTCGCCGACGGCAACGGCGACGGCGTCGGCGACCTGCTCGGCCTGCGCGGCCGGCTGAGATACCTGGCCGACCTGGGCGTCGACGCGATCTGGGTGACGCCCTTCTACCCCTCGCCGATGGCCGACTTCGGCTACGACGTGGCCGACCACCGCGACGTGGACCCGATCTTCGGCACGCTGGCCGACGCCAAGGCCGTGATCGACGACGCCCACCGGCTGGGCCTGCGGGTGATCATGGACGTGGTGCCCAACCACACCTCCGACCGGCACGCCTGGTTCCGGCAGGCGGTGGCGGCCGGGCCGGGCAGTCCCGAGCGCGAGCGCTACGTCTTCCGTGCGGGCCGGGGAGAGCTGCCGCCCAACGACTGGGAGTCGGTCTTCGGCGGCCCGGCGTGGACCAGGCTGCCCGACGGGCAGTGGTACCTCCACCTGTTCGCGCCCGAGCAGCCGGACCTCAACTGGGAGCACCCGGAGGTGCGCGCCGACTTCGCCGGCGTCCTGCGGTTCTGGCTGGACCTCGGCGTCGACGGCTTCCGCGTGGACGTCGCGCACGGCATGGTCAAGGCCGAGGGGCTGCCCGACGTCGGCAGGCCCGCTCACGTCGAGATGATCGGCGGCGCCGTCCTGCCCTTCTTCGACCAGGACGGGGTCCACGAGATCCTCCGCTCCTGGCGGGCGATCCTCGACTCCTACGAGGGCGAGCGGATCGGCGTGGCGGAGGCCTGGGCGCCGACTCCGGAACGGCTGGCCCGATACGTCCGCCCGGACGAGCTGCACCAGGCGTTCAACTTCCACTTCCTCAACACGCCCTGGGACGCGGGCCGCTTCCGCGACGCGATCGACGAGTCGCTGGCCACGACCGCGCTGGTCGGCGCGCCGGCCACCTGGGTGCTGTCCAACCACGACGTCAAACGGCACGTCACCCGCTACGGCGGCGGCGAGACCGGCCTGCGCCGGGCCCGCGCGGCCACGCTGCTGATGCTGGCCCTGCCCGGTTCGGTCTATCTCTACCAGGGTGAGGAGCTCGGCCTGCCCGAGGTGTCCGGACTGCCGGAGGAGTACCTGCGCGATCCCCAGCGGCTGCGAGCCCCCGACAGCGGGCGCGACGGCTGCCGGGTGCCGATCCCCTGGGCGGACCTCGCGCCCGGCTTCGGCTTCGGGTTCCCCTGGGAGGAGAGCTGGCTGCCGATCCCCGGCACGTGGGGGCCGCTCAGCGTCGGCTCTCAGCTGCGCACGCCGGGCTCGACGCTGCGGCTGTACCGGAAGGCGCTGCGGATCAGGCGGGAGCTCGGCGACCTCGGCCCGCTGACCTGGCTCGACGCGCCGGACGGCACGCTCGCCTTCACCCGGGGAGACCTCATCTGCACGGTCAACATGACCGGCCGGCCGGTCGAGCTGCCCGCGCCGGGCGAGGTCGTGCTGGCCAGCGCGGCGCCCGCTCCGCTCGGGGCCCGCGTCCTGCTGGAGCCCGACTCCACCGTGTGGTGGCGCTGAGGTGAGCGCGGCCGGCAACGGGACGACCCGGCTGACCGACATCGCCGCCCACGCCGGGGTGAGCGAGGCGACGGTCAGCCGGGTCCTGAACGGCAAGCCGGGGCCGTCCTCCGCCACCCGGCAGGCGGTGCTGGCCGCCATGGACGTCATGGGCTACGAACGCCCGAAGCGGCTGCGGCAGCGCAGCAACGGGCTGGTCGGCCTGGTGACCCCGGAGCTGGACAACCCGATCTTCCCGGCGTTCGCCCAGGCCATCGAGAAGGCGCTGGTGCAGCACGGCTACACGCCGCTGCTGTGCACCCAGCTGCCGGGCGGCGCGATCGAGGACGAGTTCACCGAGCTGCTCGTCGAGCGCGGCGTCAGCGGCATCATCTTCGTCTCCGGGCTGCACGCCGACACCACCGCGCGCGCCGACCGCTACGCGGAGCTGATCCGGCAGGGCGTGCCCATCGTGCTGCTCAACGGGTACGCGGCGAAGGTCCCGGCGCCGTTCATCTCGCCCGACGACCGCGCCGCCGCGGGCCTGGCCGTCCAGCACCTGGCCGACCTCGGGCACGAGCGCATCGGCCTGGCCGCCGGTCCGGTCCGGTTCGTCCCGGTGATCAGGAAGATCGAGGGCTTCCGTGCCGCGATGGCGCGGGTGCTCGACGGCGGGGACGTGGACGGGCTGATCTCGCACTCGCTGTTCTCGGTGGAGGGCGGCCAGGCCGCCGCCGGCCCGCTGCTGGACCGCGGCTGCACGGGCGTCGTGTGCGCCAGCGACCTGATGGCGCTCGGGGCCATCAGGGCGTGCCGCGAGCGTGGCCTGTCGGTCCCGGGAGACGTGTCGGTCGTCGGTTACGACGACTCGCCGCTGATCGCCCACACCGACCCGCCGCTCACGACCGTCAGGCAGCCGGTGCAGCCCATGGTCGCCGCCGCGGTCGACACGCTGCTGGAAGCCGTCGCCGGTGCTCCGGCCCGGCACTCCGAGCTGGTCTTCCAGCCCGAGCTCATCGTGCGCGGATCCACCGGCTCGGGCCCAAGGATGCTGCGCTGACCGGGTCGCGGCCCGTCCCGGGACGCCGGTGGCGGCAGACTGCTGATCGTGCGCTCCTCATCGCTGATCTCGGTCACGCCGCTGCTGCCGGTGGCGCTGCTGGCGCTCGTCGCCCTGGGCGCGCTGGTGGCCCGGCTGGGCGGGCTGGGACACGGCCGGGCCGTGGTCACCGCCTGCCTGCGGGCGGCCGCGCAACTGGGCGCGGTGTCGGCGGTGATCGCCGCGGTCGTGGCGCTGCCGCCCGCGGTGGCGGGGTTCGTCCTGCTCATGTACGGCGTCGCGACCTTCACCGCGGGCCGTCGCATCACCCGGAACCGGGGCTGGTGGTGGGCCGGGCTGCCGATCGCGGTCGGCACCTGGCCGGTCCTGGCGCTGCTGCTGGCCTGCGGGGTGATCTCCACCCAGGGAATGGTGATCATCCCGGTCGCCGGCATCCTGCTGGGCGGATGCCTGACGGCCACGACGCTGGCCGGGCGGCGCGCGGTGGACGAGCTGGTCCAGCGCAGGGGAGAGGTGGAGGCGGCGCTGGCGCTCGGGTTCGGGCGGAGGGAGGCGGCGCTGGAGATCTGCCGCCCGGCCGCGGCGCAGGCCCTGGTGCCCGCCCTCGACCAGACCAGGACCGTCGGGCTGGTCACGCTGCCGGGCGCGTTCGTCGGCATGCTGCTCGGCGGGGCGAGCCCGATCGAGGCCGGGATCGTCCAGCTCGTGGTGCTGGTGGCCCTGCTGGCCGCCGAGGCGGCGGCGACCGTGGTGACCATCGAACTCGCGGTCCGCGGCCACCTCGACGGCGGATCGCCCAGGGTGACCGGGGGATCGAAGGTCAGCGGAAGACGCCGCTGTAGGCGTTGAGGGCGGGCTGCCCGCCGAGGTGGGCGTACAGGACGTTGGAGCCCTTGGGGATGGTGCCGTCGCGGACGAGGTCGATCAGCCCGGCCATGGACTTGCCCTCGTAGACGGGGTCGAGGATCACGCCCTCCAGGCGGCCGGTGAGCCGGATGGCGTCGACGGTGGACGCGACGGGGACGCCGTAGCGGTCTCCGGCCCAGCCCTCCAGGAGCGTGATCTCGTCGTCGCGCAGGTCGCGGCCGAGGCCGATGAGCTCGGCGGTGTCGCGGGCGATCTTCTCCACCTGGGCCCGGGTCTCGGCCGGCTTGGCCGAGGCGTCGATGCCCAGCACCCTGCGCGGACGCTCCTGACCGGCGAACCCGGCGATCATGCCCGCCTGGGTGCTGCCGGTGACGCTGCACACCACCACGGTGTCGAAGAACACGCCGAGCCGTCGCTCCTGCTCCTGGACCTCGTACGCCCAGCCGGCGAAACCGAGGCCGCCGAGGGGATGGTCGGAGGCGCCGGCGGGGATGGCGTAGGGGGTGCCGCCCGCGGCCCGGACGCCGTCGACGGCCTCGGTCCAGCTGTCCTTGAACCCGATGCCGAAGCCGGCGTCGGCGAGCCGCACGTCGGCGCCCATGACGCGGGACAGCAGGATGTTGCCCACCTTGTCGTTGACCGCGTCGGGCCAGTCGACCCACGCCTCCTGCACGAGCACGGCCTTGAGCCCGAGTCTCGCCGCCACGGCGGCCACCTGCCGCGTGTGGTTGGACTGGACGCCGCCGATGCTGACCAGCGTGTCGGCGCCCTGCCGGAGAGCGTCGGGGATCAGGTACTCGAGCTTGCGCGTCTTGTTGCCACCATAGGCGAGACCGCTGTTGCAGTCTTCGCGCTTGGCCCAGATCCGGACGCCGCCGAGGTGGTCGCTGAGCCGGTCCAGCGGGTGGACGGGGCTGGGGCCGAAGGTCAGGGGGTAGCGCTCGAAATCGTCGATGGACACGCGTGGCTCCTTCAGTCGGGCCGGGTTTGACGGTCGGGGTCGTCGTCAGGCGGGTTCGCCGGGTACGCCATCGGTCAGGGAGGACGAGGAGGTCAGGAGCGGGGCCAGGGTCTCCCAGTTGGCCCGGGACGCCTCCGCCGCCCCGTCGGCGTCGCCCGCCTCGCACAGCGCGATGATGCGATCGTGGTGGGCGACCGAGCTCCGGCCGCTCAGCGAGGAGAAGCGCAACCGCTCGATCCGCCGCAGCACCGGGGTGAACTGCTCCAGCACCGCGCGTACGGCCTGGTTGGCGCAGGCCTCGACCGGGACGGCGTGGAAGTCGTCGTCGGCGGCGAGCGCCTCGCCCGCGTCACCGCGGCGCAGCGCGGCGGCGAAGCGGGCGTTGGCCGCGCGCATCGTGTCCAGCTCGGCGGCCGAGAGGTTGGGCACCGCCTCCCGGACGGCGAGCGCGTGCATGGCCGAGGTCACCGACTGCGCGTCGCGGACCGCCCGGACGTCGAGCGGGCTGACGATCGTGTAGCGGCCGGGTTTGGTCAGCACCAGGCCCGACTGCTCCAGCCGGCCGAGGGCCTCGCGGATCGGGGTCCGGCTGATGCCCAGCCAGGCGGCGAGGCCGACGTCGTGGAGCCGCTCGCCGGGGGCGAGGGTGCCGTCGACGATCGCGTCCCGGATCGCCCGGTAGGCGTCCTCACGGAGCAGCGGTCGGGAGACGAGCCCTCGGCTCTGCGGTATCGGCATGCAATATTATGCACTTTGTATATCGCATTTTGTCAACGATAAGTCCTGTTATGTCGTGATTGATGGGTGGTCGGTCAGGCGTTCAGCAGGGTGATCACCCCGGCGCCCACCAGCGCGGCCGCCCACATCCGGTCCACGTTGAACCACGCGCGGCGCAGCATGGTCAGCCCGGCCACCTCGTAGACGGTCAGCGCGATCCCGCCCGCGACCGCGAACATCGCGAGCGTGTGCAGCGCCGCGACGCCGAGGCCCCCCGAGAGCGCGTGCCCGGCGTGCCCGGCATGACCGGCGTGCAGGCCGGTGAACACCGGGATCAGCATCAGGCCCGCGCCGTGCGCCGACGACATGAGGAACGACCACGCGGCCAGCTGCGGCAGGGACAGCCGCATGCCCACCCAGCGGAAGTGCCGCTTCGACAGCAGCCGCCACAGCCCGAACCCGACGAGCACCACGCCGCCGGCCATCGACAGCATCGTGCTCGTCGTCAGCGACCCGGTGACCCCGACCACGACCGCGACCAGCGCGACCGACCCCAGGTGCCCGGCCGCGATGGCCGGCAACGACGCGAGCAGCCTGACCCTGCTGCGCTCCTGCAGGCCCCGGGCGACGGCGAAGAGCCAGCCCATGGCCGGGTTCAGCCCGTGGAAGGCGCCCAGCAGGAGCGCCGCCGCGACCGTCACGGGTAGCAGTAGGAGTCGGAGGCATCGCCTCCCTGGAGTCTCACCTGGTGGGGGCGCAGGCCGCGGAAGTCGTCGCCGTGCGGGAAGAACCGCTCGTCGAACGTGAACGTGTCGGCGTCGATCCCGGCCAGCCAGGCGCCGACGCCCTCGGGATAGAACTGGTCGTCCCACGCCCCGTACAGCGAGTTGCTGACGTAGACGCGCCTGCCGTCCCTGCTCACCTCGACCATCTGGGGGCCGCCGCGCAGCGGGCCGTCGGCGGACGGGTGGGACTCCTGGCGGGTGATCCCGCCGATCCGCAGCGAGCCGATCTCCACAGGCTCGAACGGATCGCTGACGTCGTACTGCTTGAGCTCCCCGGTGCCCCAGCAGGAGACGTAGAGGCGCTGGTCGTCCACCGACAGATCGATGTCGGTCACCAGCGGCGGCACCGCCCCGAACGGCTTGAGCACGTCGGGCAGGCCGGCCGGGTCGGCAGGCTCGGCGGGGATCTCGATCACCTTGCGCGCCTGCCACGCGCCGTTCTCGCGGAACCAGGTCCACACCGAGGCCGACAGGTCCTCGACGCTGACGACCACGCCCGCGAAGCCGTAGGTGTGGGTCGGGTCGTGCGCGGGGCGCAGCTCCAGCGTCATCTGGTGCTGGTCGCCGAGATCGAGCTCCTGGACGTGGCGGCGCTTGCGCAGGTCCCAGAAGTGCAGCTTGTGGCCGTACTTCCGGCCGAGCAGCAGCTCGCCCACGACCCCGTTCTCGATCATGGACGGGGTGCCCCACTCCGAGCTGACCAGCACGTCGTGGTTGATGTGCCACCAGAAGTCGTAGGCCAGGTACTGCGGGCCCCGGTCCACCTCCCACCGGCCGAGCACCTCGAACGACTGGTGGTCGAGGATCGCGATGCCGCCCGGCCCGTCCCTGCCGTCGGCTCCGCCGAGCGCCGAGACGTAGAGCCCCTCGGGGCCGCAGTGCACGGTGTGCGGGCGGGAGTATCCGGCCCGCTTGGCCAGCTCCTCCGGCTCGATCACCTTGACGATCTCCGGGCTGATCCGGTCCTTGGTGTCGAGGATGTAGATGCGCGACGAGCGCAGACCGGGCACGACGAGGTAGCGGCGCTCCACGTGCGGATGCGGCGCGTACGGGCACAGCGCGCTGCTGCAGGCGTTCCAGCCGAAGTGGTGGAGCTCGTCACCCGTGTGGGGCAGGTCGGTCCAGCCGACCACGGTGCCGTAGTCCGAGGAGGAGGGGTCGGTGTCGAGGACGGCGATCGCATCCGGCCTCCGCGCGCCGCGGTCGAAGGCGGCGACGTAGGCGAGCCGTTCGGCCGGCGCGCCGGCGGCGTCCCTCGGCGAGGGGTAGAACGTAGGATCCGGTGTCCAGAGTGCCATCTCCCCATAATCCCCGCACTCCCTACAGGGTCAAGAGGCATTGCCCGCGTGTCGTCCGGCGGCCGTCCCGGCGAAGGTCACGAATAGGACCGATGCCTTGATCGGTGATGGATCGGACTGTTAGACAAGGTCAGCGGTTGCTCATCCCGAGGAACGGTGGTCCCCCCGTGCAGCAGTCCGTCCTCACCACAGTCATGCTTCCGGCCGCGCTCGCGCTGATCATGTTCGGGCTCGGGCTGTCGCTCACCCCGCGCGACTTCGCCAACGTCGCGACCCGGCCCAAGGCCGTGGTCATCGCCCTGGTCGCCCAGGTGCTCCTGCTGCCGGCCGCCTGTTTCGGGCTCGTCGTGCTGTTCGACCTGGAGCCGCTGCTCGCCGTCGGCATGATGCTGCTCGCCGCCTCACCCGGCGGCACCACCGCCAACCTCTACAGCCACCTGTTCGGCGGCGACGTCGCGCTGAACGTCACCCTCACGGCCGTCAACTCGGTGCTGGCCGCGTTCACGCTGCCCGTGGTGGTCAACCTGTCACTCGCCCACTTCGTGGGGGACGGGCAGGACATCGGGCTGCAGGCCGACAAGGTGGTGCAGGTCTTCGCCATCGTGCTCGTGCCCGTCGCGATCGGCATGCTCGTCCGGCGGTTCGCCATGGCGTTCGCCGACCGGATGGACAAACCGGTCCGGATCCTGTCCGCGGTCGTGCTCGCCGTCGTGATCATCGGGGCCATCGTCCAGGAGCGCGAGCGGATCGGCGGCTACATCGCCGCCGTCGGGCTGGTGGCGCTGCTGTTCAGCGCGATCAGTCTCACCGTCGGCTACTGGCTGCCCCGCCTGTTCAGAGTCGAGCGCCGGCAGGCCATCGCGTCCGGCATGGAGATCGGCATCCACAACAGCACGCTGGCCATCACCATCGCGCTCAGCCCGTCCCTGCTCGGCAACTCGACGATGGCCGTGCCGCCCGCCGTGTACGGGGTACTCATGTTCGGTACCACACTGGTCTTCGGCTACCTCGTACGACGCCGGCGCGACATCACCGAGGCCGACGAGCCCCTGACCGCGGACACCTGACAGGGGAGCGCTCATGCCACGGATCATCGGCACCACCGGCGGAAAGGTCCAGGGGTTCGAGCGGGACGGATGCGAGATCCACCTCGGCATCCCCTACGCCGAGCCGCCGTTCGGCGCCGGCCTGTTCCGGCCGCCCCGGCCGCGCACCCCGTGGCAGGGCGTCCGCGACTGCACGGCGTACGGGCCCATCGTGCCCCAGCCGCCGATGCCCGTCATGCCGTGGCCGGTCGAACCGGGCGAGGACTGCCTGTCGGTCAACGTCTGGAGCCCGGCGGGCGCGTCCGGGCTGCCGGTGATGGTGTGGTTCCACGGCGGCGCCTACATGTACGGCTCCGGCGCCGAGCCGCTCTACGACGGCGGCGCGTTCGCCCGCGACGGGGTCGTCCTCGTCACCCTCAACTACCGGCTCGGCGCCCTGGGCTTCCTGCACGCGGGCGCCCTGGACCCGGCCTACGCGCAGGCCACCGGCAACTACGGCCTGGCCGACCAGATCGCCGCCCTGCGCTGGGTGCGCGACAACATCGCGGCGTTCGGCGGCGACCCCGGCAACGTCACCGTCTTCGGCGAGTCGGCCGGCGGGACGTACGTGCTGAGCCTGCTCGGCTGCCCCTCGGCGGCCGGGCTGTTCCGCAGGGTCATCTCCCAGAGCGCGGGCGGCCCGCCCCTGTACGGGTTCCCGCCCGAGGCGGCGGAGCCGGTGGCCCGCCTGGTCCTCGACGAGCTGGGCGTCAGCCCGGCGGAGCTGCCCTCGCTGCCGTACCAGCGGATCCTCGACGCCCAGGTCGCCGTGCTCGGCCGGACCGGCGGCGAGCACGGCGACGCCGCCGCCGGCGGCCACACCATCCCCTTCCTCCCGCTCACCGGCGCCGACCTGCTGCCGCTCGCGCCGATCGACGCCGTCGCCGCCGGAGCCGGAGCCGGCGTGGACCTCATCGCCGGGACGAACCGCGACGAGGTGGCCACCTTCGCGTTCATGGGCGCAGGCGGCCCCGCGTTCGACGCCGACCGGATGTGGCCCGACGACCCCGCCCGCCACGCCCGGATCACGGCCGTGTACGAGGCCACCCACGAGCCCGGCAGCCCGATCTCCGTCGCCGTCGCCGTCGGCACCGACCGGGCCTTTCGGGTCCCGTCCGTCCGGATGGCCGAGGCGCACGCCCGAGCCGGCGGCGCCACCCGCATGTACCTGTTCGGCTGGCGTTCGCCCGCCTTCGACGGCCGCCTGGGCGCCGGCCACGCGATGGAGATCCCCTTCGTGTTCGGCGACCTCGCCTCGCCGATGCTGGCGATGCTGCTCGGCGACCGGCCCCCAGTGCGGCTGGCCGACGCCATGCACGGCTCGTGGATCGCGTTCGCGACCGGCGGCGACCCGGCCGCCGGCGGCCACGTCCCCGAGTGGCCGCCGTACGAGCCGGAGCGGCGCGCGACCATGGTCTTCGACGACACCTGCGAGGTCGTCCTCGACCCCGACGCCGAACGGCTGGCCGCCTGGAACACCCCTTGACCCCCGGCGGGGCTTGACAGGCCCGGGCGGCGGGCAGAGCGTGACGCTCACCACGCCGCATCGAGGGGGCCGCCATGGCCGTACACGAGATCCGCATCGACCCGAGCCGTACCCTGCGGGAGCAACCCGGCACCGGGCACAACCGCTGGCACCCCGACATCCCGCCCGTCGTCCGCTGCGAGCCGGGCGACGAGGTCGTCATGGAGACCCGCGACGCCTTCGACGGCCAGATGGGACCCGACGCCACACTCAAGACCGTGGAGGCGCCCGACCTCGACGTCGTCCACCCGCTCACCGGCCCCGTCTACGTCGAGGGCGCCCAACCGGGTGACCTCCTGGAGATCGAGATCCTCGAGGTCGTGCCCGACGGCTACGGCTACACCGTCCAGGTGCCGGGGTTCGGCTTCCTGCGCGACGACTTCCCCGAGCCGTTCATCGTGCGCTGGCGGCTGGCCGACGGCTGGGCCACCTCCGACGACCTGCCCGGCGTGCGCGTTCCGGCGGCGCCGTTCATGGGCACGATCGGCCTGTCACCCGGGAACCGGGCGCTCGCCGCGATCATCGCCCGCGAGCGGGCCGCGCTCGATCGCGGCGGGTTCGTGCTGCCGCCCTCGCCCCAGGGCGCCGTGCCGTCCGAGCCGCCGATCGCCACCCACGGGCTGCGCACGATCCCGCCCAGGGAGCAGGGCGGCAACGTCGACATCAAGCAGCTCGGCGCCGGCACCCGCCTCTACCTGCCGGTCGACACACCCGGCGGGCTGTTCTCCGCCGGTGACGCGCACTTCGCCCAGGGCGACAACGAGTCCTGCGGCACCGCCATCGAAATGAACGCCACGCTGCGGGTCCGCTTCACCGTCCACTCCGGCGAGGCCGCCGCCAAGGGCATCCGCGAGCCGCGGTTCGCCCGCGCCGACTACTGGGTGGCACCCCAGTACGCCGCCCCGCGCAGCTTCTACGCCACCACCGGCATGTCGGTGAGCCGCGACGGCACCGTGGCCGCCGAGGACGCCACCCTGGCCGCCCGCAACGCGCTCCTCAACATGATCGACCACCTCGGTGAGCGGGGCTGGACCCGGCAGCAGGCGTACGTGATCTGCAGCGTCGCCGTCGACCTCAAGCTGAGCCAGCTGGTGGACGTGCCGAGCTTCCTCGTCTCCGCGTTCCTGCCCGAGGACATCTTCACCTGACCTGTCCAGCGGGCGGCGGATGGACCTATGATCGCCGTCGTGGACTGGGTCGAGCGGGTCTGCCGGGTGCGGCAGTGGCGCCAGGACGGCAGGCGCGCGCCGCACAAGCCGCTGCTCCTGCTCTACGCGCTCGGCCACTTCCAGCGCGAGGGCGACGCGCCCATCCGGTTCCGCGATGCCGAGGAGCAGCTGCAACTGCTGCTCACCGAGTTCGGCCCGCCGCGCCGATCGACCATGGCCTACCCGTTCTTCCACCTGCGCACCGACGGCCTCTGGCAGGTCACCGGGGCGCGGATCGAGCCGAGCGCCGCCGCCCTCCGCGACGGCGACGCCGCCGGCCGGCTGGCGTCCGACCTCGTGCGGGCGCTCCGTGACGACTCCACCCTGGTCGTACGGCTCGCGCGGGCCATCCTGGAGACCAACTTCGAGACGTCACTGCACCCCGACATCTGCCAGGTCGCCGGCCTGCGGCTCGACCCGGCCGGCGAGGTCGCGCCGCTGCCGGTGCCGATGCCGGCCCGCGACCCGGAGTTCCGGGAGCGGGTGCTGATCGCGTACGAGTACCGCTGCGCCTTCTGCGGTTTCGACGGCGCCTTGGGCCGCAGCCCGGTGGGCCTGGAGGCCGCCCACGTGCGGTGGTGGTCGGAGGGCGGGCCCGACGAGACCGCCAACGGCCTGGCCCTGTGCAGCCTGCACCACAAACTGCTCGACCTCGGAGTGCTCGGGATCGGCGGCGACCTCACCGTCGCCGTCTCCGACCGGTTCGTCGGCCGCTCGCGCATGGCCCGCGCCATCGTCCACGACCTGTCCGGCCAGGCCGTCCTACGCCCGCAGCGCGGCCACCCGCCCGTACGCGCCGACCACATCGCCTGGCACGCCCGAGAGGTCTTCAAGGGCCGCACCCGCCCCGCCGCCTGAGGCCGCCTGCGCAAGATCCCGCCAGCGGTCCTCCCGAAGCGCGCTCACCCTCCACGTCGCTATGAGAGGGCAGATGGCGCTCCACAGCGAATTTCGCTTTTCGCGATGCGACAAGGGGACCAGTGAGTAAGGATTTTCCTCCTCCATAAGGGGATCGGAGCCTGGCATGTCTGAAATCTATATGTACGCTGACGAGACCGGAAATTTGGACCTAACGGGTTCCGGGGGCGCGAGCCGATATTTCGGATTCGGCACCGCGGTATTCCCTTGGGATCACGGCCGGGAGATTTGGGAGGGAATGCGGCTCCGATGCGATTTGGAGCGGCGCGGAGTGGCACTTCCCAAAGGGCTTCACGCCAAGGACGACTCACATGTCACGCGTGGAGAGGTGTTCGACGTGATCGAGGCGCAATGCCCCCGGCTCGACGCCACCTTTCTCTATAAGAACAACGCGCATCCTGCTATCCGTGAGCGGTCTCACCTGTTGTACAAATGGGCGTGGTACTCCCACTTCCGGACCGTGTTGCCACTGGTCAGTCGGCCCGGAGACTCCGTCTATGTGATTGTGGCGACTTTTGGTACGAATCGTCGGCTCATGGATGCGCGGGCGGCGCTCGCCGATGTCTGCGACGAACTCTCGGCGAACCGTGAGATCGTGCTCTGCGTTTGGGAGGCACAGAGCGTGTGGGGGATTCAGGTCGCCGACTACGGGCTCTGGGCCGTGCAACGATCTCTGGAAGGCCGGCCTTGCAAATGGTTTGTGAGTCACATAGAACCGATTTTGCATTCGATGTCGACCCCGTGGGGCAAGGCACGATAAAGGCTGGCTATCCCGGTTTCCCGGGAAGAGGTCCCCTGGACCTCTTGTCACCAGCCGTTTCCAGTACACGGTATCCGGCGAGCAGCCGTCAAGCGCTTTCGGCATTCGCCAGTCCGTCCGGCTCGCACGGGCGCTCCGGAGACCACTTCGAGTCCTTGCCGCACTCCGACCTCTGCCAGGCGGCCGGCGTCTTCACCCAAATCTGGGCCGCCGCCGGCCGATACCGCTTCGGGCGCGTGGCCACTGTCGTCGTCGCGCTCTACCTTGCCGCCGTGGTCGTCACCGTGGTGTGCGCCGCCGTGTCCGGCGACCTGGCAGCGCTGTCGGTGGCCGCGACGGCCACGACCTGGGGCCTGTCCGAGCGGGGCGACTGGCTGGGGCCCCCGCTACTCGGCCCGCGCCCGCCGGGCGCCGGCTGCGGCTGTCCGTGGCCGTCGCGCTCGTGCTGCCGCTGGTCGTGGTGGGCGCCGAGGAAGGCGCCCGGTTCAGTTTCACCGGCGCGGACGAGGGCTGCCGCGAGCGGATCCGGTCCTACGCCGACACCCGGCCGGAGGACCGGCGGCGGGCGTTCCTCTGCCTCGCCAGGGACGACACCCACACGGGGACGCCGATGTTCCCTGAGGACCTGCCGGACCAGCACCTCCTGGCGTACGGAGAGGAACTGTGCGCAATGCCCGGCCTCGAGGAGCGGCGGGCGCTGGTCCGGCGGGCAGGCGGGTCGGCGGGCGCGGCCGAGCTCGGTGACGCCCTGCAGTTCCTGTCCCCCGGCGTCGTCGCCCAGCAGCGGGCGGACCAGGCGTGCGAACAGGCCGAGCAAGAGCGGGAGTGGGCCGCGCGGAAGGCCGAGATGAACGTCCGATGCGCCGACCCCTGGCCGAAGCTACGGGCCAAGCGGCAGGGCACGGCCGCGTACCTGCTCTTCGAAGGGGGCGGATACGCCGTCTTCGACGACCGGGACAGCACTGGGGGCGCGGGCGGCGACATCTTCAAGGCCATCGACGACGGGTTCATCGACGCCGCCGGCAGCAGCGCCGCCATCACGACCCACAGCGAGAACGCGCCGATGTGCCTCACGGTCAAGGCGTTCGGCGCCGCCCCGCCGCTCCGGCTCAAGGGCTGGAACCAGGTGGTCGAGGTGGGCGTCGTCAGCCGCAGCGGCCGCCTGGTCGTGCCGACGTATCCGGAGGGTGGCGACAGCGGGACGATCGAGCCGCTGCCCAGCCTGGCCATCGCCGGCCCCGGCCGCTACCGGATGCGCGTCTACGCCCGCACCTTCGAGTGGGACGAGGACGACCCTGACGCGCCCGTCGAGGAGCACCTGATCGTCGTCTACCCCGGCCGCTCCACGAAGAAGATCGTCCACCGCCTGCGACGGTGACCCAGGCGCTGTGCGTGCAACCGGTGAGCTCCATCAGTTGCTGCTGGCCGAACTACACGCCGCTGACCGGCTGGACTGGTCCAAGGCGGTGATCGATAGCTCTCACGTGCGGGCGCTCAAGGGCGGCCCAAACCGGTCCGAGCCCGGTCGACCGAGGCAAGAGCGGCTCCAAGCATCATGTGATCACCGACGGGAACGGCATCCCGCCGGCGGTCAGCCTCAGCGGCGGCAACCGCAACGACATCCTGCAGCTCTTGCCCCTGATCGAGGCGATCCCGCCGGTGCGCGGCAAGGTCGGCAAGCCCCGGCGGCGCCCCAGGACGCTGTACGCCGATCGCGCCTACGATCACGACCGCTACAGTACCGCGGTCAGCTCCGGAACAAGAGAATCGAGCCGATCATCCCGCGCCGGGGCACCGCGCACGGCTCCGACCTGGGCGTGCATCGCTGTGGTCGAATAGACCATCGCCCTGCTGCACTGGTTTCGCCGATTACGCATCCGCTGGGAGATCCGCGACGACATCCACGAGGCCTTCATGACCCTGGCCTCCGCCACCATCTGCTGACGGCGTCTCAATCACTGAGCGCATTCTGTTAGAAGTTTTTAGGAGAGCGGCGGCCATACGGTTGGCCTATATGATGTGAGCTGCATGAACATTCCACACAGCCCGCATGGCCTGCAAGATCATCCCGCATATGTCCCGCACCTGTCGAGGGCGGCCACCACGTCACTCGATGGCAGCCGACCCAGGCCGCAGGGTTGCCAAGATTGAGCGTCGGAAACGACGCCGCAGTGCGAGATTCCTACAATGGGGAGGTCCTCAGAACGAGTTGTAGCCTTTGAAAATGTAGAAGCCGAGAGCTTCTAGGAGTCGCAACAGGCGATAGTCATCGTTCTGTTTGCGCGTGGGGGCGGTCACCGTGCTCGCGTGCTGGAGCGCCAACGTGAGTCCCTCGTACGGATCCCCAGAGAGAGCCCCGCTCAATGCCTTCACCGCGTGGTGCTTCATCAGTAGCCGTCCCCAGTCCGTGTTGGGGTCGGGGCGGTGGATGTTCTCCCGTCCCTGCATGACCTGGCCGGCCTGCGCTGCCAAGCTCTCCGCCAGGTCGTTGAGTGTATCCCGCAAGGCGTTCATCTGCTCACCTCGGCGGCCCGTCGCGATGGCGGCCAGCGCCTCCTCCACAAGGTCCCTGTTGAGGGATTCACGCAACCCCGCAGCCCCAACGGCCAACTCCGCCACGATCAACGTTCCCTCGGTGAATTCCTCGATGGGCGGTGAGGCTACGATGGTGGCCACTCGTGGGTGGCGTGAGATCAACTCCCGCATGTGAAGGGGCAGCTTCAGAGGCGGACGCTGATCAGGTTCTCCGTCGCCTGCTCCCTCAACCCTCAAGACGAGGTGAGCCTGGTCCTTCCAATCGCGGTCGATCCGGATGCCGGACATGCTCTCCGCGATAGCGAAAGCGGCGGCTCGCCAATCGTCTTGCCACTCCCGAGTGGAAATACCGTAGGCGCGAGACCATTCCAGGTACTCGGCTTCGTAAGCACTGGTTGCCTGCCTGACTGGGTCAAACGCCACGTCGATACGCCCGGTGCGGGCGTAGGTGAACGTCGCATCCCACTCAATGCTCCATGCCAGGGCTAAAGCATCGCCTTCCGCTGACAGACCGCACAAGACATCCGGCTTCGCTCCTCGGTATCTCGTGAGCTCGACGGCCAGAATCCAGTCACCGGCCTGTGTGATGAGTACGACACCTTCCTTTTCCTCCATTTCGAAGGCGTCATACAGATCCACAAAATGCCCGTCACTGATCTGCTCCGGTCGACCTCCGAACAGGCGCGCGACCTCCTCGACCTCCTTGCCGCGCACCCAGGTCAGGCATGCTGGCACATCGAATATAGAGTCGAGCGCGTTTTTGTATGTCGAGAAAGCGACCAAGTCGCCGTACTCCCTTATTGGTGCTTGAGTAGCGGAGACGTCTTGGGGGCGGAGGTGAGCCCGCCCCCAAGACGGCGAACTATTGGCGGTTACTGTCGGCTACGACACGCCATCGATGGTACATGTGGCGAGGCTGATGGACGTGGGGGTGGGATCGTGAGCTACAGTACCCGGAGCGCCACTATGTGGCCGACTGTAACCCTGCCGGATGACATCAACCCAGTATGAGTCGAGGTCAAGAATCCGGTTGCGCTGATACCACTGGACCATCATGCCGCCTTGAGAGCAGTTCTGGGTCTCATGGATAATGGCAACGGAGTAGTTGTAGCCGGTATTTGTTTGGCCGGCTCCTTGGAGTGATGTCGCGAACGGATATTCGTCGCAACTGTCTGGTTTCACGTAGTTACGGATCTTCTTGCATTCGGGGATCGCTACACCGCGGTTCGCCTTTTCGACGGCCTTGCTCGTCGACCTCCTAAGGCAGAGGTTGGCGCACGAAGGCGCATGCGGAATAAAAGCTCCCGGTATCTTCTTTGCGGGCCCGCTGCCTACCTTTGGATACGTGATGGCCGGATCATAGAGGGCAGTCCAGACGTGTCTCGCAGCTTGGATCTCGTTCGCGTTGTTCTCATCGAAGATAAGGACTGGGCGAAGGGTTGACAAAACACAACCACTAGAATAGAGGGTGATGGCTCGGGAGCTGTCACACCTAAAGGTGTGGGGGTTCTCGAGATCCTTTCTCACCCAGAAGGCGTGCGTCGTGTACCTGACGTTTGGGTTGATCGTACACGAGCTCTTTTTGTCCGCGTCGGGCGAGTTGTCGTCCGACGTGCGGTCGAGGATGACCTCGTGGATGCCGCCTCGCGCCCAGTCTTCCACCGTCTTATGGGCGCCATCGTTAGCGTCGGCTGTGCAGCCTGCCGCTCCCGAGTAGACCCGCATCCAGCGATCGTCCCAGTCGTCGAGGAATGACCCCTCGGCGGAGACCGGCCCCATCTGGATCTGCATCCTGATCTTGCGGCTGGCGAGCGTGCGCCCGATGGGCACATCGCTGGGTCGCGCCTGATACTCGTTTGCCTTGCCGATCATGTGGCCGACGTACGAGTGCACGACGATGATCATGTGTGCTGTCCATCGCCCCGCTTCCCACTGAGCCCCGGGCGGCCCCTTCATCTCCCTTTCTCCAACCAGGTAGGAGTAGCACAAGGAGTAGGAGCCGGTGGTGGCGACGGCGCTCGGAGCGACAGGACGGACCCGCCTGCACTCGTCGGCGGAGATGTGCCCGTACGGGAACTTTTTGGCGGCAGTGGTGGTGTTCAGCGGTTTCGTGTTGGTCTTTGCCGTCGTTGTCGGCGCGACAGAGGCGGTAGCGGTGTAGAGCATACCGACCTGGTCAGCGGAAAGGGCCTTCTGATAGGCGAATACCTCGTCAAGATCGCCCGCCATGTCGGCGCCGAGGAGCATGGGACCCGTACCGTTCCAGACAGGGAAACTGATCGGCGCGTTCTTTATCTCAGCGCCATTGAGATAGAGCGTCACCTTGCTGGCTGCGCTGTCGTAGACACCAGCGAGGTGGAACCACTCGTTGACCGGAGGCTTGACTCCCGATAGAGCTCCCTCCGCAGTTGTGCCGTTCTCGTCGGTGCGCCCCAGAGTGAACACCAGACCGTGCTGCGGGTCGTTGCCGAGGCGGAAAGGAGTAGTGTTCGAGCCCTTCTGCTCCAGGACACTGTTGGCGGCGTCCGTGCTGGTCCAGCGCAGCCATGCCCCGACTGTGAAACTCTGGTCGGTACGCAGGACGGGGCCCGCGCTTTGAGCCAGGGAGGTCTTGGCCGTGCCGGTCACGTCCACAGTCACCGACTGCCAGTCCGACCACGGCGATGTAGAGGCCGCTGTGGCGTTGACCGCGCGTGCACGCCAGCGGATCTTCCAGCCGTCGCTCAGCTTTCCGGCCGGGACACTCACCGCGGCTTGACTGCCAGAGGCGACCGCGAGTGAGGCGCCGGCCCAGATTCGGCCCGTGCCCTGGCCGGTGGCGTCCGGGTCGTGCTCAATCTCGAACTCCCCGGTGAGGTCGCCGCCGATGGTGTCGGCGACGGTGGCGGCCAGTTGTGGGGTGAGCGAGGTGGCCACGGTTACTCCGGCCACGTCCTGTGCCGGTGTTATGGCAAGTCCGGAGACGGTAGGTGCCGATACAGGCCCGCTGGTGGTGACGGTCAGCGTGGGCGGCTGGTTGAACTCGGTGTCTTCCGAGGCCGTGAGGTAGCGCCAGTTGATTGCGGTGCTCTCGGTCGGCGACTGCACCACCAGCCCATGGTCGGCGGCACCAGCGGCCCAGTCCTGGGCGATGCCGGTGACGTTCCACTCCAGGTGCTTGGCCCCGTCGGCGCATGCCAGGTCGTAGCCCGCCTTGTTGATCTGTGCGTCCTCGGTGGTCGCGGTCGGCTTGTTCGCCCAGTAGAGGTTGTTGACGTCCCAGGTGCCGGTTATCCGGCGGACCTGGAGTCCGTCACTGACCGACGCGCCACAGGCTGAGCTGGTGATGTTGTACAGCGACAGCTTAGCGTCGGTCACTGTCTGACCCTGCAGACTCCCGGTGGAGAACCGCAGGTAGGAGCGCAGCTTCTGCCCCGTCTGCACACCGGCGAGCATGACCGCGCTGTCGGGGTACGCCGGCGAGTCCGCCGTGTCGGTGCTGGCGAGTGAGACGTCTTCGCTGCTCGTCGATGCCGCCAGCGGCTGCAACCGGACCGGGTAGGTGGTGTCCGGGTCGGTCAGGAACCGGTGGTGGGGCTTGAGCACCAGCTCGGTGTGGTCCTCCTTGGTGACCACGTCTGTGGCAATCTTGACTCGCTTCGCGCTCTGCGGGCGCTCCTTGGCGCTGGCGTCCCACATGAATGGCTGCGGTGCCGACGCCACGAGCTTCTTGTTCTTGCCGGTGAGCAGCAGTCGACCGTCCTTGCTCTCAGACAGGGCGGCGTTGCCCGCAATGCTTATGCGGAGTTCCAGCGGCTTTTCGGGCCGCTCGCGCAGCACGACCATCTGCTGCAATCCAGTCGGCAAGACAGTGATAACCAGATCCGCTCCAGGACCGGCTGCGTTCACAAACGTCGCTGTATTTCCTTTCACCGTGGGCTTGGGCAAGGCTGTCGGCCAGGACAGCGCGGATGTCTCACCTTGGCGGTGGGTGATTTTCGCATAGGGCTTGGTTCCGCCGGTGGAGATTTCCAGGACGACACCTGTGGCGATCGCCTTGGGCTTCAACGCACCGCCTTCCTCTATGAGAGAGGTATCAATGGGGACCCATACACCGTCCTTCAACGTACGGACTGGGCCCGACGTTATGTCGGTCCGATAGGAGCCGTCAGGCATTGCATGAGTGATGCTGGTTTCCGAAGTCTCGTGAGCGACCTCAACCGGCTTGCTTTGCCTTGCAGCCTCCTTGGCGGCAAGGAAGCGCAGACGTTCCGACGTCTCGTTCGCCGAGGTGGCGGGAGTCTTGATCGCCGGAGTGGTCATGCTCGACAGAGCGGTGCCGTGCTTTCCGGGTACCCAGAAGGTGGACTCACTCACGACGGCGTCGTTCCCGTTGCCCGAGGAGTCTGCGGCAGCGCTGCCGGTCCCCTCATCGAATTTCCAGAGCGCCTGCGGTCCATGCTCGGTGGTGAACGACCAGGAATGGGCAGCCATCCTGTTACCCGCAGCGTCCTTTGCCCCGCTCACCTCGACCGTGTAAGCCGTGTAGGCGCTCAATTGCTGCTGGGGCCTGAAGGTCATCGCGGTGCCCGCGGTGTCCATCGCCACCGTCCCGGCGACGCTGGTTCCCCCAGAGGTTTTGACCGCAGCCTGCACCTCGGTGACCGGTTCGCTAAAGGTTGCCTTGATGGGGATGTTTATTGGAACACCAGTCGCGGCATCGGCTGGGACGGTGGAAGTCACCGTGGGCGGAGTGGTGTCCGAGCCGGGATCCGGATCGGTCCCGTCGCCGACGGGATAAGTGGCCTCCATCCCATCTAGCCATTCCTGTTCAGTCACCTCCTCAGGGATGCCGAACCCGTAGGTGGTGTCCTCCATGTAGTAGCCCGGCGAGTCCGCGCGCATCGCGGTCGCCTGGTCGTCTGTCACCTCTGGAGCTGATCGAACGATGGGATCGCTGGATGTGTTGGCGTCGATCTCCGCACCTGTTGGATCGGTGTCCTGGTAGGGCATAAAGATGCCCCTGATCTCAGACGGAGCAGGGATATATTCGACTATGAGGGTGGGTGGGTGTCGGTACCCGGGGTAGGGGTCGCCGCTGTATTCGCTGGAGTAGTACTGGCGCCAGTTGATTGATGCGGTCTCGGGGAGGGCTCGCAGCACTAGCCCGTGGTTGGGTTCGTCTTGTTCGATCCAGGCGCGGGCCATGGCGTTGACCTGGTGCAGCAGGGTCTCTTCCTTGGCGCACCAGCTGGCAGGATCGGCTTCGTAGTTGTAGCCGGCCTTGTTTCCTCCTTCTAGGGTGCCTAAGGTCGAGGGCTGGTTGGACCAGCTCAGGCTGCTGGAACTCCATGAAGAGGTGACGCGTTCGGCCGCGATGCCGTTTCCGAGGTTCTCGCCGCACAGTTGGCCGTCGGGGCCGCCGGATTTGTAGTTCCACATCCACAGGTCCGCGTCGACGACGGTGGCGCCCTCGAGCTCCGGCGCGTCGGTGTTGAACTTGAGGTATACGCGGGCGATGTCGGCGCTGGTGGAGGTGGTGCCGGCGCGCAGCCATCCGGCAGCAGCGTTGTTGGTGCTGGGGTTGTTTTTGTTAACCCAGGCGTCGGTGGGTACGCCGCCGCCGAACCATTCGGAGGCGGCGGCGATGGTCACCGGATAGGTGACCGCCGGGTCGGCCAGGAACTTATTGTCCGGGGTGAACACCAGCTCCGGCGTCTTGCCGGAGGTCTCCACGCGCGCGGTGATAGGGGAGCTCTTGCCCTCGTCGGGGGAGGCCTCCACTTTGGCGTCCATCGCGGTCAGCACGATCGGCGCAGCCTTCGCCTTGCCCTTGGCGTCCTTGAGCTGCGGCAGGCCTTCCGGCGTCTTGCCGAACGTGGTGCCCTCGGGCAGCGTCAGCGGGAGCCGCACCCGTCACCGGGCCGGTCGGCCGCTGCCGGAAGACCACCCGGGAGATAAAGCCGTCAGCCTGGGCCTGCACCACCAGGTCGGCCCCGGGGGCGACGGCGTCGGGGTAGGTGACCGCGCTGCCGGAGATCTTGGGTTCCGGCAACGCGCGGGTCACGTTTAGGCCGGTCTTGCCCTGCTTGCCGGCCGCGGACACCAGGTGCTTGGTGCCGCGTTCGCCGAAGGTCAGCGGGGTCTTGACGCGGGCGGCCTGGAGCTTGCCATCGCGGGTGACGATGCGGGTGTCGATGGGTTCCCAGGCGCCGTTGGCCGGGTTCTTGAGTTGGACGGGGCGGGTGTACAGCTCGGCTCGCAGGTTCTTGCCATCGGGGTTGGCCCAAACCTTCATGGTTTCGGTGAACCGGGAGGGAACCTCGACAGGCTTTCCGGATTTGGCAGCCTTCTCCCAGACGGTCTTGAGGCCTGGCTCCGAAGTGGCGCCCGGTGGTGTTGTCGATGCGGAGGCTGGGGTGGGGGGTGGCGTGGGGCCCTGGGCGATCGCGGGCGCGCTCATGAGCGAGAGCGGTAGCGTCAGAGCCGTGATCAGGGTAGCGCGGCGGCGCGTCCGGGCAGATAAGCCGGACGCTGATCGGCGTGTTTTCACTCACAGCCTTTCGAACAGACGTGGCAAAACGGATTGATCATCACATGAGGGAAAACTAAAAGTAAAGATCATTTTCAGTAACGGGAACGAGATCCTCCGTGATTACGGGATGTGATCCACCCGTGGCTTAAGCCGTGATCCGCTCACGCCTGCAAGCTGCCATGAAACCCTGTCCAGGCCTGGCACTAGATGGTCGCGATGGGCCAATGAGTAGCACAGCGTATCCATGATCATTTGGCTAGCCGCCTGATCGGGCGGGCGCCGTCGGCAGCGCCGTCCTGATCAACCGCTGGGACGACACCCGCAGGTGCGCCGCCGCGTGGCCAGCCCCTGCCGCCGCACGGACGAGCTCACCGCAACAGCCGCCCGCTACTAAACCGCAAGGGCACATGACGCTGTAGGAGAGCGGTGGCTGTACAGCTGACTCCGCTGCCCTGACCTGCGTAGATGCTTCGCACTCTCCACATCATCTGGAAGATCATCCCGCGTTTGTCCCGCGTTGGCCGCCTCGTCATGGGCCGCTCGCACCCGACCGGTTAGCGGAGGTAGGAGGCGCCGTTGAGGTCGAGGACGGCGCCGCTGGCCCACTCGGCGGCCGGTGAGGCCAGATACACGACGGCCGCCGCGATCTCCTCCGGCTCGGCCACCCGGCCGAACGGGCTCTGCGCGCGGATCTCGTCACCCCGGGGCGGCTTGAGGTGTTCGTTGGTCATGTCGGTGGCCACGAAACCCGGCGCCACGGTGGCCACCGCGATGCCGCGCGGCGCGAGGGCGATGGCCAGCGACTGGCCGAACGCGTTGAGGCCCGCCTTGGTCGCGCCGTAGGCGGGGCCGTCGGGTTCGCCGCGGAAGGCCCCGCGCGAGGAGACGTTGACGATCCGGCCTCCGGCGGGCATGTGCTGAAGCGCGCACCAGGTGACGTTGGCCGCGCCCACCAGGTTGACGTCGAGCGTTCGCCGCCAGGCGTCCTGCCACTCCTCGTAGGACAGCTCGGTGATGGGGTGGTGCAGGAAGATTCCGGCGTTGTTGACCAGCACGTCGATGCCGCCGAGCGTCTCGGCCGCCGTGTCGGCCATGCGCCGCACCTCGTCGGGGTCGGCCAGGTCGGCCTGGACGATGACGTGCCCCTGACCGGGCAGTTCGCCGAGCAGCCGCCGCGCCTGCTCGGCGGAGTCACGTTGGTGGATCGCGACCCGGTCGCCCTCGGCGGCGAACGCCGCCGCGACCGCCCGGCCGATGCCTCGCGACGCCCCGGTGACGAGAACTCCACGTCCGCTCACCCGCCGCACCCTAGCAGTCGCACAGATACGGCTCCCGCCCAGGGCGAGAGCCGTACCGGGAACCGTACCGAGCCGGGGTCAGGTGTCGCGGGACGACGTCTCGGCCATCTGGCGACGCTCCTCGCGGGTGGCGATGAGCCCAGACGGTTCGACGATCTTGGATTCCTCGAACGGCGCCTCGGTGTTGGGCAGGGGTTCTCTGGTCCTGATCGCCTTCGCCCACACCCGCATCGCGTCGACGAGCACGACGATGATGAGGATCGCGAACAGCGCGGCCAGGATGCCGTCCACGGTGGAGTTGAACACGATCTGCCGCATCGCGTCGGGGGTCTTGGCCGGGGCCAGCAGTTGCCCCTGGTCGAGCGCGGCCTGATAGCGGGCGCGCTGGGCGAAGAAGCCGAGGATGGGGTCGCTGGAGAAGACCTTCTGGTAGCTCGCCGTGAGGGTGACCGCGACGTCCCAGGCGAGCGGGATCCCGGTCACCCACGCCCATTTCAGCCGGCCGCTCTTGATCAGCAGGGTCGTGGCCACGGTGAGGGCCACCGCGGCGAGCAGCTGGTTGGCGATGCCGAACAGCGGGAAGAGCTGGTTGATGCCACCGAGCGGATCGTTGACACCCTGGTAGAGGAAGTAGCCCCAGGCCGCGACCACCACCGCGCTGGACAGCACCAGTCCGGGCCACCAGCTCACGCGGCCGATCGGCTTCCACAGGTTGCCCAGCGTGTCCTGGAGCATGAACCGTCCGACCCGGGTGCCGGCGTCGACGGTGGTGAGGATGAACAACGCCTCGAACATGATCGCGAAGTGGTACCAGAAGGCCTGCAGCCCGGGGCCGCCGATGAAGTCGGAGAAGATCTGCGACAGGCCGACGGCCAGCGTGGGCGCGCCTCCGGTGCGGGCGATCAGGGTCTGTTCCTGTACGGCCTGCGCCGCCGCCTGCAGTTGCTCGGGGGTGATGACGAAGCCCAGGTTGGTGACCGCCTCGGAGGCCGTCTGGACGGTGGCGCCGACCAGTCCGGCGGGGGAGTTCATGGCGAAGTAGAGGCCGGGGCTCAGGATGGAGGCCGCGGTGATGGCCATGACGGCGACGAACGACTCCATCAGCATGGAGCCGTAGCCGATCATCCTGACCTGCGACTCCTTGCGGATCATCTTGGGCGTGGTGCCGGACGAGATCAGCGCGTGGAACCCGGACAGGGCGCCGCAGGCGATGATGATGAACACGAACGGGAACAACGACCCGGCGAAGACCGGCCCCTTGCCGTTGAAGGCGAACTCGGTGAACGCCGTGGTCTGGAGCGTGGGCATGGTGACCGCGACGCCGATCGCCAGCAGGACGATCGTGCCGATCTTCATGAAGGTGGACAGGTAGTCGCGGGGCGCCAGCAGCATCCAGACCGGCAGGACCGCCGCGATGAAGCCGTACCCGATCAGCCAGAGGGAGAGCGCGGACGGGCTCAGCGTGAAGGTGGGCGCCCAGCTCGACTCCTGGACCCAGCCGCCGGCGACGATCGCCAGCACCAGCAGCGTGACGCCGATCACCGTGGTCTCCATGACCCGGCCGGGCCGGAACACGCGCAGGTAGAACCCCATGAACAGGGCGATTGGGATGGTCATCGCGATGGAGAACGTGCCCCACGGCGACTTGGCCAGCGCGCCCACCACGACCAGGGCCAGCACCGCCAAGAGAATGATCATGATGGCGAAGACGGCGATCAGCGCCGCCGCCCCGCCGACCGGGCCGATCTCCTCGCGGGCCATCTGGCCGAGGCTCCGGCCGTTGCGCCGCATCGAGAAGAACAGGATGACCATGTCCTGGACGGCGCCGGCGAAGATGACGCCGGCGATGATCCAGATCGTGCCCGGCAGGTAGCCCATCTGCGCGGCCAGCACCGGGCCGACCAGCGGGCCGGCGCCGGCGATGGCGGCGAAGTGGTGGCCGAACAGGATCCGGCGGTCGGTCGGGTGGTAGTCGATGCCGTTGTCGAGTCGTTCGGCGGGAGTGGCCCTGCGGTCGTCGGCGCCGAGCACCCGGCGCAGGATGAACCGGGCGTAGAAGCGGTAGGCGATGGCGTAGGAACCGAGCGCCGCCGCGAGCAGCCAGATCGCGTTGACGTTCTCGCCCCGGGACAGTGCTAGCACAGCCCAGCCGGTGGCGCCGACGAGGGCGACCGCCGTCCAGACGATGATGGAGCGCACGTTCACCGATTACCTCCAGATAAGGGTCTTCCAAGGCAGCAGCGCAGTCCGGCGTCCGGGGGAAGGTCGGTCGTGAACCGCCGCCAGCGGCCCAGCGCGCGGCAGTCGACGGTGACCGGGAGCCCGGCGAGATGAACCCAGGCGGTCGGGTGGGCGTACACGGGCGCGGATCCGATCTGGCGCGCGCGTCGTGGCAGGCGTCGCCGGCGCAGCGGGCGGACCGAGAACTCTCCCGCGTCCGCGCAGCAGAGGCCGACGACATGCCAGTCGAAGAAGATCACCTCATCCTCGCGCAGCGCGTCACGAGCCGCGGAGGTCAGCATCATCGAAGACATCTGTCACTCCTGAGTGAGCTGCTTCAGAAGTTAGTCCTCGATCATCACCGAGTAAAGACGCCTGTTAAGAGATCGCGTCCGCCGTGCCCCTTACCAGCGGTCGTGGACTCGCGGGCGGATCAGCTCGTCGTAGACGGCCTGGACGGCCGCCAGGGTGGCCTGGGGGAGCGGCGGCAGCGCCGCGGCGGCCGCGTTGGCCGCGGCCTGGGCCGGGTTGCGGGCGCCGGGGATGACGACGGAGACGCCGGGCTGGTCAAGGATCCAGCGCAGCGCGAACTGCGCCATGGTCGCCCCCTCGGGCACCAGCGGCGCCAGCCCGCGGACCGCCTCCAGCCCGGTCGCGAAGTCGACGCCGGAGAACGTCTCGCCCACGTCGAACGCCTCGCCGTGCCGGTTGAAGCTGCGATGGTCGTCGGGCGCGAAGACGGTGTGCTCGTCGTAGCGGCCGGACAGCAGGCCGCTGGCCAGCGGCACGCGGGCGATCACGCCCACCCCGGCCGCGCGGGCCGCGGGCAGCACCCGATCCAGCGGCTTGAGCCGGAACGCGTTGAGGATGATCTGCACGGTCGCCACGCCCGGCCGGGCGATCGCCGTCAGCGCCTCCTCGCACGTCTCCACGCTCACTCCGTACGCGGCCACCTTCTGCTCCTCGACCAGCGTGTCGAGCGCGTCGAAGACGGCGTCGGACGAGTAGACCGGGGTGGGAGGGCAGTGCAGTTGCACCAGGTCGACGGTGTCGACGCCGAGGTTGCGGCGGGAGCGTTCGTTCCAGGCGCGGAAGTTGGCCATCACGTAGTTGGCGGGCACCTGCTCCAGCCGGCGGCCCATCTTGGTGGCGATGGTGAGCTCCGGCCGCCCCTTGGCGAACCGGCCGACGATCCGTTCGCTGCGCCCGTCGCCGTAGACGTCGGCGGTGTCGACGAAGGTCACCCCCGCGTCGGCGGCGGCCTCCAGGGTGGCGAACGCGTCGGCCTCGCTCACGTCACCCCAGTCAGCCCCGAGCTGCCAGGCGCCGAGCCCGACCACGCCCACCCGCCGTCCGGTCCGCCCCAGCACCCGCTGCTCCATAACGAAGCACCCTATCCGTACAGCCCTTCCCAGGCGGTCGCCGAAAGCCGTCTCCTCGCTGGACACCATCGGGTCAGGGGAGGAAGACCTCGCTGAGGTGCCAGTCCAAGGCCTCCGGATCGGGATGGTCACGCGGCTGGTCGGGGACCGCGATGAGAGTGCCGGCGCGCTGGTAGAACTCCTCGCCGTTGCCGAACTCCTCACGTAGTCGGGGGCTGACCCGCAGCCGGTGCTCGGGATCGACGGTGAGGTAGCCGCGGTCGAACAGGGTATGCACGTCCGAACGCAGCAGCAGACCGTTGTCGACCCGATGCTGACCGCCGGCGGAGACCGGCCGGATGTGCGCGGCCTGCAGCACTGGTCGGATTCTGTGACCGGTGATCGCGCAGCGTCGGTGATAGGCGTTGAGAACGACAGCCTGAAATGCCTGCTGGCCCAGGCGCTGTGGCGTCAGTCGGGGATCACCGAAGACCGGCCCGTCGCGGTGCCATGGCTTCGACAGATCGATGTCGACGTGGTCGGCACCGTCGAGCAGGCGGGCGATCAGATGGTGGAAGTAGTCAGCGTGCGGGTGGAGGGCCAGGTCGTAGCCCTTGCCCTGGACGATGTTGGAGGCGAAGTCGGGCGGCTCGGCAGCGGGGACGTCGAAGAAGCGCGTGTCGCGGATCAGTACGCAGCCGATGACAGGGTCTTCGGAAGGAGTGATGGGCTGCTTGCGGTAACGGCTGATCCGCTGTCGCATCTGGGGTAACCCGGTAGCGCCGTTGGCCTCACCGAAGATGTCCCAGGCCTCCGAGAGTCTGAGTTGCTCGAAGCCGTTGAAGAAGCCGCCGCCGACCACCCGATTGTGCGGATGGTGGGTCTTGAAGAAGAACGGCTCGCCGTGGCTGAGCGCGCGAAACCGGGTGCGGCCGGAGGGGCGCCAGAAGTTGGCCTCGGTCAGGATTGGCCGGTCGGCCAGGAATCGGTACCAGTCGCCGTCAGTGACCCCGACATACGCTCTCACGGGGAAATTGTGCAACTTGGTGATCAGATTGACTAGATGCGCTCGCTCGCTGGGTGAAGAAGCGGATTCGCCGCGTGGGTGGGGGCTGTCGGTCCGGTTCGGCGTGCGGGGTTGACCGAGGGGAGGCGCGGTCGCATGATGGAATTATTCAACAGATGATGAAATATGGTGATGAAGATGAGTGGTCAGGGGACCTGCGTCATCATCGGAGGAGGTCCGGCCGGCATGGTGTCGGGCCTGTTGCTGGCTCGCGCCGGCGTCGAGGTGACCGTCCTGGAGAAGCACGGCGACTTCCTGCGTGACTTCCGCGGCGACACGGTGCATCCGTCGACGCTGCGGCTGCTCGACGAGCTCGGGCTCGGCGACCGGTTCGCCAAGCTCCCGCAGAACCGGATCCACGAGATCGCCTTTCCCGTCGGCGAGAACCGTCGCGTCGTCTTCGGCGACCTGCGCCGGCTCAAGGTCCGCCACCCCTACATCGCGATGGTGCCGCAGTGGGACCTGCTCACGCTGCTCGCCGACGCGGCGGCGGAGGAGCCCGGCTTCACCCTGCGGATGCGGACCGAGGCGACCGACCTGATCCGCGAGGACGACCGGGTCGCCGGGGTCCGCTACCGCACCGAGGACGGCCGGACCGGTGAGATCCGCGCCGATCTGACCATCGCCTGCGACGGCCGCTGGTCGATGGCCCGCCGCCGGGCCGGGCTGCCCGCCAAGGAGTTCCCGGTGCCGTTCGACGTCTGGTGGTTCCGGCTGCCGCGCACGCCCGAGGACGAGGCGGCCACCCTCACCCCGATGCTGGGCGGCAACCGCATCATGGTCGTGATCCCGCGCGAGACCCACCTCCAGATCGGCTACCTGGCCAGGAAGGGCCTCGATCCCGAGCTGCGGGCCGCCGGCATCGCCGGCTTCCGGCGCGAGATCGCGCGGATCAATCCCGCCCTGGCCGGCCGGACGGACGCCCTGGAGTCGATGGACGACGTCAAGCACCTGGACGTGCGCATGGACCGGCTGCGGCGCTGGCACCGTGACGGCCTGCTGTGCATCGGCGACGCGGCACACGCCATGTCACCCCTCGGCGGCGTCGGCATCAACCTGGCCGTGCAGGACGCGGTGGCCGCCGCGACGCTGCTCGCCGAGCCGCTGCGGCGCGGGACGGTCACCCCCGAGGCGCTCGCCGGGGTGCACGCCCGCCGGCTGCTGCCGACCTTCCTGGTGCAGAGCCTGCAGCGGCTGATGCACCAGGTCCTCGCCGTGCCGGTCATCGAGGGCAGGCGCAAGGGCCCGCCGCGCGCCCTGCTGGCCCTGCTGCGGGTGTTCCCCCAGCTGTCGTACGTGCCCGCCTACCTCATCGGCGTCGGCCTGCGGCCCGAGCACGCCCCGTCCTTCGCCAGGCGCCCCGCGACCGGAGCGCACGGAGCCGCCCGGCAATAAACAGCGGCATATGTGATGATGTCTCGCCATAATCGGGCGTCATGCATGAGCTGACGGGATCCGCGGGCGAACTGCTCGACGAGATGGAGACCCTGCCCTTCCAGGAGCGGCGCCACCGGCTGCACCACCACGGCCGCCGACTGGCGGGGCGGCCCGAGCTGCGGGGGATCCTGGACGAGCTCGCGGAGCGCGGCCCGTACGAACGGCACACCGGCCTGACCCTGGCCGCGGCGGTGGGAGAGACCGCCCACGTCGTCCGGGCGACGCGAGACCCGGATCCGGACGTCGCCGGTTACGCCATCACCCTGACCGTCCGCCTCGGTCTTCCCGCCGAGGTCGTCGAACGCATCGTGCGCGAGGGATCGACGCAGGCCCGGAGCACGGCCTACCGGGCGATCCGGCGTCACGGCCGGAGCGATCTCGCGGAACGGCTGCTCGGCCAGGTCCGCGAACGATGGGGTGAGCGGGAGGCCGCCCGGCTGCTCGTCGCCTGCCGCCCGGAGGTCGTCGCGGCGGAGCTGGACGGCCTCGCGCACGCGGTGCGCAACTGGGCGAGCCTGGGCAGGCGGCACCCGCTCGCGGTCCTCGCCCACGCCGAGAACGTCCTGCCCGAGCTGCCGCACCAGCTGCGGAACGACTGGTGGAGGGGGCACGCCGCGGGCGTCGAGGCCGCCGCGCCGGCGGCGCCGGAACGCGTGATCGCGCTGCTGGAGCCGTACTGGACGCCCGTGCTGTCGGCGCGGTGCGTGGCCCGGCTGCTGGAGGCCGATCCCGGCCGCACGCTCGCCCTGTTCCTCGTCTCCGGACGCGCGGGGTGGCTGCGCTCGCTGCTCCGGTCGAGAGCGGTCCGGGACCGCCTGGGCGCGCTGGCCGACGCCGAGCTGGGCGAGGTGGGACGCGTGGTCCGCGAGGACGATCAGGGGTCGGCCGACGATCTGCTGAGCGCGCTGGGCGACGCCGGGATGGGCTTGGCGGCGGTCGTGGCCGGGGAGGGCGACGAGGGGCTGGCCGACCTGCTGCGGGCGCTGCCGCCGAGCCGCAGGGAGGCCGTGTTCGACGCGGCGACGGCCGGCACGGACCTCGGCCGGGCCGAGCTGTCCGGCCCGCTGCTGGAGCTTCTGCCGCTGGACCGTCGCTCCGCCGAGGCGCGCCGGATGGCACGGCTGAGGCCCGTCGCGCAGAGCCCGTCCCGCCTGCTGGAGACGACCGGATTCCTCCCGTACGGCGAGGCGGAGCCGGCGCTGCGGGCGGCGACCCGGCGCTCGAACGGGAGCGACCGGGCCCTCGGCTACCGGCACCTGATCGCGTGCGCGGGACGGAGCCGTGACCCGGAGGTGATCACCGCCCTGCTGGAGTCGCTGGGGCGGCTCCGCAACGAGCAGGACCCGGTGCGGCTGGCCGCGGTCGAGGCGCTGGCCGCGATCCCGGCCGGCCTTTTCGTGCCCGCGCACCTGCCGGCGCTGGAACAGGTGGTCGACGGCGCGCTCGCCGCCCGCGACCGCTCCAGCGGGACCGACTACGCGCTCACCGGCCTGGCCGGCCAGGTGCTGCAAAGCGGCGCCGCCCGGGATGAGGCGGACCTGCTGGAGTTCGCCCTGCGGACCCTCGCCCGGCTCGCGCGACACACGGGACGGATCCACCTGAGCCGCCTGTCCGGGGTGCTGAGTCCCGGCCAGGCGGCGGCGCTGGTGGACCGGGTGGCTCCGTTCCTGGCCGCGGAGGCCGGTCACGAGCGGCACGAGCTCACCTTCCTGCTGGCCGGTGCCCTGGGGCGGCGCGGTCACGCGATCCCCGAGCTGCGGCGGGCGCTGGCCCGGGCGCTGACGTCAGGGAGCGAGGGGAGCGTCAGGACGGCGGTCGCGCACTGGCTGGCGCCGCCGCGGACCCGGGGTGAACGGGTGCCCGGACTGCTGGCGATGGACCCGTCCATGGTCACGCTCCGCGAGGTGTTCCAGGCGATCGCCTGGCACCGCACCGACCTGCTGGACGCCGCGCTGGGCGAACAGCCGCCACGAGGCCGCTTCACCCAGAGAGGCATGCGGCGCGTCTGGTACGTCAGCCGCGCCGCGGCGCGCCGGTGGACGGCGCGGCAGCGGGAGGCGTGCCTGCGGCTGCTGCACCGGATCGCGGACGACGCCGAGTTGCCCGGCCACGAGCGGGCCATGGCGATCGAGATCATCGGGCGGATCCCGGCCGTCCCGTCCGGCGAGCTGGACCGCTACCTGAACTCACCCGACGACCTGACCCGCCGGGCGGCGCTGACCGCGCTGCCGTGGACCGGACACCCTCGGGACGCGCTCACCCTCCTGCTGGACAGCGCGTACGGTGACGACGCCCACGTCGCGGTGTCGGCGGCGGCCAGGGCCGCGCGGTTCGTGCCGCCCGGCGAGCTGACGACGGCGCTGACCCCGATCCTCGCCACGGGCAAGGTGACCGCGCGCAAGGAGGCCGTCCGCCTGCTCGCCCACCACCGGGCGCCGGACACCGCGAACCTGCTGCGGCGGCTGTGGGACGGGGCGGGGCCCGACGTCCGGACGGCGATCGCCTCGGCCTGCCGGGAGCTGCTCGACGATCCGGCGGCCTGGTCGCTGCTCGCGGACGTGGTGGCGGGAGGGGGAGACCCGGCCGCGCCGGTGCTCGGCGCGCACCCCCTGGACCTGCCCGGACGTTTCCGTAGCCGGTACGCGGAGCTGGTCGTCGCCGCGGCGGAGTCGGACGACCCGGTCACGCGCCGGGCGGCGGTCGGCGCGCTGGACCGGTGGGCGCGGTACACGCCCGCCGCCGTCGACCGGCTGGCCGGGATCGCGGGCGACCTGACCCGGACCGCCGACTGGCGGGTCGCGGCGCGAGGGCTGGTGCGATGCGCCCGCTCCGGGACGGGCGTCGCGGAGTTGCGGGCCACGGTGCGGGCTCTCGCCGCGGCTCCCGGCGAGCCCGACGCCGGCGCCGACCGCGACCGTCCGGCGGCCCAGCGGCTGGCCACGATCGCGGGCGCCCTGCGCGAACGCCGTTCGAGCGGATGGGCCGTCGAGCAGGACACCCTGGACGAGTGGCCGCCGATCGGCGGGGAAGCCGTCGAGCGGGGTGTCCTGTACGAGCGGCGGTCACCCGGAGGGGAAGCCGTCGAGCCGGTCGTCCGGCAGGTCGCCGGCGACTTCCCCGCGCACCTGGAGGCCGAGCTGGTGGCGGCCTCGGTGGACTGGGCGGATCCCCGTGCGCAGCTCGCCGCGCTGGTGGACAGAGCCGCCGGCGTTCTGGTGGCGGTCGACGCGGGGCGCGTCCTCGCCGGGTCGGCGTCCGGCGTCGACCCGGGCCGGATCCTGCCGCACGCGGCCTGGCTGGCCGGCCGGAACGAGACGGGCGCCCTGCTGGCCATCGCGCTCGCCGGCCGATGCGGTCCGCTGAGCGGCTGGGCGGAGCCCTGGCGCGACCTGGTCCGGCGGGTGCGCAACGGCCCCTGGGGCGAGGCGGCCCACCTGGCGAGCAGCGTCCACACCGCGGACGAATGAGCTCACGGGAGCGGGATGTTGGGATGCCGATCCGGCGGCTGGGGGCCAGGCACGCCGGTCGGCATCCCGCCATCACCCCGTGGGTACCACCGCACCGGATGAGCCGTTTCCGGTGCCCGGAGTGACGTTCAGTCGCTTCTCGCCGGTGTAGACGTTCATCGACTCCCCCCGCAGGAAGCCGATCAGGGTCAGCCCCTCCTCGGCGGCCAGCTCCGCCGCGAGCGAGGAGGGGGCGGAGACGGCGGCCAGGGCGGGAATCCCGCCCATGACCGCCTTCTGCACCAGCTCGAAGGAGGCGCGGCCGGACACCATGAGCACCGTGGAGCGCAGCGGCAGCCGGCCGTCGCGCAGCGCCCAGCCGAGCAGCTTGTCCACGGCGTTGTGCCGGCCGACGTCCTCACGCACGCACAGCGGCTCGCCGTCCGCCGTGAACAGGCCCGCCGCGTGCAGCCCGCCGGTCCGGTCGAAGACCCGCTGCGCCGAACGGAGCCGGTCGGGCAGCGCGGCGACGGTCGCCGGGGTCAGCTCCAGCGGGTCGTCCCGGACGCTCCAGCGGGCCACCGAGCGGACCGCCTCCAGCGACGCCTTGCCGCAGACGCCGCAGGAGGAGGTGGTGTAGAAGTTGCGCGGCTCCGGCGGCGGGACGCCGGGGGCGAGCTGCACGTCCAGCACGTTGTACGTGTTGAGCCCCTCCCGGGTGGCGCCCGCGCAGTAGCGGATCGCGGCGATGTCCCCGGCCGAGCCGACGGCCCCCTCACTGACCAGGAAACCGGCGGCCAGGTCGAAGTCGTCGCCCGGGGTCCGCATGGTGATGGTCAGCGGCAGCCCGCCGACCCGGATCTCCAGCGGCTCCTCGGCGGCCAGGGAGTCGATCCGGTGGGTGGGGGCCGCCTCCCTGATCCGCATGATCAGCCGCCGCACGGTGACCCTAGACATAGCCGTACCCGAAGCGGCCCTTGACGCAGAGGTTGCCATGGGTGACCGGGTTGTCGTGCGGCGAGGTCACCTTGACGATCTTGTTCTCCTGCACGTGCAGGGTCAGGTTGCAGCCGACCCCGCAGTAGCTGCAGATCGTGGTGGTCTGGGTCTGCCGCGACTCGTCCCAGGTGCCCTCGGCGCGCATGTCGAACTCCGACTTGAACGACAGCGCCCCGGTCGGGCAGACCTCGACGCAGTTGCCGCAGTAGACGCAGGCCGAGTCGGTGAGCGGGGCGTCGAACTCGGTGGAGATCGTCGAGTCGAAGCCCCGGCCCGCGACCGCGATGGCGAAGGTGTTCTGCCACTGGTCACCGCAGGCGTCGACGCACTTGTAGCACAGGATGCACTTGCCGTAGTCGCGCACGTAGAGGTCGTTGTCCACCTTGACGGGCTGCTCGACCGTGGCCGCGTCGTCGCCGAACCTGTCCGGCTCGGCGCCGTACTCCTCGATCCACTCGGCGGCGCGCGGCGTCGTCGACAGGTCCACCGACGAGCCGAGCAGTTCGAGCACCACCTTGCGGCTCTGCCTGGCCCGCTCGGTGCCGGTGCCGACGGACATGCCGGCCTCGACCTTCCGCGAGCAGGCGGGAGCCAGCGTCCGCGCCCCCTCGACCTCGACGACGCACACCCGGCAGGCGTTCTTCGGGGTGAGCGTGTCGCCGTGGCAGAGGGTCGGGACGTCCTTCCCGGCCGCCGCGCAGGCGTCGAGGATGGTCGAGCCTTCGGGCACCCGTACGGTCTCGCCGTCGATCTGGACGTCGACGAGCCGGCGGGGCGGCTGCAGCGGGATCACTTGTACACCCCCAAGCGGTCGATGGCTGATTCCACCGCGTTCCACGCGGTCTGTCCGAGGCCGCAGATCGAGGCGTCCCGCATGGTCTGGCCGACCTCGCGCAGCAGCACCAGGTCGCGCTGGTCGACCCGGCCGGACAGCCGGTGCAGGGCCTCCTCCTGGCGTACGGTGCCCACGCGGCACGGCACGCACTGGCCGCAGGACTCGTCGCGGAAGAACTCCGCGATCCGCAGCAGCATGCTCTTCAGGTCCACGGTGTCGTCGACGGCGAGCACCACGCCCGACCCGAGCGTCGCGCCCGCCTGCCGGGTGCCCTCGAACGTCAGCGGGATGTCCAGGTCCGTCACGAACGCCCCCGCCGCGCCGCCGAGGAGCACCGCCCTGAGCGGCCTCTCCGGCCGGGCGAGGTCCAGCAGCTCCCGCAACGTCGCGCCGAAGGGCAGCTCGTAGATGCCCGGCCGGTCGACGTTGCCCGAGACGCAGAACAGCTTGGTGCCCGTGGAGTCCTTCGTGCCGGTCGCCGCGTAGGCCTGGGCGCCGTGCTCCAGGATCGGCAGCACGTTGACCAGCGTCTCCACGTTGTTGACGACCGTGGGCTTGCCGAACAGGCCCTTCTCCACCGGGAACGGCGGCTTGCTGCGCGGCTCGCCCCGGAAGCCCTCGATCGAGTTGAAGATGGCCGTCTCCTCGCCGCAGATGTAGGCCCCGGCGCCTCTGCGCAGCTCGATGTCGAAGGAGAAGCCCTGGCCGAGGATGTCCGCGCCGAGCAGGCCCCGGGTACGGGCCGTCGCCATCGCGTGCTCCAGCCGCCGGGTCGCCCGGGGATACTCGCCCCTGATGTAGAGGTATCCCTTGGCGCAGCCGGTGGCGTAGGCGGCGATCGTCATCGCCTCGATGAGCGCGTACGGGTCGCCTTCCATGATCACGCGATCCTTGAAGGTGCCCGGCTCGCTCTCGTCGGCGTTGCACACCAGGTAGTGCGGATGGTCGGGCTGGCGGGCGGTGGCGTCCCATTTCCGGCCCGTCGGGAAGGCCGCGCCGCCCCTCCCCACCAGGCCCGACTCCAGAACCTCGCGGATCACACCCGCCGGGCCGAGCCGGAAGGCCCTGCGCAGGGCCGCGTAGCCGCCACTGGCCCGGTAGTCGTCGAGGCTCGCCGGGTCCACCACCCCGATGCGCCGGAGCAGCACCAGGCCGGGCTGCCTGGCCTGCGGCACCGCTGCCTCCACCGGAGGCTCCGCCGGCGCGGCGGCGTCCGCGAGAACGTCCGGGTCGGCGGGGCCGTACACCGTCGCGGCCGGGGACTCGCCGGCCGTGAGGGCGAGCGCGGCCGGGGCCCGCTCGCACAGGCCGAGGCACGGGCTGGGCTGCCAGGAGCCGCCCGGCGCGCCGAGCCGCTCCTCGACGCGCCGCCGTACGTCCTGCGCGTCCTTGGCCTGGCAGGCCAGGTCGGTGCAGACGTGCAGCACGCGCGGGGGACGGGGTTCGAGCGCCAGCAGCGAGTAGAACGAGGCCACCCCGTACGCCTCGGCGGGCGGGACGGTCAGGCGGCGGCAGATGTAGTCGAGCGCGCCCTCGCTGATCCAGCCGACCCGGTCGTTGACCGCGTGCAACGCGGGCAGCAGCAGGTCACGGGCGGGCTCGGCGCGGGCGGCGAAGCGCAGGTCGGTCGCGGTCCGGGCGCCGCCGTCCCAGGCGGTCGCGGGCGGCCCCAGCAGCGCGTCGACCGCCGCGCGCTCCTCGGCGGTGGGTTCGGCGTCGCGGAATCTCAGGTCCACGGCGTCACCCGGCCTGAACGGGCTTGAGCGTCTCCGCGCCGCGGGCGAGCTTCTCGACCCGCACGGCGGCCGCCTTGAACTCGGCCGTGCCCGCGATCGGGCAGGTGGCCTCGATGGTCAGCGCGTTGGTGTCGACCTCGTCCGGGAAGTGGAACGTCATGAACACCAGCCCCGGCCGCAGGGCGGGGTCGATGTGGACGGGCGCGATGACCGAGCCGCGGCGGGAGGTGATGCGCACCTCCTCGCCCGCGACGAGCCCCAGCCGGTCGGCGTCCTCGGGACACAGCTCGATGGTCTCGCCGCGGCGCAGTGGCGAGGCGAACCCGGAGGACTGCACCCCCGTGTTGTACGAGTCGAGCCGGCGGCCGGTGGTGAGGCGCAGCGGATACTCCTCGTCGAGCAGGTCCACCGGCGGCGAGTGCGGGATGACCGCGAACGGGGCCGGCATGCCGCGCCGGACCGGGTCGTCGTCCCAGAGGCGCCCGTGCAGGAAGGGCGGTTCGAGGGTGTCCTCCGACGGGCACGGCCACTGGATGCCCTGCAACTCCGTCAGCCGCCGGTAGCTCATCCCGGTGTGCGCGGGCGACAGGGCGCGCAGCTCGTTCCAGACCTCCTCGGCGCCGTCGTAGTGCCAGTCGTGGCCCAGCCGGCGGGCCAGCTCGCAGAGGATCTCGATGTCGTCGCGGGCCTCGCCCGGCGGGGTCACCGCCCGGCGCACCCGCTGGACCCGGCGCTCGCTGTTGGTGAACGTGCCCTCCGCCTCGCACCAGGCGGCGCTGGCGGGCAGCACCACGTCGGCCATCTGGGCGGTCTTGGTGAGGAAGATGTCCTGGACGACGAGGTGGTCGAGCATCGACAGCCGCTTGACGCAGGCGAGGGAGTCGGCCTCCGACTGGACGGGGTTCTCGCCGATCAGGTAGCAGGTGGTGACCTCGCCCTCGGCCATGCCGTCGAGCATCTGGGTGAGGTTGCGGCCGTAGCGCGGCTGGATCGGGCTCTGCCAGGCCCGCTCGAAGCGTTCGCGGATGCCGGGGTCGAGGAGGTCCTGGAAGCCGGGCAGCCGGTTGGGGATGGCGCCCATGTCGCCGCCGCCCTGCACGTTGTTCTGGCCGCGTAACGGGGACAGGCCGGAGCCGTAGCGGCCGACGTGGCCGGTGAGCAGGGCCAGGTTGATCAGCGCCCGGACGTTGTCGGTGGCGTTGTGGTGCTCGGTGATGCCGAGCGTCCAGACCAGCTGCGCGCGGTCGGCGCGGGCGTAGGCGTGGGCCAGTTCGCGGATCGCCTCGGCGGGGACGCCCGTCACCTGCTCGGCGGTGGTCAGAGTCCACGGCTCGACCGAGGCCCGGAACTCCTCGAAGCCGGTCGTGGCCCGCTCGATGAACGCCTGGTTGTGCAGCCCGGCGTGGATGATCTCCCGGGCGACCGCGTGGGCCAGCGGGATGTCGGTGCCGACGTTCAGCCCGAGCCAGCGGTCGGCCCACTGGGCCGTGCCGGTCCGGCGGGGGTCGACCGCGAACATCCGGGCGCCGTTGCGGATGCCCTTCAACACGTGGTGGAAGAAGATCGGATGGGCGTTGCGCGCCGCCGAGCCCCACATGAGGATCACATCGGTGTCCTCCACCTCCTGGTAGGAGGAGGTGCCACCACCACTGCCGAACACCGCCGACAGACCGGCCACGCTCGGGGCGTGGCAGGTGCGGTTGCAGGAGTCGACGTTGTTGGTGCCGATCACCACGCGGGTGAACTTCTGGCCTATGTAGTTCATCTCGTTGGTGGAGCGGGCACACGACAGCATCGCGAAGCAGTCGGGACCGTGCTCGGCGACGTTGCGGCGAAAGCCCTCGGCGGCGCGCTCCAGCGCCTCGTCCCAGGTGGCTCTGCGCAACTCGCCGTTCTCGCGCACCAGTGGATGGGTCAGGCGGTCATAGCTCATGAGCCCTCCATTCTGTATACAGACTACGGTATGTGTATCTATCCGGTACGGACAAGGTTCTCGTTGAGCAGGTCGCTCACCGCGTGGATGGCGCGCAGGGTGGGCACCTTCGCGCCCGTCAGGTCCGCCAGCTCGACCACCGCCGCGAGCAGCACGTCGAGCTCCATCGGTTTGCCCTTCTCCAGGTCCTGGAGCGTGGACGTGCGGTGCTCGCCCGCCTTCTCGGCGCCGCGCAGGCGGCGTTCGATCGAGATGCCGGGGTCGCAGCCGACGTTGCGGGCCACCTCGACGGTCTCCCGCATCATCGCCCTGACCAGCTCCCTGGCGCCGTGGTGACGGCATATGCCGGCCATGGTGGCCCTGGACAGCGCGCTGATCGGGTTGAACGCGATGTTGCCCATGAGCTTGATCCAGATGTCCCGGCGCAGGTCGGACTCGACCGGGCACTTCAGGCCGCCCGCCACGGCGGCGTCGCTGAACTCCGCGCACCGCCCGGTCGGCGTGCCGGTCGGCTCGCCGATCGAGAAGCGGGTGCCCTCCAGGTGCCGGATCACGCCCGGCTCCTCGATCTCGGTGGCGGCGTACACGACGCAGCCGATCGCCCGGTCCAGCGGGAGCGCGGCGGTGACCGCGCCTCCCGGGTCCACGCTCTCGATGCGATAGCCCTCGTAGGGGCCCTTCAGGCCGTGGAAGTACCACCACGGGATGCCGTTCTGCGCGGCGATGATGCTCGTGGCCTCGTGCAGCAACGGCTCGATCATGGGGCCGGCCGAGGCGTAGCCGTTCGCCTTGAGGCCCAGGAAGACGTGGTCCACCGGCCCGACCTCGCGCGGGTCGTCGGTGGCATGGGGGTGGGCGGTGAAGTCGCCCCTGGGGCTGAGGACCCGCACGCCGGACGTGCGGATCGCCTCCAGGTGGGGGCCTCTCGCGATGAGGGACACCTCGACTCCCGCCCTGTGCAGGGCGGCTCCCACGTACGCGCCGATGGCGCCGGCGCCAAGAACAGCGACCTTCACGCTCCGCTCCGTTCTCGCGTCGTATTGTGCATTCGGTATACAGTATGGAAAAATGCCGGTCAAGGAGCCGCCCGTGACTGTCGCCGGACCCGGACCCCACCTGCGCCCCGGACCACCCTCACCCGGCCGGATCGCGGCCGCCGCCGCGCGGCCAGGGGAGGCGGCCGAGGCGGTCGAGGTGCCGCTGCCCGAGGCGCGGGGATGCCGGTTGGCCGGGCCGCTGCGCGCGCTGGTCGCCGTGCCGGGCGCCGACGTGGCGGCCATGGACGGCTACGCGGTCGCCGGGGCGCCGCCGTGGCGGATCGTCGGCCGGGTCCTCGCCGGGGGCAGACCCCACGACGCTCCGTTACGGGCGGGGGAGGCGGTGGAGATCGCCACCGGCGCCCCGGTCCCCGGCGGCACCCGCCGTGGCGCCCGTCACCGTCGCGGAGGCCGGGGCGTCGCCGGGGTGCGGCGAGGTGGTGGTGGTGTGCGGGGCGTCGTCGCGCGGGCCGGCCGATCACCTGCGGGCGGTGCTCGCGGACCTCGGGGCGGAGACGCTGGTGGACGGGGTGGCCGTGCGCCCGGGGCATCCGCAGCTGCTGGCCCGGCTGCCGGGCGGGCCGCTGGTGGCAGGGCTGCCCGGCAACCCCTACGCCGCGCTCGGCGCGGCGCTCACGCTGCTGGTGCCCGTGCTGGACCGGCTGACCGGTACGGAGCGCGGGCGCGAGAGCGCCGCCCTGGCCGGACCGGTCAGGGCGCACCCGCACGACACCCGGCTGGTCGCGGTGCGGCGGACAGGCGGGGGAGCAGTACCGGTCGGGCACGACCGGCCGGGATCGCTCTGGGGCGCCGCGCTGGCGGATGCCCTGGCCGTGGTGCCGCCGGGCTGGGACGGCGAGCCGGTGGAGCTTCTCGACTTGCCCGGAGGTCTAGACAGGCCGTTCGCGAGAGGGTAACCATTGCCTTCATACGGTATGCAGTATGCGGAAGACACTCGCCCGAAAGGTTGGCACGATGTCGGAAACGATCTCCGGTGGTCATCTTGTAGCCAAGGCACTCAAGGCGGAGGGCGTGGACGTGATCTACACGCTCTGCGGCGGCCACATCATCGATATCTACGACGGCTGTGTCGATGAGGGCATCGAGGTCATCGACGTACGCCACGAGCAGGTCGCCGCGCACGCCGCCGACGGCTACGCGCGGATCACCGGCAGGCCCGGCTGCGCGGTCGTCACGGCCGGGCCGGGCACCACCGACGCGGTCACCGGCGTGGCCAACGCGTTTCGCGCCGAGAGCCCGATGCTGCTCATCGGCGGCCAGGGAGCGCTGAGCCAGCACAAGATGGGCTCGCTGCAGGACCTCCCGCACGTCGACATGATGAGCCCGATCACCAAGTTCGCGGCGACGGTGCCGAGCACCGAACGCGTGGCCGACCTGGTCTCGATGGCCTTCCGCGAGTGCTACCACGGGGCGCCCGGGCCGTCCTTCCTGGAGATCCCGCGCGACGTGCTGGACGCGAAAGTGCCGGTGGAGCGGGCGCGCATCCCCAAGCAGGGCCACTACCGCGCCTCGACCCGCCAGCAGGGCGACCCCGAGGCGATCGAACGGCTGGCCGACCTGCTGGCGCACGCGGAGAAGCCGTGCGTCCTGCTCGGCAACCAGGTCTGGACCTGCCGCGCGACCGACGCCGCGATCGAGTTCGTGCGCGCCCTGAACGTCCCGGCCTACATGAACGGCTCGGGCCGCGGCACGCTGCCCCCGGGCGACCCGCACCACTTCCAGCTGTCCAGGCGGCACGCCTTCACCGAGGCCGACCTGATCATCATCGTCGGCACGCCGTTCGACTTCCGGATGGGCTACGGCAAGCGGCTGTCGCCCACCGCCACGGTGGTCCAGATCGACCTCGACTACCGTACGGTCGGCAAGAACCGGGACATCGACCTGGGGATCGTCGGCGACGCCGGCCTCATCCTGGCGGCGGCGGCCCAGGCGGCGAGCGGCCGGATCGACGGCGCGGCGGCCCGGCGCAAGGAGTGGATCGACGAGCTGCGCGCGGTCGAGGCCAGGGCCTACGAGAAGCGGCTGCCGCGCCAGCTGTCCGACTCCTCCCCGATCGACCCCTACCGCCTCGTGCACGAGATCAACGAGTTCCTCACCGAGGACACGATCTACATCGGCGACGGCGGCGACATCGTCACCTTCTCCGGCCAGGTCGTGCAGCCCAAGTCGCCCGGCCACTGGATGGACCCCGGACCGCTCGGCACCCTGGGCGTCGGCATGGCCTTCGCGATGGCCGCCAAGCAGGCCCGGCCGGACAAGGAGGTGCTCTGCCTGTTCGGCGACGGCGCCTTCAGCCTCACCGGCTGGGACTTCGAGACCATGGTCCGCTTCAACCTGCCGTTCATCGGCGTCATCGGCAACAACTCCTCGATGAACCAGATCAGGTACGGCCAGGCCGCCAAGTACGGCCAGGAGCGCGCCCGCGTCGGCAACACCCTCGGCGACATCCGCTACGGCGAGTTCGCCAAGCTCCTCGGCGGCCACGGCGAGGAGGTGCGCGACCCGGCCGAGATCGCCCCGGCGCTCCAGCGGGCCCGCGAGTCGGGCAAGCCCTCGCTCATCAACGTGTGGGTCGATCCCGAGGTGTACGCCCCGGGGACCATGAACCAGACCATGTACAAGTAGGGAGAGGCGGCTGTGAAGGCTCTCGAAGGTGTCCGCGTCCTCGACATGACCCATGTCCAGTCGGGCCCGTCCTGCACCCAGATGCTCGCCTGGCTCGGCGCCGACGTGGTCAAGCTGGAGGCCCCGGCGGGCGACATCACCCGCCAGCAGCTGCGTGACGTCCCCGACGTCGACAGCCTCTACTTCACGATGCTCAACTGCAACAAGCGCAGCATCACCCTGAACATGAAGAGCGAGCGGGGCAAGGAGATCTTCACCGAGCTGGTGAAGGAGTCCGACGTCCTGGTGGAGAACTTCGGCCCCGGCGCGGTCGACCGGATGGGCTTTCCCTGGGAGCGGCTCCAGGAGCTCAACCCGCGCCTCGTCTACGCCTCGATCAAGGGCTTCGGCACCGGCCGCTACGCGAAATTCAAGGCGTACGAGGTGATCGCGCAGGCGATGGGCGGCTCGATGTCGACCACCGGCTTCGAGGACGGCCCGCCGCTGGCCACCGGCGCGCAGATCGGCGACTCGGGCACCGGCATCCACGCGGTCGCCGGCATCCTGGCCGCGCTCTACCAGCGCGAGCGGAGCGGCCGGGGACAGCGGGTGCAGGTCGCCATGCAGCACGCGGTGCTCAACCTGTGCCGGGTCAAGCTGCGCGACCAGCAGCGGCTCACGCACGGCCCGCTGCGCGAATACCCGAACCGGACGTTCGGCGACGAGGTGCCGCGCTCGGGCAACGCCAGCGGCGGCGGCCAGCCCGGCTGGGCGGTGCGCTGCGCGCCAGGCGGGCCCAACGACTACATCTACGTGATCGTCCAGCCCGTCGGCTGGCAGCCGCTGTCGGCCATCATCGGCCGCCCCGAGCTGGCCGAGGACCCCGAGTGGGCCACCCCGGAGGCCCGGCTGACCAAGCTGGACAAGATGTTCCAGCTCATCGAGGAGTGGACGATCCGCCACGACAAGTGGACCGTCCTCGACCGGCTCAACGCCGCGAACGTCCCGTGCGGGCCGATCCTGTCGACCAAGGAGCTGGTCGAGGACGAGAGCCTGCGCGAGGAGGGCATCGTCGTCGCGGTCGAGCATCCGGAGCGCGGCGAGTTCGTGACCGTCGGCAGCCCGCTGCAGTTGTCGGACTCGCCGGTCGAGGTGACCACGCCGCCGCTGCTCGGCCAGCACAACCAGGAGATCTACGGAGCCCTCGGCGTCAGCGTCGCGGAGCTGTCCGAGCTCAAGACGAACGGAGTCATCTGACATGGACGCGGTCCGCGAGGTCCTGGAGAAGGCGAGGGCCGAGGGGCGTACGGCCCTGACCGCCCCCGAGGGGCGCGTGCTCTGCCAGGCGTACGGCATAGCGACCCCCGGTGAGGGGCTGGCCACGTCGGCCGAGGAGGCGGCCCGGATCGCCGGGGAGATCGGCTTCCCGGTGGTGCTGAAGATCGTCTCCCCGGACATCCTGCACAAGACCGACGCCGGCGGCGTGCTGGTCGGCCTGAAGACGGCCGAGGCGGTCGCCGCCGGCCACGAGACGATCATCGCCAACGCCCGCGCCCACGACCCCGGCGCCCGGATCGAGGGCGTCCAGGTGCAGCAGCTCGTCGGCGGCGGGCACGAGGTGATCGTCGGCGCGGTCACCGACCCCACCTTCGGCAAGGTCGTCGCGTTCGGCCTGGGCGGGGTGCTGGTCGAGGTGCTCAAGGACGTGACGTTCCGGCTGGCCCCGCTCACGGGCGACGAGGCGCTCGGCATGCTGGACGACATCAGGGCCGCGGAGGTGCTGCGCGGCGTGCGCGGCGCCGAGCCCGCGAACCGGGAGGCGCTCGCCGGGCTGATCGAGAACGTCGGCCGGCTGGTGGCCGACTTCCCCGAGATCGCCGAGATCGACCTCAACCCGGTCTTCGCGAGCGCCGGCGGAGCCGTCGCCGCCGACGTGCGCGTCATCGTCGGCGAGCCAGAGCCGGAGCGCGAGCGCCCCTCGCGCGAGGAGATCCTGGCCAAGATGAACCGGATCTTCAAGCCGCGTTCCGTCGCCGTGATCGGCGCCTCCGCAGAGGAGGGCAAGATCGGCAACTCGGTCATGCGCAACCTGATCAACGGCGGCTACCAGGGCCGGATCTTCCCGATCAACCCGAAGGCGCCCGAGATCATGGGGCTGCCCGCCTACCGGAGCGTGTCCGACGTGCCCTACGACGTGGACGTGGCGGTCTTCGCCATCCCCGCCAAGTTCGTCGCCTCGGCGCTGGAGGAGGTCGGGCGCAAGGGCGTGGCCGGCGCGATCATGATCCCCTCGGGCTTCGCCGAGACCGGCAACGTCGAGGGCCAGCGGCAGATCGTGGAGATCGCCCGCCGGCACGGCGTGCGCATGCTCGGCCCCAACATCTACGGCTACTACTACACGCCGGAGAACCTCTGCGCGACGTTCTGCACGCCGTACGACGTCAAGGGCGGCGTCGCGCTGACCTCGCAGAGCGGCGGCATCGGGATGGCCATCCTGGGCTTCAGCCGCACCACCAAGATGGGCGTCTCGGCGATCGTCGGCGTCGGCAACAAGGCCGACGTGGACGAGGACGACCTGCTGACCTTCTTCGAGCAGGACGACAACACCCGCGCCGTGGCCATGCACCTGGAGGACCTCAAGGACGGCCGCGGCTTCGTCGAGGCGGCCCGCCGGGTGGTCAAGGAGAAGCCGGTCATCGTGCTGAAGGCGGGGCGCACCGCGATGGGCGCGCGCGCCGCCGGCTCGCACACCGGCGCCCTGGCCGGTGACGACAAGGTCTACGACGACATCCTCAAGCAGGCCGGCGTGGTGCGGGCGCCCGGCCTGAACGACATGCTCGAGTACGCCCGCGCGCTGCCGCTGATGCCCGCCCCCCAGGGCGAGAACGTGGTCATCATCACCGGGGCCGGCGGCTCGGGCGTGCTGCTCTCCGACGCCTGCGTCGACGCCGGGCTGACGCTCATGGAGATCCCGCCCGATCTGGACGAGGCGTTCCGCGCGTACATCCCGCCCTTCGGCGCGGCCGGCAACCCGATCGACATCACCGGCGGCGAACCGCCGTCGACCTACGCCAACACGGTCCGCCTGGGCCTGTCGGACGAGCGGATCCACGCGCTCGTCCTCGGCTACTGGCACACGATCGTGACCCCGCCCATGGTCTTCGCGGAGCTGGTCTCCCGCGTGGTGGCCGAGGAGCGGGCCAAGGGCAACACCAAGCCGGTCGTGGCCTCGCTGGCCGGGGACACCGAGGTGGAGGAGGCCTGCGAGTACCTGTTCGAGCATGGTGTGGTCGCCTATCCGTACACGACGGAGAAGCCCGTAGCGGTCCTCGGTGCGAAGTACCGCTGGGCCAGAGCCGCCGGACTGCTGCGCTAGAGCCAAGGGCACAGTTCAGGCGAGGGGGCGCATCGGGGCGCAGAAGAACCAACAACCCCCAGGAGGTCCTTTAGTGGACACATCAAAGCCACCGGTGGCGGCGTCGCCACCGGTGGAGGACGAACGAGTGTGGAAAGCGGGCCGGCTTGAGCCGATGCCCATCAGGAAGCTCCCTGACGCGCCTCCCTCGGTGCACATCCTCGGGCCCACCGTCTTCCTCGTGGCCCTGGGCGTCGGGATGGGCGAGTCGTACATGTGGCCCCGGCTGGTGCTGCTGTTCGGCCCGGAGATCCGGTGGCTCTTCCTGATCGGCGTGACGCTGCAGGCCGTGGTCATGCTGGAGATGGCCCGCTACGCCATGGCGACGGGCGAGAGCATCTTCTCCGGGGCGGCCCGCGTGTTCAAGCCGCTGATGTGGTTCTTCTTCGTCGTCGCGATCGCCGTCTACATCTGGCCGGGTCACTTATCGGCCGGGGCGGCGGCGTTCGAGGAGATCACCGGCATCCCCTGGGTGGCCACCGCGGTCGTCGGGCTCATCCTGGTCGGCGTGATCTTCAGCCTGACCAAGGTGATCTACAGCGTGCTGGAGAAGGTCCTGTCACTGCTCATCGGCGTCCTGGTGATCAGCACCTCGGTGGTCGCCTCCCTCGTCGGCTCCTGGAGCGACGTGGTCTCCACGATCACCGGCATGTTCGCCTTCGGCTACCTGCCGCCCGAGGCGATGTCGGCGGCCTGGTTCCCGGTCATCGTCGGCGCGTGCGCCTTCGCCGGGCCCTCGGGCATGCAGCAGATGTGGTACACCCTGCACCTGCGTGACTCGGGCGCCGGCATGGGCGTGCACATCCCGCGCATCCGGGGCCTGCGGCACGCCGGCGAAGAGGAGGCCATGCCGGCGCGCGGCTTCATGTTCGACACCGACGACCCGGCCGAGATGGCCAAGTGGAAGGGCTGGCGGCGCTGGGTCACCTTCGACGCGCTGCTGCTCTTCTGGGGCATCACCATGCTGGTCACGATCTCCTTCACGGTGATCGCCCAGGCGGCGGTGCGGCAGAACCCCGCCGTCCGCACGGCCGTCCAGGGAGACGACCGCGAGGTGGCGCTCGGCGCCATGTCGGACGCCGTCTCCTCGGTGGGCAGTTCGGTGCTCGGCATGATCTTCCTCGGGTTCATCGCGCTGATCGGGCTCAACGCGACACTGGGGCTGTTCGACTCCTTCTCGCGTGGCCAGGCCGACATGACGTACAACTTCGTCAAGGGCGCCAAGAAGCTGCGCATGTCCCACCTGTACGCGGGCTTCCTGTGGGGGGTGATCATCTTCGGCATCCTGATCCTGCTGTTCGGCCCGGCCGACGGGCCCAGCGGGATCCTGGACACGCTGGCGTTCCTGTCGACCTTCGCGATGGGCGCCTACTGCGTGACGCTGCTGCTGGTCAACAACCGCATGCTGCCCAAACCGATCAGGCCGAGGTGGTGGACGAACGTGATCATCGGATTTGGCGCGTTCTTCTACCTCGGCATGCTGTTCTACAGCCTGTTCGCCTTCGGCGTGGTCGTGGGCTGATGATCGGACGGCACAGCCTCGAACTCGCCCTGCCAGGGGCGTCGATCGGAGCCGTCGCCGGTGCCATGGCCGGTGGGCTGACCCTCCTCGCGGGGCAGTCCGCCGGCCTGGCCGCGCTCTCGGCGCTGGTGCTCGCCGCACCCCTCGCCCTGTTCGGGGGACTGTACGGCGTGCTGCTGGGCCGGGGCGTGTTCCGGCCGGGGACCTTCGGGCCGGCGGGCCTCTACTGGATGGCGGCCTACCCGCTGTCCCGGTTGTTCCAGGAGAGCGTGGCCGGGGTCGGCCTGGCCGACGGCGTGCTGCCCTTCCTGGGGTTCCAGGCCATGGTCAGCCTGGGCTTCGCGATCGGCTTCATCTGGCTGCATGAGCGGCTCATGCCGCACTGGCTGCTCCACCGCGCGGGGGACAACCCGCACGCCGCGGAGCTGCTCGACCACTACGTCCGGCACGCCCAGGTCCTGAGCCGGAGGAAGGGAGCGCGGCGGTGAACCTGCCCGCCTGGGTGTGGCTGGCCACGATCGGCGGCTTCTGCGTGGTGCTGGCATTCGACTTCTACCTGGTCGCCCGCAACCCGCGCGCGCCGTCGTTCAGGGAGTGCGTCGCCTGGGTGTCGTTCTACGTCGGCCTGGCGGTGCTGTTCGGCATCGGCCTGCTCGCGCTGTCGGGCCCGGCGCACGGCGGGGAGTTCTTCGCCGGCTGGATCACCGAATACTCGCTCAGCGTGGACAACCTCTTCGTGTTCCTGCTGATCATGAGCAGGTTCCGGGTGCCGTACGAGTATCGGCAGAAGGTGCTGCTCGTCGGCATCGTCCTGGCGCTGCTCATGCGGGGCGTGTTCATCGCGGCGGGCGCGGAGGCGGTGTCGCGCTTCGACTGGCTCTTCTACGTCTTCGGCGCCTTCCTCGTCTACACCGCGTGGAAACTGATCGGCAACGAGGAGGAGGAGGCGGAGTTCTCGGAGAACGTCGCGCTGCGCGCCATCCGGCGGGTGCTGCCGACCACCGACACCTACCACGGCGCCCGCCTGACGGTGCACCACGGCCGGCGGATGGTCACCCCGATGCTCATTGTGATGGTCGCGATCGGCACCACCGACCTGTTGTTCGCGCTGGACTCGATCCCGGCCATCTTCGGCCTGACGAAGGAGCCCTACCTGGTCTTCACCGCCAACGCCTTCGCCCTGATGGGGCTGCGGCAGCTGTTCTTCCTCGTGGGCGGCCTGCTCGACCGGCTGGTCTACCTGAGCAAGGGGCTGTCGGTGGTGCTCGCCTTCATCGGCGTCAAGCTGGTGCTGGAGGCGCTGCACCACGACGGTGTCTCGTGGGCGCCGCGGATCCCGATCCTGGTGTCTCTCGGGGTCATCCTCGGCACTCTCGCCGTGACCACGGTGCTGAGCCTGCGGAAGTCGGCCCGCGACGCCAGGAGCGCCGCGGCGGCGGAGAAGGCCGAGGTGTCGGAGCCGGTGGAGGGCTGACCGCCGTGGGCGGGGGCGTCGGCTCCTGCCCACGGCTCAGCTCCGCGGCGTCTCGCGGACCTCCTGGTCCACGGCCCATCGGCGCAGGTGGCTCTCCGCGTCGTCCGCGGAGTAGTGCTTGCGCAGCGCGATGCTCAGGCCGAGGCCGATCGCCCGGCCGTCGGCCGGTTGGCCCAGGGGATCACTTAGAAGAAAGCGGACAAACGCCTTCATCGACTCATCACCTCCATGTGAAGCTCATCCTCTACCCCCGGTGTTACCGGGCAAGCGACCGCTTGTGAACGTCTCGTCAATTCGCCGACGACGTGCGCGTGCGGCGGCGGCGTACCCGCTTGGGCGCAGGCTCGATCGGTTCGCCGGCCCGCTGCTCGCGGTAGGAGGCGCGGGTGCTCTCGGTGTGCTCGCGCATGATCTCGGCGGCCCGCCGCTCGTCGCCCGCCTCGATGGCGTCGATCAGGGCCGCGTGCTCGCGCCAGGACGTCATGCCGCGCTGGCGTGCCACGGGCGTGTGGTACCAGCGCACCCGGCGGGCCACCTGGGCGGCCAGCTCGGCCAGCACCTTGTTGCCGGACAGCGCGGTGACCAGCGCGTGCAGGTCGGAGTTGATCGCCACGGCGGCGTCGGTGTCGTCCGACTCGACCGCCTGGATGCCGCGCGAGCACAGCTCGCGCAGCCGCCGGACGCCCTCCTCGCTCGCGTGGTGCGCGGCGAGGCGGGCGGACTCGGTCTCCAGCAGCGCGCGCACGGCGAGCAACTGGTCGGCCTCCTCCACGGTCGGGACGTGCACGAACGCGCCCTGACCGGGATGCAGGTCGACCCAGCCCTCACCACTGAGCTGCTGCAACGCCTCGCGCACCGGCTGACGGGACACCCCGAGCAGCTGGGCCAGCTCACTCTCCACCAGGTGCTGGCCGGGCTTGAGCTGACTGGAGACGATGAGCTCCTGGATGGCCTCGATCACGCTCTCCCGGAGCGTGGCGGGACGGGGGATCTTGGCGCCCGCCTGGTCCGACAGCAGCATCATCTCTGGCTCCCAGAATGTTCTTCCGTTTTTCGTCGACTGCCTACAGCATACCGTGGGGTCTGGTGATCTCGCTGGTGAGCCTGGTCACACGGGGATCGTCGCCGGCAGTCCGGGCGCGCGGAGCCGCAGGCCGGCCGCCGCGGTCAGCCCCGCGACGGCCGCCGCCGCCAGCAGTGCCCCGCCCGGCGCGGTGAGGGCGATCGCGGCCAGGGCGACGCCGCCGATCCCCGCCAACGCCTTCGCGCTGTAGACGACCGCGTGGATCTGCCCGGTACGCTCCGCGCCGAAGTAGTCGCGGACCAGGCCGGCCACCAGCGGGTAGAAGGCGCCGCCCGCCGCGCCCGCCGTGACGGCCCCCAGCCACAGGGGCGCGGTGACGACGGCCGCGCCCGGCGAGGCGGACCACCCGGCGGCGAGGAGCGCCTGGCCGGCCGCGAGCAGAGTGAGGACGCCGGCCAGCACCCGCCTGCGCCCGAACGCCTCCGAGCAGCGCATGGCCAGCGCCCGGCCGGCGCCGTTCAGCGCCACGAGGACGGCGAGCGGGCCCCAGGCGCCGGTGCCCGCCACGACGATCACATCGAAGATCGACACCGCGCCCGCGCAGACGAGGACCCCGGCCAGGGTGGGCAGCGCGCCCGTCCGGAGCGCCTGGGGCAGCGAGAACTCCCGTAGCGGCCCCGGGGTCCGGCGCAGGATCGCCGCGTCCAGCGCGTGCGACCTCGGGTCGACGGTGTCCGGCCACCAGCGCTCCGGCGCCAGGCGCAGGAACCGGGCCGCGGCGCCGATGGCCGTGCACGCCAGGACCGCCGCGACGAGGAAGGCCGCCGGCAGGGCGTCCGGGACCAGGCCCACCCACACGATCAGGGGCACCGCGCCGTAGCCGAAGGCGCCGGTCAGCAGGCCGACCCGGGTCGCCGGCCGTTCGGGATGCCAGGAGGAGACGACCTCGCCGCACACGCCGTAGACCAGCCCGGCGCCCAGCCCGCCGAGCACGGCATAGCCGAGCAGGACGGCGGGGAGGGGGCCGGAGCCGGCCGTGAGGGCGAGCGTGAGCAGGCCGAGCCCGCTCAGCGCGGCGCCCGCGCCGAGGGCGGCCCGCACGCCGAGCCGCCGGCGCCGGACCAGGCGCAGGGCCGGGAGCGCGCCCGCGGCCTGGCAGGCGATCCACACCGCGAGCGGGACCAGGGCGGCGCCGTCGCGGGTGAGCAGGGCCGCGTAGCCGTACTGGAGGGGGCCGATCGCCACCATGGCGGCCCAGGCGAGCCGGAACATCCGAGGCCGGTCGGAGGGGACCGGTCCGACGAGGTAGGAGCGCCCGCGCCAGTCCCTGACCGCTGCAGTGTTTTCCATACTGTATGGAATATCCCGCATCGCGGACTCCTGTCGAGGGTCTGGACGAGGGATATTCCATACGGTATACCGTCTACAAAGGAGGCTCGAATGGACCTGTACGAACACCAGGCGAAGGAGCTCTTCCAGCGTCACGGCATCGAGGTGCCGGCCGGCGGGGTCGCCACCACACCGGCCGAGGCGCGCGCAATCGCCGCCCGCCTGGGCGCCCCCGTCGTGGTCAAAGCGCAGGTGCGGATCGGCGGCCGGGGCAAGGCGGGCGGGATCAGGGCCGCGCCCGGCCCGGCCGCCGCCGAGGAGGAGGCCGGCCGCGTCCTCGGGATGGACATCAGGGGCCACCGCGCGCACGCCGTCCTCGTCGAGGCCGCCACCGCCCCCGCCGCGGAGTACTACGCGGCCTACCTGGTCGACCGGGCCGAGGGCGCCTTCCTGGCCATCGTCTCCCGGCACGGCGGGATGGACATCGAGGAGGTGGCCGCGACCAGCCCCGACGCCGTGGCGCGGGTGCCGGTCGACCCGCTCACCGGCGTGGACGCCGCCACCGCCCGGCTGCTGGCCGAGCGGGCCGGCCTGCCGGAGGAGGCGGCCGGGACACTCGAACGGCTCTGGCGCGTCATGGTCGAGGAGGACGCCCTGCTGGTCGAGGTCAACCCGCTGATCCGCACCACCGAGGGGCGGATCGTGGCCCTCGACGGCAAGGTGACCCTCGACGGCAACGCCGCCTTCCGGCACGACCACCCGGCGCCGCCCCCGTCCGCCGGGCTGGAGGGCCGCGCGCGGGCCAAGGGCCTCAACTACGTCAAGCTGGACGGCCGGGTCGGCGTCGTCGGCAACGGCGCGGGCCTGGTCATGAGCACGCTCGACGTGGTCGCCGGCGCCGGAGCCGCCCCGGCCAACTTCCTCGACATCGGTGGCGGCGCCTCCGCCCAGGTCATGGCCGACGGGCTGGAGATCATCCTGTCCGACCCCGATGTGCGCTCCGTGCTGGTCAACGTCTTCGGCGGCATCACCTCCTGCGACGCCGTCGCCACCGGCATCGTCAGCGCGCTCGACCTGCTCGGCGAGCGAGGTCTGGCCCGGCCCATCGTCGTACGCCTGGACGGCAACAACGCCGAGGCGGGGCGGCGCATCCTCGGCGAGGCCGCGCACCCGGCGGTCCGCCAGGTCCCCACCATGGACGGCGCCGCCGAGCTGGCGGCCGGACTCGCGGCAGGTGCGTGATGGCGATCTTCCTGACCAAGGACAGCCGGGTGCTCGTCCAGGGCATGACCGGCGCGGAGGGCACCCGGCACACCGCCCGGATGCTCGCCGCCGGCACCGACGTCGTCGCCGGGGTCACCCCGGGCAAGGGCGGGCGCACGGCCGACTTCGGCGAGCGCGCAGTGCCCCTCTTCGGCTCGGTCGCGGACGCCGTCGCCGCCACCGGGGCCGACGTCAGCGTCGTCTTCGTCCCTCCCCGCTTCACCCTGGCCGCCGTCGAGGAGGCCGTCGCGGCGCCGATCGCGCTCTGCGTCGTCATCACCGAGGGCGTCCCGGTGCACGACGCCGTCCGGCTGCGCGCCCTGGCCGCCGGACGGACCAGGATCATCGGGCCCAACTGCCCCGGCCTGATCAGCCCCGGCCAGTCATCCGCCGGGATCATCCCCGCCGACATCACCTCCTCCGGGCGGATCGGCCTGGTCTCCAAGTCCGGCACGCTCACCTACCAGCTCATGTACGAACTGCGCGACCTCGGCTTCTCCACCGCCGTCGGCATCGGCGGAGACCCGGTCGTCGGCACCACCCACATCGACTGCCTCCAGGCGTTCCAGGACGACCCGGCGACCGACGCGATCGTCATGATCGGCGAGATCGGCGGCGACGCCGAGGAACGGGCCGCCGCCTACGTCGCCGCGCACGTCACCAAGCCCGTCGTCGCCTACGTCGCGGGCTTCACCGCGCCCGAGGGCCGGACCATGGGCCACGCCGGCGCCATCGTGTCCGGCTCGTCCGGCACCGCCCAGGCCAAGAAGGACGCCCTCGAAGCGGTCGGCGTCCGGGTCGGCCGCACCCCTTCGGAGACGGCCGCGCTGCTGCGTACGGTGCTCGGGAAGACGACGCCTTGAAGCGCTTGGAGGACCCATGCTGAAGTTCGACGTCAACCTCTCCCTCCTGTTCACCGACCTGCCCCTGCTGGAGCGTCCGGAGGCGGCGGCCAAGGCCGGATTCGACGCCGTCGAGCTGTGGTGGCCGTTCGCCGGGCCGCAGCCGTCCGACCGGGAGTTCGACGCGCTGAAGGGCGCCATCGACGATGCCGGGGTGCACCTGGTCGCGCTCAACTTCGACGCCGGCGACCTGGCCGCGGGCGATCGCGGCCTGCTGGCCCGCCCCGACGGTTCGGCGCGCTTCCGCGCCAACGTCGACGTCGCGGCCGGATTCGCCGCCGAGCTGGGCTGCACGGTGCTCAACGCCCTCTACGGCAATGACCCCGGCACCGACCGCGACCTCGCGGTGGAGAACCTCGCCCTGGCCGCCGACGTGGCGGCCCGCGCCGGCGCGACCGTCGTGCTGGAGCCGCTCAACTCCCAGGAATGCCCCCACTACCCGATCACCTCGTCGCGGGCGGCCTTCGCGGTGATCGACGCCGTCGGCCGCGACAACGTGGCCCTGCTCGCCGACCTCTACCACCTGCACGTGATGGGCGAGGACGTGCTGGCCCTCATCGACACCGCCACCCCCAGGTTCGGCCACGTACAGATCGCCGACGACCCCGGCAGGGGGCAGCCGGGCAGCGGGAGCATGCCGTACCCCGAGATTCTCACCCGCCTGGAAGCCGCCGGCTACCAGGGCCACGTCGGCCTGGAGTACCGGCACCAGGGGCCGGGCGCGTTCGCTTGGAGGAACCCGTGACCATCGGATTCGTCGGCCTCGGGATCATGGGCACCCCGATGGCCGCCAACCTGCTCAAGGCCGGGCACGCCGTGACCGGCTTCGACCTCAGCGGCGAGCGGATCGAACACCTGCTGGCCAGAGGCGGCACGGGCGCGCGGAGCGTGGCGGAGGCCGTCACGGACGCCGACCTGGTGATCACCATGCTGCCCGACTCGCCCCAGGTGGAGGAGGTCGTCCCCGAGATCCTGGAGCACGCCCGGCCCGGGCTGCTCTACCTGGATATGAGCACGATCAGCCCGCGGACCTCCCGCCGGGTGGCCGAGCTGGCCGCCCCCCGAGGCGTCAGGGCGCTCGACGCCCCGGTCAGCGGCGGCGAGCGCGGCGCGGTCGACGGCACCCTGTCGATCATGGTCGGCGGCGCGGCCGAGGACTTCGAGGCGGCGAAACCCGTCCTCGGCACGCTCGGCACCACCGTGGTGCACGTGGGCCCGCCGGGCGCCGGCCAGACCGTGAAGGCGGCCAACCAGCTCGTCGTCGGCGGGATCTACGGGCTGGTGGCCGAGGCGATCATGCTGCTGGAGGCCTCCGGCGTGGACCCGGTGGCCGGGCTGGACGTGCTGGCCGGCGGCCTGGCCGGGTCGCGGATCCTCGACCTCAAGCGGCACAGCATGGTCCGGCGCGAGTTCGCCCCCGGCTTCCGCCTCGACCTGCACCACAAGGACATGGGCATCGCGATCGCCGCCGCCCGCGAGGCCGGGGTCTCCCTCCCGCTCACCGGCCAGGTCGCCCAGCTCGTGGCGGCGGCCAGGGCGCAGGGCCACGGCTCACTCGACCACTCCGCCCTGCTCAAGGTGATCGAAAGGCTCAACGCATGAGACGTGTCCCGTGCATGGAGGCGGTGGTCGCGGTGCTGGAGTCGGAGGGCGTGGACACCGTCTTCGGCATCCCCGGCGCCGCCATCCTTCCCCTGTACGCCGCCCTGCGGACCAGCTCGGTCCGGCACATCACGGTCCGTCACGAGGAGGGCGGCACCCACGCGGCCGACGGCTGGGCCCGGGTGACCGGCAACGTCGGCGTCTGCGTCGGCACCTCGGGCCCGGCCGGCACCAACATGATCACGGGCCTCTACACGGCGATGGCCGACTCGATCCCGCTGATCTGCGTCACCGGCCAGGCCGCGACCACCAAGCTGCACCAGGAGGCGTTCCAGGCGGTCGACATCGTGGAGATCGCCCGGCCGGTGACCAAGTGGGCGGTGCAGCTCAGGGAGCCCGCCCAGGCGCCCTGGGTGTTCCGCGAGGCGTTCCGGGTCGCCCGGTCCGGCCGCCCCGGGCCGGTGCTCGTCGACCTGCCGATCGACGTGCAGCGCGGCACCTGCCTGTACGACCGCGAGCTGGACGCGCCACTGGCCGTCGAGATGCCCCGGCCGCTGCCCCGGGTGGTGCGCGCGGCGGTCGACCTGCTGCAGGGCGCCGAGCGGCCGCTGATCCTGGCCGGTGGCGGCGTGATCAGCGCCGACGCCTGCGAGGAGTTACGCGAGCTGGCCGAGCACCTGGGGATCCCGGTGCAGGTGACGCTCATGGGCAAGGGCGCCTTCCCCGAGGACCACCCGCTGTTCGCCGGGATGGCCGGCATCCAGACGCAGACCCGGTGGGGCAACGCCGCGTTCCTGGAGAGCGACCTGGTGCTGGCCGTGGGCGCGCGCTTCGGCGACCGGCACACCGGCGACCTCGACGTCTATCGCAGGGGCAGGCGGTTCGTGCACGTCGACATCGAGCCGACGCAGCTCGGCCGGGTCTTCGAGCCGGACCTCGGGATCGTCGGGCACGCCCGGCCGGTGCTGGCCGGCCTGCTGGCCGAGGCCCGCTCCCGCGCCCCGGAGCGCGGCCGTGAGCGGTGGGCGCACCGGATCGGCGAGCTGCGCGGCACGCTGACCCGCCGGGACGACTTCGACGACGTGCCGATCAAACCGCCACGCGTGTTCAGGGAGATCAACGCGTTCTTCGGCCGCGACACCACGTTCGTCACCGCGATCGGGCTTTACCAGATCTGGTCGGGCCAGTTCCAGACCACCTACCTGCCGCGCCGTTACCTGGTCTGCGGCCAGGCCGGGCCGCTCGGCTGGGAGGTGCCCGCCGCCATGGGCGTGAAGTGCGCGCATCCGGAGCGCCAGGTCGTGGCGGTGGTCGGCGACTACTCCTTCCAGTTCCTCATGGAGGAGGTGGCGGTCGCCGCCCAGTACCGGATCCCGTTCGTCATCGTGATGATCAACAACGAGTACCTGGGCCTGATCCGACAGGCCGAGCTGCCGTACGAGATGAACTACGCGGTAGACCTGCACTACGGAGAGGGTGGCATCGACCATGTCAAGGCGATGGAGGCCTTCGGCTGCCCGGCCCGCCGGGTGGAGCTGCCCGGTGACCTTCGCGACGCGCTGGCCTGGGCGAGCGCCGAGTCGGAGCGGGAACGTTTGCCGGTGCTCGTGGAGGTGATGGTGGAACGCGAGGCCAACGCCGCGATGGGCTCCTCGCTGGACGCGATCAGGGAGTTCGAGCCGCTGCCCGAGCTCGTCGCCGTCGACTGGTCCGACTGAGGAGGGCCCTCATGCAGCTCAAACCAGGGACGTCCTGGACGGACGCCTACGACAGATGCTGTGCCGCCGCCCCGGAGGCGTTCCACGACGACCGGGTGCTCAACCACTGGGGCGGGTTCTGGCAGCGCGACGGCCGCCCGGCCCCCGTCTTCTCACCGGTCGACGGCACCGCGATCACCGGCCCGCCCCGGCTGGACCGGGCAGGGGCGGCGCGGGCCGTGGCCGGCGCGGCCGACGAGCACCGGCAGTGGCGGCACGTGCCGCTCGCCGAGCGCCGCGCCAGGGTGTCGGCGGCCGTCGAGTCGATGGCCGCGCACCGCGACCTGCTGGCCCTGCTGCTGGTCTGGGAGATCGGCAAGCCGTGGAAGACGGCCTGCGCCGACGTCGACCGGTGTCTCGACGGGGTGCGCTGGTATCTCGGTGAGATCGACCGCATGGTGGCAGGCCGCGCGCCGCTGTCCGGGCCGGTCAGCAACATCGCGAGCTGGAACTATCCGATGAGCGTGCTCATGCACGCCGTGCTGGTCCAGGCGCTGGCCGGCAACGCGGTGATCGCCAAGACCCCGACAGGCGGCGGGCTGTCCTGCCTCACGCTGGCCACGGCCCTCGCCGTCAAGGAGGGCCTGCCGGTCACCCTGGTCAGCGGGGGAGGGGCGGAGCTGTCGCCGGTGCTGGTCCGGGGACAGTCGGTCGGCTGCGTCTCGTTCGTCGGCGGCCGGGACGCGGGGGCGCAGGTGGCCGCGTCGCTGGCCGACCTCGGCCGCCGGCACGTCCTGGAGCAGGAGGGGCTCAACTGCTGGGGCGTGTGGGACTACTCGGGCTGGGATCTGCTGACCGGGCAGATCCGCGCCTCGTTCGACTACGGCAAGCAGCGGTGCACCGCCTACCCGCGGTTCGTGGTGCAGCGGGAGCTGTTCCACGAGTTCCTGGCCGCCTACCTCGCGGCCGTCGGTTCGCTGCGCTTCGGCCATCCGCTGGCGGTCCGCGATCCGGACGATCCGCTGCCCGAGCTGGACTTCGGGCCGCTGATCAGCGCCTCGAAGGCCAAGGAGCTGGCCGACCAGGTGGACGAGGCCGTCGACAAGGGCGGGGTGCCGATCCACCGGGCCGCCCTCGACAGCGGACATTTCCTGCCCGGTCAGGATATTTCCGCGTACTTCGCTCCGACGGCGCTGCTCGACCCGCCCCGCTCCTCGCCACTGTTCCACGCCGAACCGTTCGGCCCGGTCGACACAATCGTCCTGGTCGACACCGAGGCCGAGCTGCTGGCCGCCATGAACGCCAGCAACGGGGCCCTGGTCGCCACCCTGTCCTGCGACGACGAGGCGACGGCCGAGCGCCTCGCCCCCGAGATCCGGGCGTTCAAGGTGGGCCACAACCGGCCCCGCTCCCGAGGCGACCGCGACGAGCTCTTCGGCGGGCTCGGCGCGTCCTGGCGCGGCGCCTTCGTCGGCGGCGAGCTTCTGGTGCGGGCGGTCACCGCCGGCCCCGAGGGCGAACGCCTGGTGGGCAACTTCCCGCACTACACCCTGCTGCCCTGATCCAGCCGGGCCGGGCGGGAACGGCTGACACCAACTCTTGGCCCGCACGAGAACCGTGCCGTCTCGAATTCGCGGAGAGGCCCCCCTAGCGTGAGGAACAGGGACGGAAGCAGGGGGCCGTGATGTTCATCGAGATCATTCAGGGTCAGGTGACCGCGTCCGGCGAACTGCGGGAGGCCCACGACTGGTGGCATCGCGAGATGTCGCACGAGGCGCACGGCTGGCTCGGCAGCACCATAGGCGTGACCGACAGCGGCGCCTACATCGCCGTGGCGCGCTACGACACGCAGGAGTCGGCATGGCGCACGGCCGACCTGGCCGTCCAGGGCAAGTGGTGGTTCGCGACCGCGAAGCTGTTCGAGGGACAGATGATCCTCCACGACTGCCCCCGAGTACGGCAGTACCTGGGCGGAGGGTCCGACTCGGCCGGATTCGTGCAGGTGATCCAGGGCCACCTCAAGGACCCGGACCGGATGGACGAGATCATCCGGCTCTGCGAGCCGGAGCTGGCCGCCTTCCGCCCCGACCTCATCGGCGGCACCACGGCCCTGCACGAGAGCGGCCTCTACACCGAGACCGCCTACTTCACCTCCGAGGAGGAGGCCAGAGCGGGTGAGCGCAAGGAGCCGCCGCCCCGGCTGCGCGACGCCTTGGCGGAGCTGACGAGTCTCTTCGAGGGGCCGCCCACCTACCACGACCTGCGTGACCCCTGGATGTACTCGCCCATCGGCACCTGACCGGAGGTCGTCTGCCGGCATGACGAGGCCGGCGGACGCCTTCCGTCGTCAGGAGGGGAGGACGAAGATGGGCGGGTCGACGGCGGGGTCTCCCGTGTCACGGCCGTCGCCGTTGTCGAGCACCGCGTCGCCCAGGTCGGCGTTGTCCTCGAACCACGCCTGTGCCGAGGTGCGCGAGCTGAGCAGCTCGCGCACTGAGGGGGAGCGCCGGCTCATCTCCCTGGCGCGCGGTGGCAGGACCACATAGAGGGTGTCCGGCGTGTGCTCGACGAAGCGCAAGGTCACGCCGTCCGGCAGCTGGTCGCCGATGTGCACCTTCCGGTCGAGCTCGTCGAGCAGCCGCTCGGTGTCGGTGACGAGACGTGCCCGGAACGGTTCGTCGACCATCGCCATGCGCACCAGACCGGCCACGCCCTTGCTGTTGAGGCGCGGTTCCTGCAGGACGACGCTCTCCTGCCAGAGCCGGAGAAGGCGTTCGTCCTCCTCGTTCAGCCTCTTGAGGGCCTCGCTCACGACGCGCTTCTCGGGGCCGTCGGTGAGATCGTTCCCGCGCCCCGCCGTCGCGTCCTGGTCAGCGGTCATCAGCTCTCGCCTCCATCGTCGTTGTCCGTGCAGTGCAGCAGGCCCTCGCTGACCAGCCGAGCGACAAGATCGATCTTGTCTTCGGCCGAGAGCGGGCCCGGTAGCTCGCCGACCGCGAACCGCTCGTGGCCGGCGACGAACGTCAGCGCGGGCGCCAGGAAAGCGGGCCCGGAGACGTAGTTGCCGGCGAACTCGACCCGTGCCTCCTCGGCGGTGGAGCCGGCCCGGCAGAGAGCACCGTGAGCGCGGGCCACGACACTGTCGAGGGTCAATCCGGCGATGGCGTCTATCGACCGGAAATGCCCGCCGCCCGCGGCCTTGCCGGTGGCCCGGACCCGCGCGCCGAGCCGGGCTTTGGCGCGTTCCATCAGCAGCGGTTGGCTGATCGCCGCCCGCGCCAGTTCGTCCGCGAGGGTCGCGAGCCGGGCCGCGTCCAGCGGGGCGTCCAGGAAGCCGGGCGCCAGCGCGCTCCGCAGGCCGGTGTGCTCGTCGGCGAACAGGGCCAGCGCCTCGCTCACGAGGTCGATCCACCTGAAGACGTGCAGACCGACGGTGAGGTGCAGGGACGAGGAGGAGCCCGTCACGGCCTCGTGCGGGAAACCGCGCGGCAGGTAAAGGACGTCGCCCGGCCGTAACGTGAACGCGCGGAAGCCGGAGAACGACTTCAGGGGCCCGGACTTCGCCGAAGCGAGGGGAAGGCTGTCCAGCGGGTCCGCGACGTGCCATTCCTTCGTGCCGTGCAACTGCAGGATGAAGACGTCATGGGTGTCGGCGTGCGGAAGGAATCCCTGGCTGTCGCGCGGAGTGAGATACAGGTTGGCGCCGACCGGGTGGTGGAGCGAGACCTCGAGCGCGCCGCAGAGCCGCGCGACCACGCCGGACCTGTGATGGATTCGGTTCAGGACGATCGAGAAACCGTCGTGGTAGGCCCGGTAGGCCTCCTGCACATCCGGCATGCCGCCCGCGTCCAGCCGGAAACGCCGATCCGTCCGGGTGCCCCTCGCATCCGTTCTGACCATGAGTCCGTCGTCGGCGGCTCGAATCGGGCCCGACGTCGTGGCCGTGATCAGCTCGTCGACATCGTCCAGCCCCGGCAGGCGCGAGAAATACTCCGGCGTCTCGCGATGGACGACAAGGGGCGCCGTCTCCCAGTACGAACGGATGAACTTGGTGGTCGAGACGGGATGAAGAAGCCAGGCGAGGCTGAACGGCTCGGTTAATTGCGGCAAATTGCCGGAAATTGTCGAGCTTTCCAGCGGTTCGCGGTTCATCAGTGATTCTGATCCGGACACATCTTGCACGCTCGCATATCGCCCGGGGGAATACCAGCGTTTCCGAGGCGACGGCGAGAGGGCACCGCCGAGGGGGCGGCGGCTCCCGGCAGGGGGCCGATCCGCCGGCTCCGTCACGCCGGGCCGAAAGGATCATCTGGCGGCCGCTCATCCGCCCTGACCGGCGGCGATAGGCCCGCGGGGGAGGCCGGAGGTTTCGAGGAAAGCCGCAAGGTAAGTCATAGCCCATCAAAAGGTAATAAGGGGAGAAAGGGGGCCCGGGTGGAGCAGGGGCTGGAGTCGGCGAAGGAATCCCACGGCGAGCGAGCCGACCGTAACTTCGTCGAGCTGTTGCAGGGCGCCCGGGTGGCGGTGACCGGAGTCCAGGTGCTGTTCGCGTTCCTGCTCACGGTCCCGTTCTCGGAGGGGTTCGTCCGGCTGGGCGACCTCGACCGGCGGCTGTACTTCGTCGCGCTGGTGAGCGCGGCCATCGCGTCCATCCTCTACATCGCCCCGGCCACCCAGCACCGGGTGCTGTTCCGGCAGGGCATGAAGGAGACGCTGGTCCGCCGCTCCAACCTGTACGGCATCGCCGGCGCCCTGGCGCTCGCCGTGGCGATGACCGCGGCGACCATGCTGGTCGTCGACTACCTGTTCGACGGCACGGTGGCGATCATCACGGCCGGAGTCGTCGCGCTGCTCGCCCTGTGGGCCTGGTTCATCCAGCCGGCGCTCGACCGCTCCACCTCCACGGAGGAATGACGCGGCGAGCCCTCAGGACTCCCGCGGGGGCAGTTCGGTGCCGTCCTCGCCGGGAGCGCCCGCTTGGTAGGAGGCCCGCCCCACGATGTGCGCGGCCACCGAGACCGTGATCACCTGCGCCAGGCCGGTGACCACCAGCGGGCCGGCCATCGCCCAGGTGGGATTGCGCAGCCACATCGCGACCAGGATCAGCAGCACGCCGAGCACCTGCGGCTTGGTGCCCGGATGCATCCGCTCCAGCGTGGTCGTGAAGCGCACCAGGCCGACCCCGGCGATCAGGCACAGCCCCGCACCGGTGATCATGCAGACGGCCGCGGCCACGTCGAGGAGGGTCATCGCGACCTGCCCGCGAAGAAGCGGGCGATCGACACCGAGCCGACGAAGCCCAGCAACGACAGCACCAGCATGATCGGCACGTCGGAGTAGTCGTGCCGGACGGCGGCGAACGCGCCGATGCCGCACATGGCCAGCGCGGTCATCACGTCGAGCGCGACCGCCCGGTCCAGCATGTTCGGGCCGCGCGCCATCCGGTAGAGCGTGGCCAGCGCCGCGCAGCCGAGCAGCCCCAAGGTCACCAGGTAGACGCCCGTCACCGCAACTCCTCCCGATCCGCCCGGGTGCCGAACGCCGCCACGATGCGGTGCTCCAGCCCCGCGACGTCCTCCGTCACCTTCTCGGCCACGTCCCCCCGGTAGCCGAGGATGTGCAGCACCAGCTGCCGGGGCTCGCCGTGGACCTCGATGACGAGGCTGCCCGGCACCGACGACAGCGCCACCATGACGAGCATGGTCATCGCGTCCGACGAGGTGCGCAGCCGTACCGTGACGACCTGGGTCGGCGCCGGGCCGGGACGCAGCACCCAGACGGCCACCCGGACCGTCGAGGCCACCATGTCGCCGGCGAACCGCACCAGAAAGGCCGGCAGCGCCGGCAGGTTCAGCCTGAGGCCCGGATCCAGCACCGGCAGCGGCAGCAGCCACGTGACGACGAGCCCGACGGCCAGCCCGCCCAGCACGTTGCCCACCGACAGCTCGCCCCACAGCGTCACCCAGAGCAGGGCCAGCGCGACCAGCAGCGGCAGCGGCACCCGCCTGCCGAGCAGCCTCGGCGCGAGGTTCACGATCCGCCCCCGGAGATCGTCCGCCCGAGTACGGCGGAGATGTACGGCTCGCGCGCCATGAGCTCACCGGCCGCCCGCTCCGCCAGCGACGACAGCGGCCCGGCCAGCACCGTGAACGACAGGGCCAGGGCCACCAGCGCCGCCGACGACCCGAGCAGCAACACCGGCATCGCGGCCGTGGTCACGATCGGAGCCTCGCCGGTCGCCTCCTCGCTCTCCACCACGAGCCCCGGGTGCTCGGCCGGCGGCTCCCGCCAGAACGCCTTGCCCCAGGTCTTCACCATGGCGTACAGCGTGAGCAGACTGGTCACCAGGCCGCCGGCCACCAGTGTGAGCGCCAGCGGGGTGCCGTCCGCGACCCCAGCCTGGACCAGCACGAGCTTGCCCAGGAAGCCCGACATCGGCGGGATGCCCGACAGGTTCATCGCCGGGACGAAGAACAGCACCGCGATCAGCGGCGCGGCCGTCATCAGCCCGCCGAGCCGGTCCACGGACGTGGTCCCGGTGCGCCGCTCGATCAGCCCGGTCACCAGGAACAGGCTCGTCTGCACGGTGATGTGGTGCACGACATAGAAGATGGCGCCGGTCAGGCCCTGCACGGTCGACAGCGCCACTCCGAACACCATGTAGCCGATGTGGCTGACCAGCGTGAAGGAGAGCATCCGCTTGATGTCGGTCTGGGCCACGGCGCCGAACACCCCGGTCAGCATGGTCGCCAGCGCCACCCACATGAGCAGCGTCGACACCGGCCCCCCGGGGAACAGCAGGGCCTCCAGCCGGATCACCGAGTAGACGCCGACCTTGGTGAGCAGCCCCGCGAAGACCGCCGTGGCTGGCGTCGGCGCGGTCGGATAGGAGTCGGGCAGCCACGCCGACAGGGGGAACATCGCCGCCTTGATCGCGAAAACCAGCAGCAGGGTCAGCTCGATCAGCAGCTGGACGTGCATGGGCAGCGTGGGGAACCGCTCGGCGAGCTGGGCGATGGCCAGGGTCCCGGTGGCCGCGTAGGTGACGGCCAGCGCGACGAGGAACAGCATCGACGAGGCCAGCGCCATCACCGTGTACGTGGCCCCGGCGCGGATCCTCGACTGGGTGCCGCCGAAGGTGAGCAGCACGTACGAGCCGCTCAGCAGCATCTCGAACGCCACGAACAGGTTGAACAGGTCGCCCGTGAGGAACGCGTCGGTCACGCCCGCCACCATCACCAGGAACGCGGGGTGGAAGATCCCCATGGGCGCGGTGAGCTCCTGGTCGGCGTACGCGCTGGTGACCGCGTAGATCATCACGCAGAGCGTCACGGCCGACGAGACCACCAGCATCAGCGCGGACAGCCGGTCGGCGACCAGGCAGATGCCGACCGGGGCGGGCCAGCCGCCGAGGTCGGTGACGAGCGCGCCGTTCGTGTCGGCCTCGATCAGCAGCAGCACCGAGACCACGAGCACGCCGCCGAGCGTTCCGATGCTGATCAGCGACTGCAGGCGGCGCAGGCGGGCGCCGATCGCCAGTTTCAGCCCCGCAGCCAGGAGCGGCAGCAGCACCGGCAGGCTGACCAGACTCTCCATCAGTCCTCGTCGCCTTCCAGCTCGGGGTCCAGCGCGAGCGCCTGGCGCTCCCGCTCGGCCCGGATCGCGGCCCGCATCTGCTTGAGCGCCTCCCGCTGCCGGATCCGCAGCCTCCTGCGCAGTTCCTTCTCCCGTGCCGCCTGCTGGCGTTGCCTGCGGGCGTCCTCCTCGCGCAGCCCGAGCAGCCGGACCTTCTTCTCCTCGGCGGGCTCCAGCTCCTGGCGCCTGGTCTCCTCCAGCGCCTGCCGCTCGGCCCGCGCGGCGTCCAGCCGGGCCAGCTCGGCCCGCTGGTCGAGGATGAGCCGCCGGTAGGCCGCCCGCAGCTGCCGGACGCCCTCGCTCAGCTCGCCGCGCCTGGCCCGCAGCCGCACCTGGCGGTCCTCGGTGTCGTCCTGCACCCCGTCGCTGCCGGTCAGCTGCCACGAGCGGTGCACCATGGCCAGCAGGAACGCGCTGACGCCCAGCGTGATCACGATCGAGGTGAGCACCATCGCCTGCGGGAGCGGGTCGGCCATGCTCGCCGGCGCGAACCGGCCGAGGATCGGCGGGTTGCCCGACGGCCCGCCGACCGTGACGATCAGCAGGTTGACGCCGTTGCCGAGCATGATCACGCCCACCAGGATGCGGACCAGGCTGCGTTCCAGCAGCAGGGTGACCCCGGCGGCGATCAGCACGCCACAGGCGGCGAGGGGCAGCAGCGGGGCCGTCACGCGGCCTCCGCGTCGATCTGCCGGTCCAGCTCGGCGCCGAGGCCGCGCAGCACGTCCTGCACCAGGCCGATGACGGCCAGGTAGACGCCGAGGTCGAACACCAGCCCCGTGGACAGGTGCAGGTGGCCCAGCACCGGGACCGCCAGGTCCACGGCCAGGATGTCCAGCGCCGCCTGCCCGAACAGCAGCCCGGCCAGCGCCGTCCCGGTCGAGAGCGTCAGGCCGACGCCCATCAGCACGCCCGCGTGCGCCGGCACCGCCCTGGCCAGCTCGTAGCGGCCGCCCGCCAGGTAGCGGACGGTGATGGCCAGGCCCGCCACGATGCCGCCCGCGAACCCGCCCCCGACCCGCGAGTGCCCGATGACCAGCAGGAACACCGACAGCAGCAGCACCGAGTGAAAGGTCAGCCGCGCCACGATCTCGAACAGCAGCGCCCGCTCACCGGCGGGCAGCGTCGAAGCCAGCCAGTGGGTGCGGCCGGGCGGCTGCTCGCCGCCCTCCCTCTCGATGCTGTACGTCCGGCGGCGCAGGAACACCATGCTGGTGACGCCCAGCGCCAGCACCACGATCACCGAGCTCTCGCCCATCGTGTCCCAGGCCCGGATGTCGAGCAGCAGCGCGCTGACGATGTTGTGCGCGCCCGCCGTCTCCGCCGCCGACGCCATGTGCGCGCCCGCGGGCTCGGCGGCGCGCGCGCTCATCGCCAGCATCCCGGCGCCCGCTGCCACCACCCCCACCGCGACGCCGAGGGCCAGCCGGAGGCGGAGATCCACTCGCCCCCGGTCCGCCTCCAACGGCAGCCGCCGCAGCACCAGCGCGAACACCACCAGGCTCAGCGTCTCGGCGAGGAACTGGGTGAGCGCCAGGTCGGGGGAGCCGTGCACCAGGAAGAGCAGCGCCGTGCCGTACCCGGTGAGACCGGAGACGACGGCCACCAGGATGTACGCGCGGGCGTACAGGGCGAGCAGCGCCGCCGCGACCAGAAGCACCACGACGACGGGCTGCTCGGGCCGCTCCCAGGCGACGACGCTCACCTCCAGCGACGCCGGCCGGCCGTAGCCGATGGCGAAGACGCCGAGGCCGACCATCGCGCTCAGCGCCAGCATCAGGTAGTCGGGCAGCGAGCCGCGCTGGGTGACGCCGGTGAACTGCACGAAGAACAGGTCCAGCCGCCGCATGAGCGACCAGTAGACGTGGCCGGAGTCCAGCAGGTGCAGGCTCGTCCCGAGGCGGGCGACCGGCTCCCGCGCCAGGAACAACGCCACCCCGCCGAGCAGGGCCAGCGCCGACAGCGCCAGCGGCACCGGCGCGCCCGACCAGAGCGCCAGATGGGTGCCGTGACCGGGCGGGAACGTCCCGGTGTAACCCGACATGGCGGCGTCGTACACGGAGGCGAGCGGCGCCAGCGCGAGCCCGAGCGCCGACAGTAGCGCGGGCGGCGCGAACATCGCCGCCTCGGTACGCCGGACCGGCGTCGGCTCCAGGCCGGGCTTGCCGGCGAACGCGCCCCACAGGAAGCGCAGCGTGTAGGCGGCGGTCAGCGCCGACCCGAGCACGATCCCGGCCAGCATCGCCGTCGCCGCCGGCTCGCCCGTCAGCAGCGACTCCAGCGCGGCCTCCTTGCCGACGAACCCCACGAACGGCGGCAGACCCGCCATCGACGCCCCCGCCAGCAGCGAGACCACGCACACCCACGGCATCGACCGGCGCAGCCCGCTGAGCACGCGCAGATCCCGGGTGCCCGTCCCGCGATCGATCACGCCGACCACCAGGAACAGCGCCGCCTTGAAGAGCGCGTGCCCGAGCAGCATCGCCACGCCCGCGAGCGCGGAGTCCCGGGTGCCCGCGCCGAACAGCACCGTGAGGAAGCCCAGCTGGCTGACTGTGCCGTAGGCGAGCAGCCGCTTGAGGTCCGTCTCGCGCAGCGCCCGCCACCCGCCGAGCAGCATCGTCAGCACCCCGAGGCATACCGCCGGCGCCCGCCACCACGTCAGGTCGCCGAAGGCCGGGCCGAGCCTGGCCAGCAGGTAGATCCCCGCCTTCACCATGGCCGCGGCGTGCAGGTAGGCCGAGACAGGGGTCGGCGCGGCCATCGCCGCGGGCAGCCACAGGCTGAACGGGAAGATCGCCGACTTCGACAGCGCCCCCACCAGGACCAGCGCCAGCGCCCCGGCCGCCACCGGCGGAGGGTCGGCGACGATCGCGGAGACGCGGTAGGTGCCCGCCGCCTCGCCGATCAGCACGAGCCCCGCCAGCATGGCCAGCCCGCCGAACGTGGTGACGGTCACCGCCACCAGCGCCGCCCGCCTGCTCGTCCTGCTCTCCGGGTGGTAGCCGATCAGCAGGTAGGAGAAGACCGTGGTCAGCTCCCAGAACACGTACAGCAGGAGCAGGTCGTCGGCGACCACCAGGCCGAGCATCGAGCCCGCGAAGGCGACCATCACCCCGCCGTACCGGCCGAGCCCTTCGTCGCCGGCCTTGAAGTAGCGCGTGCTGTAGATCAGGACGAGCGCGCCCACCCCGGTGACCAGCGCCATCATCAGCACCGCCAGCGAGTCGGCGCGGAAGGCCAGCTCCATGCCGAGCGCCGGCGCCCACGGGCGGGCCGACGTGACCGGCTCGTTCGCCGCGGCCCAGACCGTGTATCCGAACCCGCAGGCGGGAGGCACGGCCAGCACGGCGAACGAGCCCCGCCCAAGGCGCCTCGCCAGCCACGGAGCGCAGATCGCCGCCACCGCGTGCAGGATCAGCAGCGACTCCATGGGCTCCTCGGACGGGAATGACCGGGCACGTCCGATCGAACCTCTCGCGAAGCCCGCGACCGCGCGCCGAGGCGCGACGGGTGTTGACCGGAACCTCACCACCCGCACACCCGCACATGATCAGGCGTGTGCCCCCGCTCAGGCGGACGGGACACCCGCAGGCGGCGTTCTGTGGCACTGTAGGACGGTGCGTCCAGTAACCTGCCCGGCAAGAGGTGCCCGATAAGCGGCAAAGAGGTGCGGAGCCTGCTGCGCCGCGCGGGGCGGCTGCTCGACGACACCCGGCGTCTCGGCCACGAGCACGACAGGGCGCTGGCCGAGGTCCGCGCCGCCCTCGACGCCGTGCGCGATCGGCTGTCCAGGGCCGGGCTGGGCGCCATCCCGCTGGCCCGGCTGAAGGACGTCACCGGCGGGCGGCTGCGGCTCGGGTCGCTGGAGAGCGCCGGCTACACCACCGTGCTCAGCGTGCTGGAGGCGACGCCGTACGAACTGCAGCGGGTGCCGGGCATCGGGCCGCAGACGCAGCGGCAGGCGCACGCGGCGGCCCGGCAGATCGCGCTCGCCGCCCGCGGGTCCACCGCCGTGCAGATCGACGTCGAGCACCAGGATCCCGAGACCACCACGCTGCTCGTCACCCTGCACCGGCTGGTGGCCGCCGGTCCCGAGCTGCCGCGCGCCCGCCGCGCGGCCGAGACCATCGCGCGGCGACTCGACACGCTCCTCCCCGCCGCGCGCCCCGCCGCCAGTTGGTGGCGCACGCTGCTGTCCGGCGCGGAACGCCGTGACCACGCCGCCCGGGCCGTGGCGGAGCTCGGCGACGTGCTCGCCCGGGAGACCGAGACCCGGCTGCTCCTCGCCCAGGCCACCGCCGACCTGCTGCGCCCGCCGCCCGACGACGACGAGGCGTGGATCGACTTCGAGATCCGCTCGGCCGACTACTACAACCTGCTGGCCGAGCTCGCCGCCCTGGAGCCGGACGACCGGGTCGCCGCCGAGGGGTTCCTGCCCGACGAACTTGCCGAACGCGTCAGGTCCCAGCGGCTCGACGACACCCACCGGCGCGTCTCTCTGCGCGGTTACCAGGCGTTCGGAGCCAGGTTCGCACTGGCCCAGCGGCGGGTGATCCTCGGGGACGAGATGGGGCTGGGCAAGACCGTTCAGGCCATCGCCGCCCTGGCCCACCTGCGCGCCGAGGGCGCCACGCACTTCCTGGTCGTCTGCCCGGCGAGCGTACTGGTCAACTGGATCCGCGAGATTGAGACCCGCAGCACGCTGCGGGTCTACCGGCTGCACGGCGCCGAGCGCGCCACCGCCCAGGCCGAGTGGCCGGAGCACGGCGGCGTCGCGGTGACCACGTTCGACGGGCTGGCCAAGGTCGAGGCCGCGCACGAGGTCGCGATGCTCGTCGTGGACGAGGCCCACTACGCCAAGAACCCCGAGGCCCGCCGGTCCAGGGAGGTGGCCCGCTGGTGCGGCCGGGTCGACCGGGTGCTGTTCATGACCGGCACCCCGATGGAGAACCGGGTCGAGGAGTTCCGCAACCTCGTCCGCCACGTCCAGCCCGGCCTGCTCGCCGAGGTCAGGAGCAGCGACGCGGCGGCCGGCGCCGGGGCGTTCCGCCGCGCCGTCGCCCCCGTCTACCTGCGCCGCAACCAGGAGGACGTGCTGACCGAGCTGCCCGACCTCGTCCACGTGGACGAGTGGGAGGAGCTCAGCGCGGCCGACGCCGACGTCTACCGGGAGGCGGTGGCGGCCGGCCGGTTCATGGCCATGCGCCGCGCCGCCTACGCCGTGCCTGAGAAGTCGGCCAAGCTGGAACGGCTGCGCGAGCTGGTCGACGAGGCGGCCCGGAGCGAGCTCAAGGTCGTGGTGTTCTCCTACTTCCGCGACGTGCTCGCCACCGTGGGCGAGGAGCTCGGCGACCACCACGGGCCGATCTCCGGCGACCTGGCGCCCGAACGCCGTCAGCAGGTCGTGGACGCCTTCACGGCCGCGCCGGGCCACGCGGTGTTACTCGCCCAGATCCAGGCGGGTGGGGTCGGCCTCAACCTGCAGGCCGCCTCCGTCGTGATCATCTGCGAGCCGCAGGTGAAGCCGACCATGGAGAGCCAGGCCGTGGCCCGCGCCCACCGCATGGGGCAGGTCCGCAGGGTGCAGGTGCACCGGCTGCTCTCGCCCGACAGCGTGGACGAGCGGATGCTGCGCCTCCTGCACGCCAAGAGCGCCCTGTTCGACGCCTTCGCCAGGCGCAGCGACCTCGCCGAGTCGACGCCGGACGCGATCGACGTCTCCGAGCAGACGCTGGCCCGGCAGATCGTCGAAGAGGAACAACGCCGCCTGCACGTCGGCGACGCGGCCACCCCCGCCTGACCCGCCACCCGGCTCACCGAGCCGGGGGCTCGGTGAGCTGGTGCGCCCAGGGCGGGTCGGCGCCCGCCACCGCGCAGGTCAGCGCGGCGACCCGGGCGGCGAACGAGGCGGCCTCGGCGGCCGTGGCCAGGTCGAGCCGATCCAGCCGCCCGCCGAGCAGCCCGCGCTCGTCCAGCCGGTGCAGCAGCCCCGCGGTGAACGCGTCACCCGCGCCGACCGTGTCCACGACGGTCACCTCGGGCGCCGCCACCTCCGCCCGTGCTCCGGCCAGCGACACCAGCGCCCCGGACGCGCCCCTGGTGACCACGATCAGGCGAGCGCCCGCCTCGTGCCAGGCGTCGCAGACCCGCTCCACCGGCTCCCCGGGCGCCAGGAAGCCCAGATCCTCCTCGCTCAGCTTGAGGACGTCGGCCACGCCGCACCAGCGCGCCATCTGGTAGTCCTCGCGTCTTGCCAGGCTGGGCCGGACGTTGGGGTCGATCGAGACGGTCAGGCGCTCCGCGGCGGCGGCCGCGAACGACTCCACCGCGTCCCGCCCCGGCTTCCTCACCAGCGCCAGGGAGCCCGTGTGCAGGCACGACACCCCGGCCAGGTCACGTGAGCCCAGCTCCTCCGGCGACCATCGCCAGTCGGCGGCGCCCTCGGCGTAAAAGCGGTATCCGGCCTGCCCGTGCTCGTCGAGCGACGCCACCGCGAGCGCACTCGGCTCCTCGGCGTCCACGCATCCCGACAGGTCCACCCCCGACGAGGCCAGATGCTCGCGGAACAACCCGCCGAACACGTCACCCGAGATCCGCCCGAAGAACCGCGCCTGGCCGCCGAGCCGCGCCAGGGCCACCGCCGTGTTCGCCGGCCCGCCCCCTGGAAACACCCGCAACCCCAGCCCGGCGGAGCGCGCCGCGTCACCGCCGGGGCCGGGCGCCTCCACGCCGACTCGTGAGGGCCGCGCGGCGGGTCGTGAGGTTTCCGCGCCGGGTCGTGAGTCGTCCACGCCCGGCCGTCGATCGGCGAAGGCGTCCGCCACGCACTCGCCCAGGACCGCGATCATCGCCCGCCTCTCCGCCGGTCGCCGCCCGTCGCCGCCGTCGCCACGAGACCAGGGTGCCGACGTCTCCCAGATCGGAGCCCCTGCCCCCGGCGACCTGGACGACAACATGGTCCCCGCGCCGATCTGCCCGCATGGGATGGATGGATCAGGCTAGGCCGGAGGATAAGGGGGATTGGGGTAGTTCTGCGGGGCCTGGTGATAAGGAAAGGGAGGCTGGGGAGGTGGGGGAACCGCCGCGCTCCGGCGCTCGGCGGATGCGCACGCCGCCCCGCCGACCATCAAACCGATGCCGACCATCGCGAAAATCTGCGCCCGCTGAAGGTCTTCCTCAATGGTGTCGATTCCCCCTGCGCAGTAATAGAGGCTCACAGCCAGCATGATGCACCCAAAGGTGAGAAATAGGACACGCATGAGGCGTGAGTTTACTGGTCCCCCACCGTCGATATCACTAGGCGATCTTGGGATCGGACTCGATCTCCAGGACCGCCTTGCCGTGCAGGCGGCGGCCGAGCAGGGCCTCGGTCGCCTTGGCGGCCTCACGCCAGGAGCCCCGCCATGAGATGCGCGGGGTCAGCCGACCGGCGGCGACGCCACCCGCCAGCCAGGTCAGGTCGGGCGCCAGGTTCCGGCAGGCGAGCAGGAAGAAGGTGACGATCGAGCGATCGTGCCGCTCATGGCCACCGGAGAAGGCCCCGGCCGGGAAGCTCTCGCCGCTGTCGGCCGCATGCCCGACGGTGACCAGGGTGCCGCCCCCGGCCAGCCGGTCGTACGCCGACACCAGCTGGTCACCGCCGACCAGGTCCAGCACGCCGTCCACGGGCTCGGTGACCGCGCGCGGCCCGGACACGACCTCGTCCGCGCCGAGCTCTCGCAGGCTCTCACCGTGCGCGGCCGGGTCGCCGGTGGAGGCCACCACCTGGGCTCCGCCGAGGTGGGCGAGCTGCACGGCGTACCGCCCGACTCCGCCGGTCGCGCCCGTGACCAGCACGCGTCTGCCGAGGATCGGACCGAGCCGGTGGAGCGCGCGGAGCGCGCTGGCGCCCGCCACCGGAACGGTGCTGATCGCGCCGAGGTCGGCCTCCTGGGGCACGGCACCCATGAGATCGGTGTCGACGGCGCGGAGTTCGGCCCAGGCTCCGTCGGCGGCCAGCGTGACCACCCGTGTGCCGGGGGCCGGGCCGGACCCGTCCGCGGCGGCGCGTTCGACGATCCCCGCGGCGTCCCAGCCGAGGATGGTCCCCTGCGGGGCGTTCCGGATGCCGAACGCGACCTCGCCGTAGTTGAGCGAGGTCGCCGTCACCCGTACCAGGGCCTGGTTCGGAGCGGGCACGGGGTCCGGTGCCTCACCGAGCCGCAGGCCGCCTGGAACGGAACGGTCGACGAGCAGAGCACGCATGGGGTCCACCTTTACCGAGGAGTTTATGCCACTGAGTGGCATAAACCTACAGGAGGCATTCGCGTACCGGCTACACTCTGGTTCGTGAGTATCGTGACGCCGCCCGCGAGGCTGCCACTGCGCGAGCGCAAGAAGCTCCGCACCCGCGAGGCGCTGATCGACACCGCGCTGGAGCACTTCACCGACCGCGGTTTCGACGGCACGACCCTCGACGATCTCTGCGCCGCCGTCGAGGTGTCCAAGCGCACCTTCTTCCGTTACTTCGACAGCAAGGAAGACGTCGCGATGGCGCCCACCCAGGACCTCTGGGCGGCCTTCCTGGACGATCTCCAGACCCGGCGGCCGACTGGCGGCCCGCTCTTGACGCTGCTCCAGGACACCCTGCTCGCGGCGCTCGACCGGATGCCCGCCGAGGGCTGGGCGGAGCGTGTTCTGCTCACCCGTCGGCTGGCCGCCCGGACACCGTCGATGAACGCGCACGGGCTGCAGTTCTGCGATCGCACCACCCGCGGCGCGATCACGATCCTGCGGGAGCGCTTCGGCCTGGCCGACCCGCACGACCTGCGGCCCCGGCTGGCCCTCGACATGATGGTCGCGGCCTTCCACTGCGCGCTGGAGGAGTGGGCGTTCCAGCCCGGACCCGTGAGCCGCGACGACCTCACCGCCCGCCTCCGCGACGCGTTCGCCGCGATCCCGGGCAGCGTCACGATGACGGTCGCCTGAACGACGAGACCGCCCGCCACCGCGCCCCGCTCTGCCCTCAGTCGCGCAGCCCCGCGAACAGGTCGTGCTCGTGGGCCGGGGCGTCGACCCGGGACCGGACCCGGGTGAACGCCTCGTTGGCGAACGCCTGGTGCTGGGCCTCCTTGGGCAGGCGCAGCAGGAAGATGTTGTCTCCCTGGCTGGCGTGGGCCCGCAGCGCCTCGAGCTTGTGATCGACGTAGGGGGCGACGTCGACCAGGGTGGTCACCAGCTCGTCCGGGGTGCCGAAGTCGTCGGACGGCTCGAAGTCGACGCCGAGGTCGACGCCGTTGTCGCGCATGTGCTCGAACATCCGCTTGATCGCCGACCGGGGGATGGCGGTGTAGTAGAGCTTGTCGGGGATGCCCGTCGCCTCGGCCGCCGCCACGGCGACGCGGTGGGTCTGCACGTGGTCGGGGTGACCGTAGCCGCTGCCGCCCGTCTCGTCGTAGGTCACCACCACCTGGGGCCGGTAGCGCTCCATCAACGCGCCGAGCCGGGCGGCGGCCGTGTCGACGGGCACGTTGGCGAAGGCGTCGGGATGGTGGTTGGTCTCCCAGCCGTCCATGCCGGAGTCGCGGTAGCCGAGCAGCTCAAGATGGTCGATGCCCAGATGCCGCACCGACTCGCGCAGCTCGGCCAGCCGCAGCTCGGCCACGGCCTCGTCGTCGTGGCCCGGGTCGCCGGGTTTGACACCGCCGGGACCGTCACCCTGCTCGCCGTTGGTGCAGGTGACCAGCACCGTGCGGATGCCCTCGCCGGTGTAGCGCGCCAGGATGCCGCCGGTGCTCAGGCACTCGTCGTCGGGGTGGGCGTGCACGGCCATGAGAGTGAGTTGCCGATCCATGTCCGAGAACACTACCCGCCGGTTCCGACAGATTCCGGCCCAGCCTGGCGGACCAGTTCCCCGGCCCTCAGGCGGGCGGCCGCCGCGGCCGCGCGGTCGCCGACGGCCTCGGCCAGCGCGCCCTGCTTGAGCCAGTTGAACGGGCTGCACGGCCGGACGTTGATCCGCTCGCTGACCAGCACCCGTGCCAGGTCGTGGCGGCCACCCCTGAGCGCCGCCTCCAGCAGGGTCTTCTGGACCGCGTCGCGCTGCGCGTGGCTGCCGCCGAACTCGTTGACCCGGTGCCTGATCGGCCAGAGCAGGTCCACGACCCGGTCGTGGTCGCCCAGCCCGAACGCCACCAGCGCCCGGCACACCGGCAGACCGACCCGGGCCGTCATGTCGTGGTTGGTGACCCCCGGACGCGGCTCGGCGAGGTAGGTCTCGCGGCCGGCGATCAGCCTGTCGGCGTCGGCGAAGCGGCCCGCGCCCACGTACGACATGACCGCGTGCATGTCGTTGAACGCGTAGAACGGCTCCGCCACCAGCGCGGGCCAGCCCTCGGCCAGCGCGCTCCACCGCTCGTGCTGACCCGAGCCCTCCAGGTACAGCCGCCAGAGCAGGGCGGCGGCGTCGAGCAGCTCCATGGACGACCGCCCGGCGGCCAGGACCGCGTCGTAGATCGCCAGCGCCCTCGCCACGTCACCGGCCTCCAGCGCGTACAGCGCGTAGTGCCACCAGTTGTGCACGTTGAAGAACGTGCCGGTCGACCAGTCGTCCACCCTGGCGTCGAGATAGCGGATGCCCTCGCCGAACCTGCCCTGCATCTCGTACGTGTGCACGACGGCGTGGATGCCCCACACGTCGCGCGCGTTCAGCTCGACCGCGCGCAACCCGACCTCCTCGGACCTGTCGTAGTGCCCCGCCTCCTCCAGCCCGAAGGCGTACATGCCGAGCACGTGGCCGAAGTGCCGGTCGTCCTCGCGCCAGGCGGAGAGAGCGCCGCCGATCCGGTCGCGCAGCGAGCGGGCGTCGCCGGTGAAGAAGTCGATCTGGTGACCCGCGGCCAGGGCCAGCGCGTCACGGGGATGCTGCTCCGTGATCGTGCCCAGCCGCCTTCCGCAGGTGAGGAAGTCGCCGTCGAGCAGCGCCTGGACGGCCTCCACATGGGAGCGCTCGCGGGGGAGCAGGGTGGAGTGGTCGATCCGGGCACGGAAGGCGGCGAACCGCCGCCTGGCCGTCCGCGCGTCCTCGGCCTCGGTGGTGAGCAGCCCAAGGTAGGCGGCCAGGACGTTGCCCATCGGGAAGTCCGGCGCCTCGGCGAGGGCGGCCGTCGTCTCGGCGTCCACCTCCACCCTGAAGTGCAGCAGGTCGTCGATCGCCTGGTCATAGTGACGGGTGGCGGCGTCGCCGGCCCCGGTCATGGCCAGGTCGTGCTGGTCGGTGCTCATAGGGCCAAATATAGGAAGCCCCCGATCGCGCGTCTGTGCGGAAATCAACGGTTCGCCCGGCGTACGCGACAGGATCCGCGCGCGGAAGGGTGAACGGCACGGTGAGTGCGTGCACTTGTGCGCGGAAGCGGCCGGACCCGGCGGGTTAACGTGCCGGGTGCACGCGCTGCGGTGGCCAGCCGCCTCGGCCGGCGCAGGGCGTGCCACTCGTCCGCGTGATCGCGCGGACCAATCCACCGAAAACAGGAGAATCACATGTCCATGCCCTCCAAGGCTCCGTCGAGGTCACGCCGCCTGCGCCTGTCCGCGCTGGCGGTGGCGGTGACCGCCGGCGCGCTGCTCGCGGGGAACGTGACCCAGGCCGAGGCGGCACCACCGGAGGTGATCAGCCGCTGGAACAACGAGCTGGTCCACTCCAACTCCGTCAGCCCCGGCTTCAGCATGTTCCTCTCCAGCGGGGCGTACACGATCAGCGCGAAGCTCTCCGCGGCGAACCAGGGGAGCTCGACGATCAACTATTCCTGCATCCTCAGCGCCCAGGGCGGCGCCGACACCGACGTCGCCGCCGTGACGCTGGCGCCGAACGCGACCCAGTCGGTCGTCCTGAACGTCGTGCACAACTTCACGAGCACAGGGCAGCTGGCCTTCGCGTGCACCAAGCCGCCCGGGACCCCCACCGTCCGGATGCAGCAGGTGAAGATCACCGCGATCAAGGTCAACACGCTGGACAACCAGCCGTTCTGACCGACCTGCGATGCGAGCCGGCCGGCTCGGGGCGTCCCGTTCGCCTCGGGTCGGCCGGTTACGTGTGCGCTCCTCCCGGGCCGCGTATCCGTCGGTGGCGTCGGGCACACTGGGGGCCCATGACACACGACGGTGACGCGGGAGTGCCGGGCTCGCTGGCCAGGGTGCTGGCCGAGGTGAGGGCGGAGCGGGTCGCGCAGGACGCACGATGGGGCGTCCAGGAGTTCCCCGACGGCACCGGCCCTGACGGTGCCGGGTCTCCTGGCCCTGGGATTGACGGCCCTGGGATTGACGGCCCTGGGATTGACCGCCTTGAGGTTGCAGGTACAGGGGTCGATGGCGCTGGGGTTGACGGTGCTGGGTCGGGCGGAGCGGGAGGCGGGCGCGCGGGTGCGGTGGCCGCCGCCGACCAGGCCAAGCGGGCGGTCGCCGAAGCCGCTGCCGTGGGGCGGCTGACCTGGCGGCACATCCTGCACGAGGAGGTCCTGGAGGCGTTCGCGGAGGACGAGGCCGGGCGGTTGCGCGAGGAGCTGATCCAGGTGGCCGCCGTGGCCGTCAAGTGGGCTCAGGCCATCGACCGCCGCCAGACCTCACCTCCCGAGCTGGCGTGCCGGACCGACCTTGCCGGTCTGGTGGATCAGCCACCTCCGGCCGGTCCAGCGGATCAAACACGTCCGGTGGGTCTGGTGGATCAGCCACGTCCCGCTGGTCCAGCGGATCAGCCACGTCCGGCCGGTCCGGTGGGTCGGACGGTCCCGGCGGGCGAGGAGCGGTTCCGGGCCGTCGTGGCCGTGCACGTGCTGGTCGTGCGGGGTGAGGAGGTGCTGCTCGGCAGGAGGGCCGGCACCGGCTGGGCCGACGGGAGGTGGCACCTGCCGTCGGGGCATCTGGAGCCGGGCGAGTCGGTCGTGCGCGCCGCCGTGCGGGAGGCGCGGGAGGAGCTCGGCGTCGGCATCGAGCCACGCGACCTGACCTTCGCGCACCTCATGCACCGCGCGCCCGACCGGGTCGACCTGTTCTTCGTCGCCCGCGAGTGGCAGGGCGAGCCGCGCAACGCGGAGCCGCACAAGTGCTCCGAGGTGCGCTGGTGGCCGCTCGACCGGCTGCCCGGCGACACCGTGGGCTACGCCGCGGCCGCTGTCGCCGAGGTGCTCGGACAGGTGCCGTTCACGCTGCACGAGTGGCCCGGCGAAGACTGACCGCCGGGCGCGAGGTCACGGGACCGCGGGCATCCACGGCCAAGGCCGGGACGCCTGACAGTCGCGCGTGGGGGTCTCGAAATTACCTATCGACACGGAGAGTGATGGCATGGATACTCTTCGTGTAACCCCCGCTTCTCTGGCCACTTCCGCACCACCGGCGGCTACGTGCCGTCCACGGGCGGACCCGGGTCAGGGAACACCGTAAGGAGAGCGATGCATTCGAAGAGGTCCACCGCGCTCACCCTCGCCGTCCTTCTCGGCGGCGCGTGCCTGACGACGGCCGCGGCCAGCGCCACGTCCGCCAACGCCACGGCCGCCAACACCGCGCCGGCGGCCGTGGTCCAGCGCGCCGGCGCGCTGCCTCCCGGCTACCAGCTCGTCACTCTGCCCAACGCGAACGTGCCGAACTTCCAGCGCCGCACCCTCTACTGCCCCGGCTCGAAGAGGGTCCTGGGCGGCGGGGCCGAGGCCCGGGGCAACGACGCGATCCTGGTCGGCTCGTTCCCCACCGATGACGGGCGCGGCTGGATCGGCATCGGCCGCCAGAACGCCTACCGCGACGTCGGCATCAGCGTCTTCGCCATCTGCGCCGACTGACGTCCGGCACCACGAGGCCCCGGTCGCCCTGTCGGCCGGGGCCTTTCCACGCTCGGACCGCCAAGAAGCTGGTCGCGTTCTGCCACGACGGGCTGGCCGGGTTCAAGCGCCCACGTGAGGTGCCGATGCCGGACGAGCCGCCCAAACCCGGCCACAGGCAAGATCCAGCGCGTCGTGGTCCGGGAGATCGCCGCCTGGATGGGTGAACCCCGAGCTCTCAACGGGCCTGGGCCTCGCGCAGGTCCTTGACCAGGATGTGGCACACGTCGGCCACCTGTTCGACGCGGCCGTCCGCACGATACACCTGGCGGGTGGTCGGGACCGGCGGGTGCGGCCACTCGCGGTAGCCCAGCCGCCGGTACAACGAGCGTGCGCGGTGGTTGTCCAGGTCCACGCCGAGCGCCACCCGGGAGTGGCCGAGGTCGCGCAGCCGCGCCTCGGCCGCGTCCATCAACTGGGTGCCGATCCGGTGGTTGCGCTGCTCGGGCATGACCTCGAGGTGCGTCAGGAGCGGCACGCCCGGGAGCCGGTCGCGAAGCTCAGGCTCCTCGGCCGAGTCCAGCCACAGGTACACGTCGCCGACCGGGGTGAACGCCTGCCACGCGACCAGCAGCACGCCGTGCCCGGCCCGCTGCCGGGCGAGCTGGGTGACGAAGTACGGTTCCTGCCCCAGCGCGCCGACCAGCGAGGGCAGGTCAGTCTGACAAGCAGCCCGGATCCGGACATGTCGCATGACATCTACGATCGGGGGATAAATCGCTGCCTTACAAGCTGGTGAGGCGAGTTCTGTTAGGTGACCACGAAGGATCCGGCGCCTTTGGGCAGAAGTTACGGCCGCAGGTGTATCGAGGTGAAGGGGAGATGGGTGGGGGCCGACAGCCGTCTCAGCGCCTCGCCGACGGACTCGGCGACGGGCAGGCACTCCACGAAGTCACGCCACGACTTCAGGTCGGCCCGCCAGGCGTCGAGGTAGGTCAGGCACATGTCCGGTGTGATCAGAGCGAGGCGCCCCAACGACGCCTTGAGTGCCTCCTCCATGCGACGCCGCTCCCCGGACTCCACGTTCGAGTCCGGGATATGCCGCAACACGCTCAGAATGAAGCGGTGGCGTCTGGCGAGGAAGTCCTTCCAGTGGCCCTGATGCGCGTCGCGGATGGTCCTGCCCTCATCGAGCAGCCAGAAGATCCCCTCGGCGAGTACGTCTCCCAGCTCCTCGTTTCTGGCCCGGGCGGGTGTGCGGAAAGGCTCGTACGGAGCCTGTTTCACCGTGCCCGTCACGGCGAGGGGTCGTAGCCCATCCGCTTCGAGCAGGTAGAACCAGTCCTCGTTGTAGATATCGGGAAAGTAGGAGACGCAACGGGTGGTCTCCACCGCGAGTGCGCCGCCGCCGACGAACGAATCCTGAGCGCCGCCGACCGCGCGGAAGGCGTGGCAGACAACCGAATTGTCGGGGAACCCACCCACTGACAGGCCGACGGCGCTGTAGGTGTGGAGCAGCCCTGCCGCTCTGCGAAGGTCATCAGGCGCGCTGACCTCGATGTCGTCGTCGAGGAACACGATGCGCCGCCATCCGCGCATCCTGGCGAGGGCGAGGGCGAGGTTGCGCTTCGCCGCCGTGTCGGTCCTGCGGCGAAACCTGTGTGGCAGGACTGACGAGGTCTCGAACCGGGGCAAGGCGAGCGCGTGACTGTGGGTGAAGTCGATGGCGATCACTTCGGCCCCATGGCTGCCGAGCGCTTTGACATGTTCGGTCCCGGTGTAGGGCCCACTGCAGATCACGAGCAGCGGGCACCGGAGCCTCCTCGAAAGGTCGGCCGCGTGGAGCAGGCGGCGGCGATGACGGACCGTGGGCACCACGATCGCGTCGATCGTGGCCGCCTGGTCAACGGGCGCGTCCGGCGCCAGAAGCAGATGCCTGTGGGTTCCGTGGTGATCGCTGGATCTCAGGGGAGACACGGGCGAACCGCCAGCGGAATCCGGATCCGAAGAAAGGTGACGATCCAAGCCGGTCCCCGGGGTGGGGAATGGGGAGCTGACGCGCTCGGGGACACCCGTGCAGACTGCATGTTCGCTGATGAAGCTGTGCCGGCGTAGGCGGGCGCACAGGTTCTGGCGGCGGATCCGGCGTGGCAACCCGCACGTGGTTCTGGCTCCGCACCGCGGACGGTCACAGGTGAGATGGGAGCCGTCGGGCGTTTATGGCACGGGCGGCATGGAAGCACTTCACGAACTCCAGAATTTGATCACAAGATGGGGGCGGTCGGGCCTTCGGCCGGGTGGTCGTTCATGGCTGGCCGGGCCACTCGTGCAGCCTTGACTCCTCCTGTGTCCAGTCGGGAGTCATCACCAAGCCGTTGAGGATGGAGACGCGGGTGAGAATGGCGAACGACTCGCTGTCGCCGAACCGGTCATTTACGTAGGCGGCGTTTCTGTCGCGGAAACGGCTGTCGGTCAGCGTCCGGACCGCGCCCAGGGTGCCGCGGCCGTACATGCCGTTGCAGATCGTGAGCGTGCGTTTGCGGTTGAGCGGGTTGGGCCCCCGGTAGAAGAGCGCGACATCCTCGAGGAGCACGCCGTCGTCGCGCAGCCTGGGATGGTGGCGCTCGGATCCGGCCTCGAAGTAGGGGCCGGCCGAGCCGTCCCAGTCGTTGATCTGTCTGACGGGCAGGCCGAGGTGATGGATGACGTCGGCGGTGAGGTCGTTCCAGTCGACCCCGCCGAGCAGCACGAGGTGCGTGGTGAGATCGTCGGGCACCAGCTCGTTGGGTGTGTGGCGGCGGACCTCGCTCGACGGGTTGAAGGCCCGGATGTGGCCGTGCAGCTCGAAGAGCGCGTCCAGGTCGGCATAGGTGTAGAGCTCTATGTAGTCGGGGTCGTGGTGCTTGACGTACGGCATGCGGTCCAGCAGCTCCTGCGGCAGACGGGCGCAGACGAGCGTGACCGGCTTGTCGTCGCCGAAGTCCCACGGATTGCGGACCGTCTCCGGATCGGAGACGACCTGGCCGAGCGCGGCGGCGCGCAGGGCCAGCAGTTCCTGCCGGAGGTCCTCCCGCGTCCGCAGCTCGTCGGGGTCGAGCTCGTCGTCCGGCAGCGGGGCGAGCGAGCCGTCGCGCATCGAGCGGATGGTGCAGAAGAGGGTCGCGTAGGCTTCCAGCCGGTTGACCGGCGGGACCTTGGGCGCGGTCGGAGACTCCCAAGACGAGATGAGCGGGACACTCACGTCGAGGGCGCGTGCCAGCTGTGGCTGCGTGACGCGGGTGTCCGGCCACTGCCGATCGCGCAGCGAGCGTAGCCGTCGTGCTAAGGCCCGGCCGGAATCCACCATGATGGCACTCCTCATCTGAGCTTCAGTGTCTTCAGTAAACCTCTACTGATGCTCAGATGCGAGCATATTTGGCCAGGCCAGCGTCGCCAGACGGATCACGTCGCGACGAATGCTTCATTGTAGGACAGTGGCCGAGTCTTGGGCGGGTGATTAGGGGAAAGCGGGGGTGGGCATCTCATCTTCAGGACTTGTCGCACATCTGCTGAAGGTTAACTGAAGTTAATTGCGGAGGATTTACCGTGAGCATCAGGGATCCGCCGAGCATGCCTGGAGGCGCGGGCTAGCACCCACGAACAGGCAGGCACCCCCGGGTCGGCGCAAACGATCACCAGGAGTGCCCGCACTCGTACAGGCCCCATCGGCGCGTCACACACCGGGAACCTCGATGCTCGCAACCATAGTCTTCCCCACCGGCCTGGCAACCGTCGTCGCCAGCCCCGAGGGCGTCGCCGCGGCGCGCGGCGCCCTCTACCTCTTCGCCGTGGTCTCGTTCTGGGCCCTCATCCTCGCCGTCCGCCAGGTGTCCAAAGTCGTCACCGCCCTGCTCCGCGCGCTGCTCGTGCTCCTCGCCCTCGCGGCCCTGGGCGCGGTGGCCGTCGCGATCATCGCGCAGGTGGCGCTCGCCATAGGGCCCCACTGACGGCGCGTTTCACGAAGAGGGCGCCCGCCGTATGCCGGCGGGCGCCCTCACCGGCGCTCCCTACTTCCGGAAGAGGCCGACCGACCAGCGGACCGGGCGGTTCGTGGCTTCGCCCCTCATGCGCAACGTCACCGTGATGGTCACCTGCTTGCCCTTCGGCACCGTGAACATGGTCATGGCCATGGGGAACGAGCCCTTCTTCCATACGCCGCACGAATCGCTGGACGAGCTGTCCTTCCCGTCCACCCGGTAGGCGAACCACAGCCGGTCGGCCAGGTCGCCGGTGCAGATCTGGTCGATGCCGAGCGGGCGGCCGTCGCCCAGGACCCGGAAGGTAGCCGACTTCTCCCGGGGCCAGGTGCCCGTCGAGGAGTCGGCCAGCGAGTAGCCGTCGATGCGGCGGGGCAGGGCCCTGGGCGCCTTCGGCTCGACCGGCCGCTCCGGCGGCGTCCACTCGTACACGCCCAGCGTCCAGGCGGCCCGCTCGGGCTTCACCGGCTCGCAGGGGCCCTTGCCGTCGGCCCGCACACAGGCCGTACCGCTGCGCTTCGCGTCGAAGGTGAGCGTGATTCGGTCGCGGGCGCCAGGCGGCACGGTCAACGGCAGGAGCCTCATCTCCTTGTCACAGGGGCCGAAGTAACCCCCCATGTTGATTCCGTCGATCCTCACCATCGGGCTGCCGCCCGTAGTGCCGCCGGACGTGCAGATCCCCGCCACGTCCAGCGGCCTGCCCGTGACCGGGATCGTCACCTTGGCCGTCTCGCTGCCTGTTCTCTTGATGGAGGTCAGGGCGAGGCGCCGGTACTCGGTGCCGTCCGGGGAGGTGAACCTCTCGGGCAGCTCGGCGGCCCCGGACGCGGCGGATGGCCCGGACGGCTGGGTGGCGACCGTGATCTGGGGTCGCGGCTCCGCCGTACCGGACAGCAAGGGGAAGCCCAGTGCGGCGATCGCCAGCACGGCGGTGCCGGCGCCGAGCCGCCTGCGGAGGCGGATTCGGCGGATGCGCACCTGAATCTGCTCGTTGCGCACCGGGTTGGCGGGAGCCGGGCCCTCGCCGTGCGCGTGGAGAACGTCTCGCAGGTCTTGTACGGTCATCGGTGCAGCTCCTTCGTGATCAGGTCGTCCACGCGTAGTTTCGCTAGGGCCTTGGCCGTCTGGCTCTTGACCGTGCCGGGCTCGCAGCCCAGCAGCCTGGCCACCTCGGTCACCGGCAGGTCTTCGTAGAAGCGCAGCACCACGACGGCGCGCTGCCTGGCCGGGAGCCTGCCGACGGCCTCCCAGAGCGTGTCGCGCTCACCCAGCCGGCCCGTCGCGTCGAGGACGGGTGTGTCGGGCAGGTCGCCGACGGGGCGCTCCGCCCGCCACTTCCGGCGCCACCACGAGGTGTACGTGGTCACCAGCACCCTGCGCACGTACGCCTCGGGGTCGTCCACTCGCGCCCAGGCAAACCACGTCTTGGCCAGCGCCTCCTGCAGCAGGTCCTCGGCCAGGGCCCAGTCCCGGGTCAGCAGGTAGGCAGTGCGTAACAGCCGGTCGGACCGCGCCACCACGAAATCTTGATATAAGGCACGATTAGCCACCAAATCGCCTCCCGTTAGGTTCCTGAAGGGAGGGACGCGCCGGGAAAGGCGTCAGGTTGCCCGGCCGGCGCGGATCACCGTGAAGGGGGCCAACTCGCCCAGGCCGCGCACCGACAGCCGGTCGACCGCCCGCAGGTGGAAGGCCCGGTCGCCCTCCAGTTCCTCGGCCATCTCCGGATCGGCCAGGATCGTGCCGGGCAGCGCCAGCGCGGTCAGCCGGCTGGCCAGGTTGACCGTGGTGCCGAACACGTCGCCCATCCGCCAGATCACCGGCCCGGCCGCCAGGCCGACGCGCAGCTCCGGCATGCCCCTGACCCTGGCGTGGATCTCGACCAGCCGCAGCGCGATCTCGGCCGCCTCGTGCGCCTTGCCGGCGACGAACAGCACCGAGTCGCCGAGCGTCTTGACCACGCGCCCGCCGGAGGAGGTGATGATGTCGGAGGAGCGCCCCTCGAAGGCGTCGACCAGCTGGGCCAGCTCCCACTCGGTGATCTGCCTGCTCAGCCTGGTGAACCCGACGAGGTCGGCGAAGCCGACGGCCAGCCGGGCCGCGCTCCGCTCCTGGACGGCCATCCGGCCGGCCGCGGCGGCGAGCTGGCGCTGCCAGGAGTAGACGAGCAGCTTCGCCAGGTCGGGCACCACCCGCTCGGCCCGCCTGCGCCACGCCCTGGGCCGCTCGGCCAGCGGCACGCCCGCCTGGTCGAGTGCCTCGGCGCCGAGCTGCGCCTGCGACTCGGCCAGCCGGGTGGAGGCCCGGCCCAGCGAGCGGGCGATGAGCAGGACGTGCTCCTCGTCGTAGATGCCGTCGCTCACCATGCCGAGCAGCGTTCTGAGCGCTTCCACATCGGAGTCGGTGAACTCGACGGCGTCGTCGGCGACGTTCGGGAAACCCAGTGCGCGCCAGAACCGGCGCGCACGGTAGACCGGCACCCCGGCCATCTCGGCGACCTGGTGGCTGGTGTAGCGACGGGGCTCACGCAGGAACGCCTCCGCAAGCCCGTCCTGTTCCTCGCGGGCCACGGCTGCAACATACACCGCCAAAGCGGGTGTTATGGCTACTCCAGGAGGGCCCGGAGCGCCGGACGTTCGCTGGTGGGGACGTACCCCACGTAGTAGTCGTACATGGTCCGCCGGGAAAGCCGGGCGGCCAGCGGGCCGTCGCCGGCGCGGACGGCGGCCAGGACCTCCTCGTGGTGGCGGATGCTCCGGCGCATCAGCGCCACGCGGTCGGGCGCGGCGGCGATCTTGTCGGCGATCAGGCCCAGCACGATCGAGCGGACCACCTCGGTGCAGATCTGGATGAGCTTGTTGCCGCTGGCCCGCGCGACCGTGTCGTGGAAGGCCACGTCGGCGGTGCTGAACTCGTCGTATCCCACCTCGACGGCGGCCCGCATCGCGGCGATGGCCGTGTCCATCTCGGCCAGTTGCTCGTCGGTGCGCAGCCGGGCCGCCAGCAGGTTGGCCGAGGAGTCGAGCACCATGCGGAACTGCACCAGCTCGCCGAGCGACAGCCCGTCGACCCGCGCCAGCATGGTCATCGACTTGCGCAGCTCGGTGGGGGTGAACGGCTGGACCTCGGCGCCATGGGGGTCGCCCGGCCGGGACCTGACCAGGCCGCGGGCCTGCAGCACGCGCAGCGCCTCGCGGACCGTGGAGCGGCTCACCGAGAACTGTCCCATCAGGTCACGCTCGCTGGGCAGCCGCTGCCCGGGGCAGAGCGTGCCGCTCTCGATGGCCTCCTCGACCTGCTCGACGATGCGCTCGTAGGCACGTACGGTTCGCACCGGCTCGAACCGTGGACCACCCATTTCGCCCCCTTGACCCGAGCCGTCACCGACTGGCAATGTGCAGCCTACTGGTCGGACCAGTGCACTATCCAGGAGGCTGTTGGACATGAGGCGCATCGGCATCTGGATCGCCGTGGGCGGTCTCCTGCTGGGCACGACCGCCTGTGGCGGCGGGGGCGGAGGCGAGCCCGCGGGGCAGGCGGCCGGGAGCCAGACGTTGTCCGTCGGGTTCGTGGCCGAGCCGGCCAACCTCGACTTCACCTCGACCGAGGGTGCCGCGATCCCGCAGGCGCTGCTCGTCAACGTCTACGAGGGGCTCGTCAAGCTCGGTCAGGACGGCTCGATCCAGCCGCTGCTCGCCGAGAAGTGGGAGGTCTCGCCCGACCGCAAGACCTACACCTTCTCGCTGCGCAAGGGCGTCACGTTCAGCAACGGCGCCCCGTTCACCGCCGACGACGTGATCTTCTCGTTCGACCGCGTCAAGTCCGACTGGAAGCTGAAGATCAAGTCGCAGCTCGACTCGGTGGACCGGGTCGAGAAGGACGACGAGTCGACGGTCGTCGTGACGCTCAAGCAGCCGAGCAACGGCTTCCTCTACACGCTGACGACCCGGCTGGGCGCGATGTTCAGCCGCACCGGCGTCGACGACCTGGCCAACAAGCCCGTCGGCACCGGCCCCTACACACTGGCCTCCTGGAAGCGCGGCGACTCCATCCAGCTGAACGGCAACGACGCCTACTGGGGCGCCAAGCCCAAGGTCACGGCCGTCACGCTGAAGTACTTCAAGGACGCCACGGCGATGAACAACGCGCTGCTGACCGGCGGCATCGACGTCATCTCCAGCGTCCAGGCGCCCGAGTCGCTGCAGCAGTTCGCCGATCCCGGCCGCTTCGAGACGGTCGAGGGCACCACCAACGGCGAGGTCGTGCTGTCGATGAACAACGACCGCGCGCCGTTCAACGACAAGAAGGTGCGCCAGGCGGTGCGCCACGCGATCGACCACAAGGCGCTGCTCGACACCGCCTGGGCCGGCCGCGGCGGGCTGATCGGCTCCATGGTGCCGCCCACCGACCCCTGGTACGAGGACCGCACCGGCGACTACCCCTACGACGTCGCCAAGGCCAAGGAACTGCTCGGCGGCAAGACGTACGACGTCAAGATGCGCATCCCCAACCTGCCCTACGCGGTGGCGAGCGCCCAGGTGGTCAAGTCGCAGCTGGCCCCGGTGGGCATCAACGCGGAGATCGAGCCCCTGGAGTTCCCGGCTCGCTGGCTGGACCTGGTGTTCACCAAGGCCGACTACGATCTGTCCATCATCAACCACGTCGAACCCCACGACATGAGCATCTTCGCCGACAAGTCCTACTACTTCCGGTACGACAATCCGGAGTTCGGCAAGCTGCTCACCTCCGCCGACCAGGGCAGCGAGCAGCAGCAGATCGACGACCTGAAGAAGGCCGCCCGGATGCTCTCCGACGACGCCGCGGCCGACTGGCTGTTCCTGTTCCCCAACCTGATCGTGGCCAAGAAGGGCGTCACCGGGCTGCCGAAGAACGGCATCGCGGAGGCCTTCGACTTCACCGCGCTCGCCAAGCAGTGATCCTCTACCTCGTCAAGCGGCTGGCGGTGCTCGTCGTGAGCACCGCCGTCGCCGGTGTGGTGGTCTTCGCGTTCATGGCCCTGCTGCCCGGCGACCCGGCCGAGATCGCGCTGGGCGTCAACGCCACTCCCGAGGCGCTGGAGGAGCTGCGGCGGCAGTTCGGCACCGACCGGCCGGCCGCGGCGCAGTTCGCCGACTGGTTCGGCGGTCTCGCCCAGGGCGACTTCGGCACCTCCTACGTGACCAGTTCGCCCATCGGGCCGCAGGTCGCCGACCGGCTCGGCGTCACGGTGACGCTCGTGCTCGGCGGCATGGTGATCGCGCTGCTCATCGCGGTCCCGCTCGGCGTCTTCGCCGCCGTCCACCACCGCGACCCGCTCGGCGTGGCGATCAGCGCCGCCAGCCAGGTCGGCATCGCGATCCCCGCCTTCCTGGCGGGCATCCTGCTCGTCTTCGTGTTCGCGGTGCAGGCCCAGGCGCTCCCGTCGGGCGGGTACGTGCCCTTCGCCGAGAGCCCGGGCGAGTGGCTGCGCGGCCTGCTGCTGCCGTGGCTGTCGCTCGGCCTCGTCCAGGGAGCCGTCCTGACCAGGTACGTCCGCTCCGCCGTCCTCGACGTGATGCGCGAGGACTACCTGCGCACCGCCCGGGCCAAGGGCAGGGGCCGGATGGGCGCCCTGTGGCGTCACGGCCTGCGCAACGCCTCCGTCCCCGTGGTCACCGTGCTCGGCCTGCAACTGGCCACCCTGCTCATCGGCGCGGTCGTGGTCGAGCGGGTGTTCGTCATCCCCGGCCTGGGCGACCTGCTGCTCAACGGCGTCGCCGGGCGCGACCTGCTGCTCGTCCAGGGGGTGGTGATGGTGCTGGTGGTGGCCGTGCTGCTGATCAACTTCGTGGTGGACGTGGCCTACGCGGCGCTCGACCCCCGGCTCAGGGGGGCGCGATGAGACTCCGGGTCAACGCCGGTCTGGTCGCCGGAGCCGTCCTCGTCGGGCTCGTCGTGCTGGCGGCGCTGGTGTCGTTCGTGTGGACGCCGCACGACCCCACGCTCGTCGACGCGGCGGGCAAGCTGCGCGACCCCGGCGACGGCTACCTCCTGGGCGCCGACAAGTTCGGCCGCGACACCCTCAGCCAGCTCATGGTCGGCGCGCGCACCACGCTCTACGTCGGCATCGTGGCCGTCGGCATCGCCGCGCTGCTCGGCACCCCGCTCGGCGTGATCGCCGGGATGACCCCGTACGGCTGGCTGTCCGAGCTCGTCATGCGGGTCAACGACCTCGTGTTCGCCTTCCCCGCGCTGCTGCTCGCCGTCATGCTCGGCGCCGTCTACGGGGCCGGCACGCTCACCGCCATGATCGCCATCGGCGTGGCCACCGTGCCGGCGTTCGCCCGCGTGGCCAGGGCCGCCACCCTGCAGGTCATGGTGACCGACTACATCCTCGCCGCCCGGGCGGCGGGCCAGCGCGGCACCGCCATCGCGTTCCGGCACGTGCTGCCGAACATCGGCTCCATGCTGATCGTCCAGGCGTCGGTGTCCTTCGCGATCGCCATCCTGGCCGAGGCGGCGCTGTCGTTCCTCGGCTTCGGCACCCGTCCGCCGACCCCCTCCTGGGGCCGCATGCTGCAGGAGTCGCAGGAGCTGCTGTTCTCCACGCCGCGCCTGGCGCTGTGGCCCGGCCTGGCGATCGCGCTGGCCGTCCTCGGGTTCAACCTGCTGGGCGACGGCCTGCGCGACCATCTCGACCCCAAGCTCAGGAGGATCCGTGCTGAGCGTTGAGGGTCTCAGCGTCAGCGCCGAGTCGGTACGGCTGGTGCGCGAGGTGTCGTTCGCCATCGCGCCGGGCGAACGCGTCGGCCTGATCGGCGAGTCCGGCTCCGGCAAGTCGCTGACCGCGCTGGCGCTGATGGGCCTGCTCCCGGAGGGCGTGACCGCCACCGGCACGGCCAGGCTGCGTGAGCACGACCTCCTCGGCGTGCCCGAAGGCCGGCTCAAGCGGCTGCGCGGCCGGGACGTCTCCATGGTGTTCCAGGAGCCGATGACCGCGCTCAACCCGCTCATGCGGGTCGGCGCGCAGGTCGCCGAGGTCATGACCCTGCACGGCGAGCCCGCCGCGCGGGCCCGTGAGCGCGCCGTCGAGCTCCTCGGCCGGGTACGCCTGCCGCGGCCCGGCCAGCTCGCCCGCGCCTACCCCCACCAGCTCTCCGGCGGCCAGCGCCAGCGCGTCATGCTCGCGATCGCCCTGGCCAACGAGCCCGACCTGCTCATCTGCGACGAACCCACCACCGCGCTCGACGTCACCGTGCAGAAGCAGATGCTGGAGCTGATCGCCGAGGTCGCGCCCGCGCTGCTGTTCATCACGCACGACCTGGCCGTGGTCGCCTCGATCTGCGAGCGCGTCCTGGTCATGTACGGCGGCCGGGTCGTCGAGACCGGCCCCATCCGTGAGGTGTTCGCCCGGCCCCGCCACCGCTACACCGAGGGCCTGCTGGCCGCCTCCCGGCTGACCCCGCGCGGCACCCGGCTGCCCACGATCCAGGGCAGCGTCCCGCCGGCGGGACGGTTCCCCGACGGGTGCGTCTTCCGCAACCGCTGCCCGCAGGCCGGCCCCGCCTGCGAGACCGAGCCGACGCTGACAGGAGACGGCCATGCCTTCGCATGCTGGCACCCCGGCGCCTGACGCGGTGCCTGACGCGGTGCCTGACGCGGTGCCTGACGCGGTGCCTGACGCGGTGCCTGACGCGGTGCCTGACGCGGTGCCTGACGCGGTGCCTGACGCGGTGCCTGACGCGGTGCCTGACGCTGACTCCGGTCTCGCCGGATCCCCCGAGACCGGGCCGCTGATCGAGGCCCGCGACGTCACCCGCGTCTACCGCCGCCCCCGCACCTCGCTCACCAGGCCCGGCGAGGCCGTGCACGCGCTGAACGGCGTGTCGCTCACCGTCCGCCGGGGCGAGCGGTTCGGCATCGTCGGCGAGTCGGGCTCCGGCAAGTCGACCCTGCTGCGCCTGCTGTGCGCGCTCGACCAGCCCACCAGCGGCGTCATCCGGTTCGACGGGCAGGACCTGGCCGGCAGGTCCGAACGGCGGCTGCGCTTCCTGCGCCGCAGCCTGCAGATCGTCTTCCAGGACCCGATGAGCTCGCTCGACCCCCGCATGCGGGTGCGCGACCTCGTCGCCGAGCCGCTCGTCGCCCTCGGCGAGCCCGTCGGCGGCCGGGTCGCCGAGCTGCTCGACGAGGTCGGCCTGCCCGCCTCGGCCGCCGACCGTTACCCGCACCAGTTCTCCGGCGGCCAGCGCCAGCGCATCGCGATCGCCCGCGCGCTCGCGCCCCGCCCCAAGGTGCTGGTCGCGGACGAGCCGGTCAGCGCGCTCGACGTGTCCGTACGCGGCCAGATTTTCAACCTGCTGGCCGACCTCGTCGACGAGCTCGGCCTCACCCTGGTCTTCGTCTCACACGACCTGTCCGTGGTCCGGCACGTCTGCGAGACCGTGGCGGTGATGAACGGTGGTGAGATCGTCGAGACGGGCCCGGTCGACGACGTGTGGGCCGCGCCGCGTCACCCCTACACGAGGACGCTGCTGGAGGCCGTACCGACTTTGGAGGATGTGTTGTGATCGACGTCGACGCCCAGGGAGTGGTGGAGTTCACCCAGGCGCTGGTCCGCGTCCCGAGCACCAACGACCCGGCGCTCGGCCGCAGCGAGCGGCCCGCCGCCGAGCTGGTCGCCGCGAAGATGCGCGAGTGGGGCTGGCGGCCGGTCGTCTCCGAGGCCGCGCCCGGCCGGCCGAACGTGGTGGCCGTCGTCGAGGGCGGCGGCGGTGACGGGCCGACGCTGATGTTCGAGGGCCACACCGACGTCGTGACCGAGGGCGACCTGTCGACCTGGACCGTCGACCCGTTCGGCGGCGAGATCCGCGACGGCAGGCTGTGGGGGCGGGGCAGCGCCGACATGAAGTCGGGCCTGGCCGCGACCCTCTACGCCACCCGAGCGCTGCAGCTCGCTGGACCGTTCCCGGGACGGATCAAGGTGTGCGCGCTGGCCGACGAGGAGGGCCTGATGCTCGGCGTCCACCACTTCGTCGCCGAAGGGCTGGCCGCCGGCGTCGACGGCGCCATCGTGGCGGAACCCGAGGCCGGCGAGATCTGCGCGGTCGCCAAGGGCGCGCTGCGGCTGCGCGTCGACCTCACCGGCAAGATGGCCCACGGCGCGATGCCGCAGCACGGCCGCAACCCCATCCAGGCCGTCGGCTCCCTGCTCGTCGCGCTGCGCGACCTGGAGCGGGAGCTGCAACGGCGCCACCCCGCGCACGAGCACCTCGGCGAGGTGTACGTGACGCCGACCGTCGTCCGGGCCGGCACCGAGGAGCAGGTCAACGTCATCCCAGCCGTCGCGTCCGTCTTCGTCGACGTGCGCACCATCCCGGGGCTGGACCACAAGGAGATCGCCGACCGGGTGGCCGTGCTGGCCGCCGCCGACGGCATCGCCGCCCAGGTGACGAGCCTGGTCGACCGGCCGCCGGTCGAGGTGCCCGTGGACGATCCCGTCGTCGTCGCCCTGGCCGGCGCGCACCGCGCGGTCACCGGCGCCGAGCCGGTCTACGGCGGCGTGCCCGGCTCCACCGACGGCACCGTCCTCACGCACTGGGGCGGCGTCCCGTCCGTGGTGTACGGGCCGGGCGGCAAGTGGATCGCGCACCAGGCCGACGAGTACGTCGAGGTGGCCGAGATCGTCCAGTGCACCCGCGTCTTCGCCGAGGCCGCCCGCCGCTTCCTGACCGGGACATCCGCGTGACTCCCCGCCCGGCCGGAAGTTCGGCGCTTCCCGATGCCGGTGTGGCCCGCGGACCGGTCGGCGGGAGTTCGCCGCTCCCCGGTCAGAGGGCGGGGCTGGTCTCCGGGCCGGCCAACTCGCTGGCCGACGTGTCCGGGCTCCGGGTCGGGCACGCGTGGAGGCTGGACGACGGCCACCGCACCGGCACCACCGTCGTGCTCGCTCCCGAGGGCGGCATGGTGGCCGGGGTGGACGTGCGCGGCGCCGCGCCCGGCACCCGCGAGACCGAGCTGCTCGACCCCCGCAACCTGGTCGAACGCGTGCACGCCATCGTGCTGACCGGCGGCAGCGCCTACGGGCTGAGCGCCGCCTGCGGCGTGATGGAGCGGCTCGCCGACGCGGGCGTCGGCTACCCCGTCGAAGGCGGCGTGGTGCCCATCGTCCCCGCCGCCGTCATCTACGACCTGGGCCGCGGCGGCCGGTTCCGCGCCACGCCCGGCGCGGCCCTCGGCGCCGCGGCCTACGACGCCGCGATCGGGGTCACCGCCGCGCCCGGCGTGATCGGTGCCGAGGGTGCCTCAGGGGCCCCGTGGCCGCACGGCGGGGGCGGCGATGGCGGCGCCGGAGGAGCGGCGAACGGGTCGGTGGGCGCGGGCGCCGGGGCGGTCGCCGGCGGGCTGGCCGGCGGCGTCGGCACGGCCAGCGTCCTGTTGCCCTCGGGCGTCACCGTGGCCGCGCTGGCCGTGGTCAACGCCGCCGGGTCCGTGCTCGACCCCGGCGGCGGCAGGCTCTCCGGCACCAGGTACGGCCTGCCGGGGGAGTTCGACCATCTCCGCGAGCCGCTGCCGGAGGAGGTCGCCGCCTGGAACCCGGTCGGGGTGACCTCGTTCAACACCACGATCGGGGTCGTCGCCACCGACCTGACGCTGACCAAGGCCCAGTGCGGCAAGCTCGCCGGGGTCGCCCACGACGGGCTGGCCAGGGCGATCAGGCCCGCGCACACCATGGTCGACGGCGACACGATCTTCGCGGTCGCCACCTGCGCCCTGCCCATGCCGGAGGGAGAGCAGCGGGTGTACGGCTCCCGTACGGTGACCGACGACGGCGCCGGGCCCGGAGCGGCGCAGCTGCACGACCTGCTCGCGGCGGGGGCGGACGTGTTCAGCCGGGCCGTCGCGCACGCCGTGCTGGCCGCGACCGGGCGCGAGGGCGCACCCGCGTACCTCGACGTGTTTCCGAGCGCACTGAGGGATATTTCATGACACGACCAGCGGAGAATGGAGCACCCGCACCCGACACGCGGGGAGGGAGCCGGCCGGTGCGGGAGTGGCCGGACCGGGAGTGGCCGGCCGGGCTCCCCGTCGGTGACCAGTGGGTGGAGACCGGCGAGACGTCCGACGTGATCTTTCCCTATGACGGGTCCGTGGTGGCGGCCGCGCCGGTCGGCACCGCCGAGCTGGCCGCGCGGGCCGTCGACGAGGCGCTCGCCGTCGCCCCGGCCATGGCCGCGCTGCCCTCGCACGCCCGCCGCGCCGCGCTCATGGGCGCGCACGACGCGCTGGCCGGGCGGCGGGAGGAGTTCGAGCGGCTGCTCGTCCTGGAGACCGGCAAGCCTCTGGCCGACTGCCGGGTCGAGGTGGCCAGGACGCTGGTCACGCTGACCACCGCCGCCGAGGAGGTGGCCCGGCTGCACGGCGAGACCGTGCCGCTCGACCTGCTGCCGGCGGGGGAGGGGCTGGTCGGCTTCTGGACGCGCCGGCCGATCGGCGTCGTCGTCGGGATCACCGGCTACAACTATCCGCTGCTGCTGGCCGCGCACAAGATCGCACCGGCGGTGGCCGCCGGCTGCCCGGTGATCGTCAAGCCCGCCCCCGCCACGCCGCTGGCCACGCTCTGGCTGGTCCACCTGCTGCGCGCGACGGGCGCGCTGCCCCCGGCCGCGGTGCAACTCGTCACCGGTGACGTCGAGGTGGGCCGGACCCTGGTGGAGGACCGGCGGATCGGGGCCGTGTCGTTCACCGGCTCGGCCGCCGCCGGCCATGTCATCGCCCGCAACGCCGCGCCCACCAAGGTGCTGCTGGAGCTCGGGTCCAACGCCGCGCTCGTGGTGGCCGCCGACGCCGATCTGCCGGCGGCCGCCGACGCGGTCGTGCGGGGCGGCTACTACGCCTCCGGTCAGGCGTGCATCTCGGTGCAGCGGGTGCTGGTCGAGGAGCCGGTGCGCGAGGAGTTCCTGGCGCTGCTCGCCGACCGGGTCAAGGACGTGGTCGTGGGCGACCCTCGCTCGCCGGACACCCGGGTCGCGCCGCTGATCGACCCCGCCTCCACCGAACGGGTGCTCGGCTGGCTGCGCGACTCCGGCGGAAGCCTGGTCGCGGGCGGCACGGCCGACGGGCGGGCCATCACGCCGACGGTGCTCACCGACGTGCCCGACAGGGCCGCCGCCTGGGACGAGGAGATCTTCGGGCCGGTCGTGTGCGTGCGCTCGGTGCCCGACCTCGACGCCGCCTTCGCGGCGGTCAACGCCTCACGGTACGGCCTGCACGCCTCGGTGTTCACCCGGTCGCTGGCCACGGCGTTCGCCGCGATCGAGCGGATCGAGGCCGGGGGAGTGGTGGTCAACGACGTGCCGGGGTTTCGGGCGGACAACATGCCCTATGGCGGGGTCAAGGACTCCGGCATCGGCCGAGAGGGGCCGCGCTTCGCGATCGAGGAGTTCACCGTCACCCGGATGGCCGTCATCCGCCCCTGACCTGGCCCGGAGAGCACGCGAAGGGTCGCTGGGCCGCGCAGCCTGTGATCGGGCCGGCCTCGTCTCGTGCACGCACGAGCCGGGCTCGGCGATCCCTTCAGCGTGATCTGGCGTGGAACCCCGGGCGTTTACGCCCGGGAGGAAACGACAGCGCGGGAGGGCCGCCAAGGCGCGAGCGGTGCGGTGACCGGTAGGCCGTGGAGCGGCTCAGGGTGAAGATCACATGCGCGTGAAGCGGGCGGACGACGCGTCCGCCCTCTTCTCACGCCGGGGTTCGGTTTCCATCCCGGTGGCGTGGGCTTGGCGATAATGTGTTCGAGGTGAAGCTGGTGGTGCGGGTGAAGCTGCTGCCGACGCCTGAGCAGGCGGCGGCGCTGGAGGCGACGTTGCGCGCGGTCAACGACGCGGCCACCTGGGTCTCGCAGCTCGCCCACGACCGGCGGGTGTTTCGCAACTACGATCTGCGCAGGCACGTCTACGGGCAGGTCAAGGACAGGTACGGGCTGGCGGCCCAGGCCGCGCAGCACGTCATCAAGAAGGTCGCCGACGCCTACACCACCCTGCACGCCCATGTCCGCAACGGCCATCTGGGCAGGCCCGGCTCCGTCCGGCGTGAGCGGGTGCTGGCCCGGCCGATCGTCTTTCGCCC
>NZ_JCADBK010000017.1:0-151045 GCF_059358955.1 Nonomuraea sp. CX421 | reverse complement strand
GCCACTTCGGCCGCGAGGGCTTCTCCTGGGAGTCCACCGACCGCGCCGAGTCGCTCCGGACCGCCGCCGGCCTCTGAGCCTGTTCCACCGACTGCCGTGTCCCGCCCGGGACGCGGCAGTCGTCGCGTTCACGGACCCCGGGCCGCGGGGGATCCGGTGCGGCCCGGGCCGGGGTTCGCACCGTGGACGCCTGAGGTTCCGGGGTCTGGTAGACGTAGGGCGTGACCCACTCCGACGACGCCCTCCTGCCGCTCGACGCCGTGCGGCCCGCGGCGGCGGCGCCGTCGAAGGGAGCCCCCGTTCCGGCCCCCTCCCTGCCGGTGGCCAGGGTCGCGGTCGACAACCCGCTGTCCCATCTCGACCGGCCGTTCGACTACCTGGTGCCCGCCTCGCTGCACGAGACGGCACAGGCCGGGGTGCGGGTGCGGGTGCGCTTCGCCGGGAAGCTGGTCGACGGGTTCCTGCTGGAGCGGGCCGCGGAGAGCGAGCACACCGGGACGCTGGCCTCCCTGGAGCGGGTGGTCTCTCCCGAGCGGGTGCTGACCCCCGAGATCGCGGGCCTCGCCCGTGCGGTCGCCGACCGCTACGCGGGCACCCTGGCCGATGTGCTGCGCCTCGCCGTGCCGCCCCGCCACGCCAAGGCCGAGGCGGCGGTCCCCGGACCGGCCTCATCCGCCCCCCCTCCCGAGGAGCCACGGCCGGCCCCGGCCGTCGATCCCCATGGCCCCGGGACCGGCGGCCGGTCGTCCGGTGAGACGGCCGGCGAAGGGGGAGCGGGGGAGTGGGGGGCGTACCCGATGGGGGGGTCGTTCCTGGAGGCGTTGCGGGAGCGAAGGTCGCCGCGGGCGGTGTGGCAGGCGCTGCCCGGCGCGACCGGATGGGCCGGCGCGGTGGCCCGGGCGGTGCGGGCCACGCTGGACGGCGGACGGGGGGCGCTCGTCGTCGTCCCCGACGGCAAGGACGTGGCACTGGCCGAGACGGCGTTCGCCGGCCTGCTGGAGCCGGAGACGTACGTCGCGCTGACCGCGGACCTCGGTCCCGCCGAGCGCTACCGCCGGTGGCTGCGGGTGCTCAGGGGGCCGGTGCGGGCGGTCGTGGGCACGCGCGCCGCGATGTTCGCCCCCGTGCCCGAGCTCGGGCTGGCCGCCATCTGGGACGACGGAGACGACCTGCACGCCGAGCGGCTGGCCCCCTACCCTCACGCCCGCGAGGTGCTCGCGCTCCGGGCCCACCGCGCCGGGGCGGCCATGCTGATCGGCGGCTACTCCCGCACCGCCGAGGCCACCCAGCTCGTCGCCACCGGCTGGGCCAGGCCGATCGTCGCCGCCCGGCAGACGATCAGGAGTCTGGCCCCCCGCGTGAAACCGGCGGGAGAGGACGCCGAGCTGGCCAAGGACCAGGCGGCGAGGGCGGCGCGGCTGCCCAGCGTGGCCTGGCGGGCGCTGCGCCAGGGGCTGGAGAGCGGGCCCGTGCTGGTGCATGTGCCCCGGCGCGGCTACCTGCCGGCCGTGTCCTGCCAGCGTTGCCGGACCCCCGCGCGGTGCGCGCTGCCGCCCACGCGCGCCGGCGCCCGGCCGGGGGAGAACGGCACGCTCGACGTGTCCGAGAGCGAGCCGCTCTGTCACGGCCCGCTCGCCCTCAGGAGCGGCCACGCGGCCCCCTACTGCCGCTGGTGCGGCCGGGTGGACGCCGGCTGGCGGTGCTCCCACTGCGGCGGCCCGAGGCTGCGGGCCATGGTGATCGGCGCCCGGCGCACCGCCGAGGAGCTCGGCCGTGCCTTCCCCTCGGTGCCGGTGCGGACCTCCGGGCGCGACGGCGTGCTCGCCACCGTCTCCGCCGCCCGCGCGCTGGTGGTCGCCACGCCCGGTGCCGAGCCGGTGGCCGAGGACGGCTATGCGGCGGCCGTGCTGCTCGACGCGTGGGCGCTGCTCGGCCGGGCCGACCTGAGGGCGGGCGAGGAGGCGCTGCGCCGCTGGATGAACGCCGCCGCCCTGCTCCGGCCCGGGGCCGAGCTGGTGGTGCTCGGCGACGCCGCGCTGCCCGCCGTACAGGCGTTGCTGCGGTGGGACCCGATCACCCACGCCGAGCGCGAGCTGGCCGACCGCGCCGAGCTGGGCTTCCCGCCCGCGGTGCGGATGGCCACGCTCACCGGCGCGGCCGCCGCCGTCAGGCAGATGCTCGACGAGGTACGCCTGCCCGCCGAGGCGCAGGTGCTCGGCCCGGTGCCGATCGACGAGGCCGGCAGGGAACGTGCCATGATCCGCGTCCCCTGGGGCGGGGGGGCCGGTCTGGCCACGGCGCTCAAAGGCGCCAGCGGGGTGCGTGCGGCGCGTAAGGCGCCGGATGTCGTGAGGGTGAGTGTCGACCCTCTCGACCTGATTTAGGCCCGATCCCCGATTCGCTCATCTGTAAGTCAGCCGTTAGCGTGCCCCTGTGTCGATCGAATGGGTGAACCGAGCCATCGACCACCTGCGCGCCTGGGGCCGCACGCGGGGCGTCGACGTGGACGCGGACGAGGTCCGCCTGCTCTGCGACTACGCCAGCGACTACCTCGACGTCGACAAGCTCGGCGACTTCACCCCTGACACCTTCGACGAGCTGCTGCTGTCCATCTACCCCCGCAAGGTCATCGCGCCGCCCGAGAGCGCCTCCGAGACCGTGGCCGCCGCGCGCACGCTGGTCGACTACCTGCGCGACGCCGGCGAGGTGAGCGAGGCGACGGCGGCCGCGATGCGTGACCGGATCGCCGACATCGCGCCCAGGATGCCCGAGGCGCTCGCTGACCCGGCCAACTTCGGCATGGCCAAGAGCCTGTTCAGCGCGATCGGGCCCGAGTCGCTGGAGCAGTCGATCGCCGTCCCCTCCGGGGAGCTGCCCGATCTCGGGGAGGCGCCCTGCGACTGCCCGGGATGCTCACCGCTGCCCGCCGTACGACTGCCGCCGCCCGGCGACCTGCTGGCCGGCCTGGCGGACGTCCCGCTGTGGGTGGAGATCCACGGGCCGGAGCCGCGCCAGGGCCTGGCCGAGGACCTGCGCCGGAGCACCGGCGGCGAGCCGCCGCGGAGATGGGCGGAGATCGTCGCCCACCTCGTCGAGCGTGACACCGGCGGCGCCGTCACCGGCCGCGCCGACCTCGACGACGAGCTCTACGACCTGTTCGACATGCTCTACCGGCTGCAGGTCCCGGTGCCCGTCACCGTGATCGGCGACTACCTCGACGAGCTCACCGAGGACGGCCCGGTCGACCTGCCGGGCACGCTCGGCCGCCTGGCCTGGTGCGGCCTGGTCGAGCAGGAGGGCGGCTCGGCCGGGCTGACCCCGCTCGCCGTCTGGGCCCTGCGCGAGCACTACCTCACGCTCGGCCTCGACGCGCCGCTGGCCGGCGACCTGGCCGACGCCGACGCGACCGGCCTCATCGAAGGGCTGCTCGAAGGGGTGCCGACCGAGCTGGCCGAGAGCGACATCACCCGCTGGCTCGACCGGAGGGCTCCCGGCGCGGCGGCGGCCGAGCTGCTCGCCGCGGCCGTGGGAGCCCCGGCCGTGGCCCGCGGCATCGCGGTCACCATCGTCGACCGGCTGGGCGCCGAGGCCGAGGCCGAGGTGCGCGCCTGCCTCGACGACCACGAGCTGCGGCCGCACGCCATCCACTGGCTCGCCAGCCGCGGCCTGCCCGCCCCCGCGCTCACCCAGGAGGAGCTGCTCTGGGTCAGCATCGACATGCTCGCGCTGGCGATGCCGTCGGCCGAGGAGGACCCCGACGTGTTCGGCGAGAACATGGCCGCCTCCGGCCCGCCCGCCCACCTCATCGAGGAGATGTGGCGCGTCGACCACCCCGACGTCGTCGACGTCCTGGAGCTCCTGGGCCGTTCGCTGTCCGACGGCACGGTGGCCAAGGCCGCGCGCAAGGCCGCCTTCAAAGCCCGCTCGCGGAGCATCCGATGAGTACACCCCTGTGACTCCTGTGCAGTAAGTTTCGTGGGTGGCAAACAACGTCTTCAACCTCGCCGAGCTGCGCAAGCTGATCGATGAGCAGGCCGCCGTGCCGACCCGGCCGCCGCAGGAGACAGCCGTGGAGCGCGAGGCGCTCACCTTCCCGCCGGTCCCGCTCGGCCCCGACGAGGAGCTGGCCCGGCTGGTCCCGGCCGTTCCGCTGGTCGCCGACGCCATCCGGCTGGCCACCTGGACCGGCAGCCGCCCGGTGACCCCCGAGGGGCTGCTGACCGAGCCCGACGCCGTGGCCGCCGCCGAGGCGCTCGGCGTGCCCGCCGCCCGGGTCCGGCTCATCTGGATCGTCGCCGTCAACACCGGCCTGTTGCGGATCGTGCGCGGCCAGGCCATGCGCGGCCCGCTGCCGACGCGCATGACGGCCGAGGCGACGCTGGAGTTCTGGGACGGCGTGGTCATGGACGTGCTCGACCGCGCCGACGAGGGGCTGACCGGCTCGGCCGTGGTCGACGACCACCTCGCCGAGATGCTGGCCACCATCTACTCCGTGCGCTCCGGCGTCGCGGTCGCCAACCTGGCCAGGGGCATTCTGCAGTCCCACGAGGTGGCCTGCGAGCCCGGGGCGGTCCCGATGCGCAGGCTGGCCGCGTCGCTGCCCGCCGAGCTGCTGGAGGCGCTGTCCCTGCTGGCCTACTGCGGGCTGGTCGAGCAGACCGCGGCCGGGCGCACCGCGCTCACTCCGCTCGGCGTCTGGGCCATCCGCCGCGATCTGCTCCGCGAGGGCCACGACGCGCCCACCGCGGCCGAGGTCGAGGTGTTCGCCGACCTGTCGGCCGCCGAGCTGGTCGAAGCCCTGGTGAAGGGCACCGCCACGCAGAGCGCCGTGGCCGGCTGGCTGGAGCGCCGCGCGCCCGAGGAGGCCGCCCGCGACCTGATCGAGATCGCGGCCACCGGCGGCGCCGGTCGGCGCGGCGCGGTCGGCGCCATCCTGGAGGAGCTGGGCCCCGAGGCCGAGGCGCCCGTCCGCCGGGCCCTGGAGCTGCCGCTGATGCGCCGCTACGCCGCCTCCTGGCTGCACATCCGCGACCTCGACGCACCGGCGCTCAGCCCCGACGACCACACCTGGATCGCCGTCGACGCGCTGGCCGCCCTCATGCACCTGTCGGGCCACGCCGCGGGCAGGCTGGACACGCCCGAGCCCCGCGAGGACCTGATCAGGCTCGTCGGCGAGATGCCCGCCGTGGGGCACCCCGACACGCTCGCCGTGCTCGACATGCTCGCCTCGGCCCACGACGACCCCGCCGTGGTCAAGGCGGCCCGGAAAGCGGCGATGAAGGCCCGATCCCTGGCGCACACTAAACTGGGCTGATCCCGCCGACGAAACGGAGTGACCCTTTGGCGATCCAGTCGATCCGGCTGTTCGGAGACCCGGTGCTGCGCACCCCGGCGGCCCCGGTCGTCGACTTCGACAAGGAGCTCCGGAAGCTGGTCAAAGACCTGACCGACACGATGATGGACGCTCCGGGCGCCGGTCTCGCCGCGCCGCAGATCGGTGTCGGCCTGCGGGTGTTCACCTACTACGTCGACGACCGGCTCGGCCACCTGATCAACCCCGACCTCGACCTGTCCGCCGACCTCGACGAGGAGGGCGAGGAGGGCTGCCTGTCCTTCCCCGGCCTGTCGTTCCCGACGCCGCGTGCCATCCGGGCCGTGGCCAAGGGGTTCGACATGCACGGCGAGCCCGTCACGATCGAGGGCAGCGACCTGATGGCGCGCTGTCTCCAGCACGAGACCGACCATCTCGACGGCATCCTGTTCATCGACCGGATGGATCCCAAGCAGCGCAAGCTCGCGATGAAGGCCGTCCGCGAGGCCGAGTGGAGCGGCCTGGCCGCGCCCACGGTCAGGTTCTCCCCGCACGCCACCGGCGGAAGGGCGCTCTGACCATGCGTCTCGTCTTCGCGGGCACACCCGAGACGGCCCTGCCGTCGCTGCGCGCCCTGATCGACTCACCGCGTCACGAGGTGGTCGCGGTGGTCACCCGTCCCGACGCCCAGTCCGGCAGGGGCCGCAAGGTTCACCCGTCACCCGTCGCCGAGCTGGCCGAGGAGGCGGGCATCGAGGTGCTGCGCCCCGCGAAGGCCGGCGATCCCGGGTTCCTGGAGCGGCTGGCGGGGCTGCGCCCCGACTGCTGTCCCGTCGTCGCCTACGGCGCGCTGCTGCCGCAGTCGGCGCTCGACGTGCCCCGCTTCGGCTGGATCAACCTGCACTTCTCGATCCTGCCCGCGTGGCGGGGCGCCGCCCCCGTCCAGCACGCGATCCTGCACGGCGACGAGATCACCGGCGCCTCGACGTTCCAGATCGTCAAGGAGCTCGACGCCGGGCCCGTCTACGGCGTGGTCACCGAGGCGATCAGGCCCGGCGACACCAGCGGCGAGCTGCTCGACCGGCTGTCCGTCGCCGGCGCCGAGCTGCTCGCCGCCACCCTCGACGGGGTCGAGGACGGCAAGCTGGAGGCACGGCCGCAGCCGCTCGACGGGGTCAGCCTCGCGCCCAAGATCAATGTCGCCGACGCCCAGGTCGACTGGTCCGGGCCGGCCATGCGCGTCGACCGGCTCGTCCGCGCCTGCACGCCCGGCCCCGGCGCGTGGAGCACGTTCCGCGGGCATCGGGTCAAGCTCGGTCCCGTCCGGCTCGTGCCCGACGCCGAGCGGCTCGCGCCGGGCGAGGTGGCCGCCACCAAGAACGTCGTGCTGGTCGGCACGGCCACGCACCCCGTCGAGCTCGGCGAGGTCCAGCCGGAGGGCAAGCGGCTGATGAGCGCGGGCGAATGGGCTCGCGGAGCGCGGGTCGACAATGGCGAAAGGTTCGCATGACGCACCGCACGGACCGTAAGCCGGCCGGTGGCCGGGGCGGTCGGAGTCCGCGCAGGCCGGCTCGTGACCAGGCGCGCAACGCGGCGTTCGACGTCCTGCGGGCCGTCGACGAGCGAGACGCCTACGCCAACCTGCTGATGCCCCGCCTGCTGCGCGAGCGGGGGCTGAAGGGGCGCGACGCGGCGCTGGCCACCGAGCTGGCCTACGGCACCCTGCGCGGCCTGGGCGGCTACGACGCGATCATCAAGGTGTGCGGCGACCGCGAGCCCGACGCCGCCGTGCGCGACGCCCTGCGACTCGGAGCCCATCAGCTGCTCAAGATGCGCGTCCCGCCGCACGCCGCCGTCGGCACCACCGTCGATCTCGTACGGCTGCGCATCGGCGCGGGCGCGGCCAAGTTCGTCAACGCGGTGCTCCGCAAGATCGCGTCCCGCTCGCTCGACGAGTGGATGGCGATCGTCGCCCCCGATCCGGCCGGCGACCTGTCGGGCCATCTCGCGATCGTGCACAGCCATCCGCGCTGGATCGTCAGCGCCTTCCGCGACGCCCTGGGCGCCGACGCCGACGAGACCGCCGCGCTGCTCGAGGCCGACAACGCGCGTCCCCTGGTGACGCTGGTGGCCCGGCCGGGCCGCAGCTCGGTGTCCGAGCTGGGCAACGCCGAGCCCGGCCGGCTATCCCCCTACGCCGCCTACCTGCCGGAGGGCGACCCCGGCAGGATCACCGCCGTCGCCGAGACCCGGGCCGCCGTGCAGGACGAGGCCAGTCAGCTGGTGGCTCTCGCGCTGACCCGGGTGCCGCTCGACCGGCGCGACGAGGTGTGGCTCGACATGTGCGCCGGTCCCGGCGGCAAGGCAGGGCTGCTCGACGCCCTCGCCACCCATGGCGACCTCGCCGGGCTCGACGACGGCGTGCCGGGCGCGGGCGAGGCGTTCGCGGGCGGAGCGCGGCTGCTCGCCGCCGACGCGCAGCACCACCGGTCCCGGCTGGTGTGGCAGACCACCAGGGACGCCGCCGTGGTCACCGCCGACGCCACCGAGCCCGCCTGGCGGCCCGGCTCCTTCGACCGGGTCATGCTCGACGCCCCCTGCACCGGGCTCGGCGCGCTGCGCCGGCGGCCCGAGGCGCGCTGGCGGCGTGATCCCTCGGGGGTCGCCGAGCTCGGCAGGCTGCAGCGGCGGCTGCTCGACTCCGCGCTCGACGCCACCCGCCCCGGCGGGGTGGTCGCCTACGTGACGTGTTCGCCGCACCTGGCCGAGACCCGGGTGGTGGTGGGAGACGTGATCGGCCGCCGCGACGACGTGCGGCAGCTCGACGCGCGCGACTACCTGCCCGGGATCGAGGGCCTCGGCGACGGGCCGCACGTTCAGTTCTGGCCGCACCGGCACGGCACCGACGCGATGTTCCTCGCGCTGCTGCGCAGGCTTCCCGCCTGACGACGCCCCAGCCGGGGCTCGATCGTGACCTCCTCGGACCGGATCCGGGCCGAGGAGGCCGCGAGTCGTTCAATAGACTCCGTACATCATGGCCGTACAGATCTCACCCAGCATCCTGTCCGCCGACTTCGCCCGGCTCGCCGACGAAGCCGCAGCGGTGCCCAACGCCGACTGGCTGCACGTCGACGTCATGGACAACCACTTCGTGCCCAACCTCACACTCGGGCTCCCCGTCGTCGAGTCGCTGCTCAAGGCGACGTCGATCCCGCTCGACTGCCACCTGATGATCGAGGATCCCGACCGGTGGGCGCCGGCCTACGCCGAGGCGGGGGCGGGCAGCGTGACCATCCACGCCGAGGCGTTCAGGGCTCCGGTGCGCACCCTGCGCCAGATCCGCTCGCTCGGCGCCCGGGCGGCGCTCGCCCTCAACCCGGGCACGGCCGTCGAGCCGTACGAAGGGCTGCTGGGCGAGATCGACATGCTGCTGCTGATGACGGTCGAGCCAGGGTTCGGCGGCCAGAAGTTCCTCGACATGGTGCTGCCCAAGATCCGCACCGCCCGCGCGCTCGTCGAGCGGCACGGCGGCGAGATCTGGATCCAGGTGGACGGCGGTGTCACCGGTGACACCATCGAGCGTTGCGCCGAGGCGGGCGCCGACGTCTTCGTGGCCGGCAGCGCCGTCTACGGCAGCGCCGACCGGGCCGCCGCCGTCGAGACGCTCCGCGCCAAGGCCGCGAAGGCCTAGCCCCAGGCACGGCAGTGGCTCATCCAGCATCGAAACGTCCGAGATCCCGAAAATAGCCATAACCAGGACAGGCTGTGACATGAACCAGCCGTGGAACGGGTAATTGTTTACTTATGACGGACCATGGGCTGTTCGGACCCGGATCGGTGACGTGGCGGGTCATGGGGGAGCCGATCCTGCTGGTCGGTGGCTTCCGGGCGCTGCTGATGCAGGGGCTGCACCCGCGCGCGATGCGCGGCGTGCTGCAGAACTCCGCGCTGATGGACCCCGGCGAGTCCTGGTCGCGCTTCGCGCGGACCACCGAGTTCGTCCGCGTGCGGACGTACGGCACGTGCGAGGAGGTGGAGCGGGCGGGCAGGCGCGTCCGCAAGATCCACGCCACCCTGACCGCGCACGATCCCGACACCGGCCAGGAGTTCCACCTCGACGACCCTGAGGCCCTGCGCTGGGTCCATGTGGGTGAGGTCGACTCCTACCTGTCGGTGGCCCGCAGAGGCGGGGTGCGGCTGACCGACGCCGAGGCGGACCGGTTCGTCGCGGAGTGGCGGCGGGCGGCCGAGGTGGTCGGCCTGTCCCCGGACGACGTTCCCGGCTCGGTGGGGGAGATGCGCGACTACATCCGGGCCGAGCGGCCCGGCCTGCGGTTCGTCCCCGAGGCGGCCCATCCGCTGCGGCAGTCCTTCAACGCGCCGCTCCCGTTGAAGCTCACCCCGCTCAAGCCTGCCGTGCCCGCCCTCACGCTGCTCGCCTTCGCCACCCTGCCCCGCTGGGCCAGGAGGCTGTACGGCCTGCCTGCCACGCCCCTCGGCGACCTGTGGGCGACGGCCACACTGCGCACCCTGCACGTGGGGCTCGGCCTCGTCCCGCCTCAGGTGCGCTACTCGCCGGTGGCGCGGCGGGCCCGCCGCATGACGGCCGCCTGACCCGTCGACCAAGCGTTCGCTGATCCGTAAGGGTGGGGGCGGTCGCGCGTGTCGTTCGCGGCATGGCAGACTGATGGGCAGAGCTAGCGTGCTCCGGGGTCGGTGAAATTCCGAACCGGCGGTTACAGTCCGCGACCCGGCCGATGCCATCGGCCGGTTGACCTGGTGAAACTCCAGGACCGACGGTTAAAGTCCGGATGGGAGGAAGCACGCGGGTGTCCGGTGTCAGGCCGGGCGCCCATAGGTGCGTACACGCATCGTCATATCCCCCGGGGCCCGCCGTAGCTAGGAGCTACTGGCGAGTAGGAGGCCCGGGGTGGAGACACCCGCTCAGGACACCGCGCACATGGCGCGTGCCGTCGAGCTGGCCGCGCATGGGCGCGGCGGCACCAGTCCCAACCCCGTCGTCGGCTGCGTGATCCTCGACGCCCACCACGGCGTCGCCGGCGAGGGCTTCCACGCCCGGGCCGGCGGCCCGCACGCCGAGGTCGTCGCGCTCCGGCAGGCGGGCGAGCGGGCGCGGGGCGGCACCGCCTACGTGACGCTCGAACCCTGCGACCACACCGGCCGCACCGGCCCGTGCAGCCAGGCGTTGCTCGCCGCCGGCGTCGCCCGCGTGGTGGTCGCGGTCGCCGATCCCAACCCCGAGGCCGCCGGAGGCGCCGCCCGCCTGCGCGCCCACGGCGTGACCGTCGAGACGGGGGTGCTCGCCGAGCAGGCCGAGCGGGTCAACGCCGAGTGGCTGACCTTCGCCCGGCTGGGCCGCCCGCACGTGACGTGGAAGTACGCCGCCACCCTCGACGGCAGATCGGCCGCCGCCGACGGCACCAGCCAGTGGATCACCTCGCCCGAGGCCCGCGCCGACGTGCACCGGCTGCGCGCCCGGTCGGACGCCATCGTGGCCGGCATCGGCACCGTGCTCGCCGACGACCCCCGCCTCACCGCCCGCACCCCCGACCTTCCCGAGCGGCCGATCCTGCGCGTCGTGGTCGACTCGGCCGCCCGCACCCCGCCCGCCGCCCGGGTGCTCGACGGGGCCGCCCCGACACTGGTCGCGATCGCCGACGGCACCCGCACCGACCTCAAGGCCGACCTGCTGCGCCTGCCCCGCCACGACGACGGCCTGGACCTGCGCCGGCTGCTGGCCGAGCTCGCCGCGCGCGACGTCGTCAGCGTGTTCCTCGAAGGCGGGCCGACCCTGGCCGGTTCCTTCCTCCGGCAGGGCCTGGTGGACCGCGTCGTCGCCTACGTCGCCCCGGCGCTCCTCGGCTCCGGCGCCGCCGCCCTCGGCGACGCCGGCGTGCGCACCATCGCCGGCGCCCACCGGTTCGCCTTCGACGACGTCTCCGCGATCGGGCCCGACCTCCGGCTGATCGCCCGGCCCGCACCAGCACCCCGCAGGGAGAAGTGATGTTCACCGGAATCATCGAAGAAAAGGGCCAGATCATGGCCGTCGAGCCGGTCGGCGACTCGGCCCGGTTGTCCGTTCGCGGCCCGATCGTCACCTCCGACGCCGCCCACGGAGACTCGATCGCGGTCAACGGCGTCTGCCTCACCGTCGTGGCCGTCGACGACGGTGTGTTCACCGTCGACGTGATCAAGGAGTCGCTCGACCGCAGCTCCCTCGGCGGGCTGAAGGAGGGCTCGGCCGTCAACCTGGAGCGGGCCGTACGGGCCGACCAGCGGCTCGGCGGCCACATCGTGCAGGGCCACGTCGACGGCACCGCCGTGCTGCGCTCGCGCGAGCCCGGCGAGAGCTGGGACAACCTGCGCTTCTCGCTGCCCGGCGAGCTCAGCAGGTACGTGGCGGAGAAGGGCTCGATCGCCATCGACGGAATCAGCCTGACGGTCACGACCGTTGACGACGACAGCTTCGGCGTGAGTCTCATCCCGACCACGCTGAAGCTGACCACCATGGGCGAGCTCCAGGTGGGCGACCTGGTGAACATCGAGGTCGACGTGATCGCGAAGTACGTGGAAAGGCTGGTGGCCGGGCAGTGAACTGGGCCGACGCCGGATTCGAGTTGTTCGGCACCCGCGTGCTCTGGACCGACCTGGTCGGCAACGTCGCCGCCCTGGCGACCGTCCTGCTGGCCATGCGTAAGTCCATCTGGACCTGGCCGGTGCAGTTCACCGGCGCGGTGCTGCTGTTCATCGCCTCGATCAACGCGCACATCACCGGCAACGCCCTCAAGCAGGCGCTGTTCGGGGTGCTGGCCGTCTACGGCTGGTATGCCTGGCGGCGCGGCACCCAGGGCGGCGGGCAGCTCGCGGTGCGGCCGGCGTCGCCGCGTGAGCGCGCCCTGCTGGTCGCCGTCATGCTGACCGGCACGGCCGTCGTCGGCGTGCTGTTCTTCTTCACCGGCCTGTCGTGGGGCGCCCACGTGCCGCTGCCGGAGGGCGCCTTCCTGGTGGCCGCCGACGCCTACATCTTCGTCGGCAGCGCCGTCGCCACCTGGGCGCAGGGCAGGGCGCTGGTCGACTTCTGGATCGTCTGGGTCGCCGTCGACCTGGTCGGGGTGCCGCTGGCGTTCAGCTCGGGGCTGGTCGTCTCGGGCACCGTCTACGGAGTGTTCTTCGTTCTCGTGATCGTGGGGTTCGTGAAATGGCTGAAGGAATACCGGTCGGGGCAGGACAGCCCGGGACAACTGGCGGTGGCGTCATGACGGACATCATCTTCGACCCCGTCGAGCGGGCCGTCAGCGACATCCGCGAGGGCAGGCCCGTGGTGGTGGTCGACGACGAGAACCGCGAGAACGAGGGCGACATCATCTTCGCCGCCGGCAAGGCCACGCCGGAGCTGCTGACGTTCACGATCAGGCACACCAGCGGCGTCATCTGCGTGCCCATGGAGGGCAAGGAGCTCGACCGGCTGGGCCTGCCTCTCATGGTCTTCCAGAACCGCGAGCGCATGCGGACCGCCTACACGATCAGCGTCGACGCGCGCGACGGCGTGAGCACCGGCATCTCCGCGGCCGACCGCGCGAGAACGATCCGCGCGCTCGCCGACTCCGCCACCGAGCCCTACGAGCTGGTACGGCCCGGCCACATCTTCCCGCTGCGCTACCACGAGGGCGGCGTGCTGGCCCGGCGCGGCCACACCGAGGCGGCCGTCGACCTGGCCAGACTGGCCGGGCTGTCGCCGGCGGGCGTGCTGGCCGAGGTCGTCAACGACGACGGCACCATGGCCCGGCTGCCCGAGCTGCGGGCGTTCGCCGACGAGCACGGCCTGGCGCTCATCTCCATCGAGCAGCTCGTCGACCACCGGCGCCGGACCGAGAGCATGGTCACCCGGGTCGCCGAGACCAGCCTGCCCAACGCGTACGGGATGTGGAGGACGTACGGCTACGCCAGCGCGCTCGACGGCGGCGAGCACGTGGCGCTCGTCTTCGGCGACCTCGGCGACGGCGAGAACGTCCTCGTCCGCGCCCACTCCGAGTGCCTGACCGGAGACGTGTTCGGCTCGCTGCGCTGCGACTGCGGCGTGCAGCTCGGCCACGCGATGTCCGCGATCGCCGAGGAGGGCCGCGGCGTGGTCGTCTACCTGCGCGGTCACGAGGGCAGAGGCATCGGGCTGCTGGCCAAGCTCCGGGCCTACAGCCTGCAGGACAACGGCAGTGACACCGTCGACGCCAACCTCGAGCTGGGGCTGCCGATCGACGCCCGCGAGTTCTCCAACGCCGCGCAGATCCTGGCCGACCTCGGCGTCAAGTCGGTGCGGCTGCTCACCAACAACCCGGCCAAGCTCAAGGGCATGGACGGCTACGGCATCAAGGTGCTGGGCCGTGAGCCCCTGCCGGTCGCGATGAACCCGCACAACGAGCGCTACCTCAAGGCCAAGCGCGACCGCCTCGGCCACGACATCTCGGAGGCTTCATGAGCGGCGAGGGACGCCCGGAGACGCGCGCGGTGCCCGGCGCCGCGGGGCTGGTGGTCGGCGTGGTGGCCGCGGGCTGGCACGCCGAGATCACCGACCGGCTGGTGGCGCGCGCCGTGCAGGCCTGCGACGACAGCGGGGCCACGGTGACCGTGGTGCGGGTGCCCGGGTCGCTGGAGATCCCGGTCGTCGCCCAGGCGCTGGCCCGCCGCTGCGACGCGGTGGTGGCGCTGGGCGCCGTCATCCGGGGCGAGACGGCGCACTTCGACTACGTCTGCGACTCGGTGACGGCCGGGCTGACCCGGGTCTCGCTCGACGAGGAGACCCCGGTCGGCAACGGCGTGCTCACCTGCGAGACGCTCGATCAGGCACTGGACCGCTCCGGGCTGCCCGGCAGCAAGGAGGACAAGGGCTACGAGTCGGCGGTCGCGGCGCTGGAGACGGCCCTCCTCCTTCGAGGCCTACGCTGACCTGCGATAGGTTTCCCTCGTGGCCGCGCCTGTGACTCCTCCGCCTCTGCCCGTCATCTGGCGTCCGCACCGCACGAGAGTCGTCGCGTACGGCTTCGCCGTGCTGATCGTGCTGGGCGCCACGGTGATGGCGATCTTCATCTCCGAGCCGTTCACGCTGATCGACCGGGTCGCCCTGGTGTTGTTCGGCTGTGCGGTGGCCTTCGTCCTGCACCTGCTCGGGCGGGTGCGGGTCGAGGCCGACGACAAGGGCGTGACGATCGTCAACGCCGTGCGCACCTACCGCTACACCTGGCCGGAGGTCATCGACATCACGCTGCTCGTCGGCGACCCCTGGCCCCGCATCGACTTCTCCGACGGCCGCACGATCGGCGCCATGGGCATCCAGGGCTCCGAGAAGGCCCGCGCCCGCCGATCCACGGCCGAGTTCGCGGCCCTGATCCGCGAGCGCGGCGAGGCGCAACGCGATTAGTCGTCGCCGAAGACCTCGTCGAGGTTTGACGCGGTGGCGCCGCGCAGGCGTCGTGGTAGCCGTCGACGTTGCCCCGGAGACCCCATGCCAGCAGTTCCAGCGCGAAGCCGGGGCGGCGGCAGATCATCTCCAAAGGCATCTCATGCTGAAGGCTGGGGGGCATCGGCCTTCCTTTCGTTGTGTGATGGGAACCTTGCTCTCTGTGGTCTGGCAATTGTGAGCGGTTCTCACGCGTGGTAGCGCGTAATCTGAGAGCGTGCTGCGGCGGACAATCACGGCGACGGACATCGAATCGCCCGAAAAGCTCATCGAGTTGCTCGACCGTCACGCCTACCTGGCGGACGAGGGGCTGGCCACGGCCGCGTTCCTCGCGCTCAGGATGGGCAGGCCGCTCTTTCTGGAAGGGGAGGCGGGAGTCGGCAAGACCGAGCTGGCCAAGACACTCGCGCAGTTGCTGGACGCGCCGCTGATCCGGCTGCAGTGCTACGAGGGCCTCGACGCCGCCCAGGCGCTGTACGACTGGGACTTCGCGCGGCAACTGCTCCATCTGAAGGCCGCCGAGGCCGCCGGCGTCACCGACGTGGGCCGCCTTGAGGGCGAGATCTACGACCGGCGGTTCCTGATCGCCCGCCCGCTGCTCAGGGCCATCGAGACGCAGCCGAGCGTGCTGCTCGTCGACGAGGTCGACCGGGCCGACGACGAGTTCGAGGCGTTCCTGCTGGAGGTGCTGTCCGACTTCACCATCTCCATCCCGGAGCTCGGCACCATCACGGCCCAGACCCCGCCGGTGGTCGTGGTGACCTCCAACCGGACGCGCGAGGTGCACGACGCGCTCAAGCGCCGCTGCCTCTACCACTGGCTGGAGCATCCGAGCTTCGATCGGGAGGTGGCGATCCTGCTGCGCCGCCTGCCGGAGTGCACCGAGACGCTGGCCGCCCAGGTGGCGCGGGCGGCCGAGAGGCTGCGTCAGGCCGACCTGATCAAGCCGCCCGGAGTGGCGGAGACGCTCGACTGGACCGAGGCGCTGCTCACGCTCGGCGCGCGCGAGCTCGACCCCGGCCGCGCGGCGGCCACGCTGGGCGCCGCGCTCAAGTACCGCGAGGACGTGGAGAGCGTTCTGGCCAACGGGCTGCTCGGCGACGGGGATGGGCGACGGGCGGGTCATGGATGAGCTGGCGGCCACCGTCACCGGCTTCGCCACCACACTGCGCGCCGCCGGCGTCGGCGCCGACCACGAACGCGCCCAGAATCTGCTGAAGGCCCTCGGCCACCTCGACGTGACCAGCCAGGCCGACTTCTACTGGGCCGGGAGGCTCACGCTCTGCGCCACCCCCGACGACCTGCCCAGGTACGACCGGTGCTTCGAGGCGTACTTCGGCGGCCGGAGGGTGACGGCCGGCCCGGCGAGCACCACGACGGTCACCCGGCACACCGCGACCGGCGACGGCGAGCAGGACGACGAGGGCGCCGCCGCGCCCGCCACGGCCAGCCGGACCGAGCTCCTCAGGCACCGCGACGTGGCCAGGCTGACCGAGAGCGAGCGGGCCGAGGTGCACCGGATGCTGTCCATGCTGAAGAACGGGCGCGCCCGTCGCCGTTCCCGGCGGTTCGAGGCGTCGCACCGGGGCGAGATGGACCAGCGCCGCACCATCCGTGAGGCGCTGCGGAAGGGCGAGGTGGCCCGGCTGCTGCGCCGGGCGCACACCACCCGGCCGCGCCGGGTCGTGTTGTTCGTCGACGTCAGCGGCTCGATGGCGGCCTACTCCGAGACGCTGCTGCGCTACGCGCACGCCCTGGTCAGGAGCGAGCCGCGAGCCACCAGGGTCTACTCGGTCGGCACCCGGCTCACCTCGATCACGGCCGAGCTGCGTCACCGCGACCCGGGCACGGCGCTGAACGAGGTGTCGAGGACCATCCCCGACTGGAGCGGCGGGACCAGGCTGGGCGAGGAGCTCAGAGAGTACCTGAGCCGCCACAGCGCGAGGGGGGCGATCGTGGTGATCGCCTCGGACGGCTGGGAGCGGGGCGACCCCGAGTTGCTGGGAACCCAGCTCGCCAGGCTTTCCAGGCAGGCCTATCGGGTGATATGGGTCAATCCACACAAGGGGTATGAGGACTACCAACCGCTGACCGGAGGGATGCGGGCCGCCCTCCCGTACCTCGACGACCTGGTGGCCGGGCACAGCCTGGCCGCCTACGCGGAACTCAGTGAAAGGCTCGCCCATGCGTGACGTGCTGCCGGAGATCATGCACTGGTGGAACTCGGGGCTCAGGTTCGGGCTCGCCACGGTGGTGAGCACGTTCAGCAGCGCGCCCCGGCCACCGGGCGCGGCGATGGCGGTGCACGGCGAGGAGGTCGTCGGCAGCGTGTCCGGCGGGTGCGTCGAGGGCGCGGTCTACGAGCTGGCCTCTGAGACCGACGTGCCGGTCCTGCAGAGGTACGGCGTGACGGACGACGACGCCTTCACCGTCGGCCTGACCTGCGGCGGCATCATCGACATCCTGGTCGAACCCGTCTCCCGGGAGACCTTCCCCGAGCTGGGCGAGATCGCCGGGTCGCTGGCCGCGCACGAGCCCGTCGCCATCGCGACCGTCATCTCCGGCCCCGGCAGGGTCGGCGCCCGGCGCGTCGTCTGGCCCGGCCGCTCCTCCGGGACGCTCGGCCTGGAGCGCCTAGACGAGGCCGTCGACGACGACGCGCGTGGCATGCTCGCCCAGGGCCTGACCGGCGTCCGGCACTACGGCGGGCAGGGCGAGCGGAGGCTGGACGACCTGGCCGTGTTCGTGCACTCCTTCGCGCCGCCGCCGCGCATGCTGGTGTTCGGGGCGATCGACTTCGCCGCGGCCATGGCCCGGGCAGGCAAGTTCCTGGGCTACCACGTGACCGTCTGCGACGCCCGGCCGATCTTCGCCACGGCCAGGCGCTTCCCTGAGGCGGACGAGGTCGTGGTGAAGTGGCCGCACGACTACCTGGCCTCGGTGACGGTGGACGAGCGCACGGTGATCTGCGTCCTGACCCACGACCCCAAGTTCGACGTGCCGCTGCTGCAGGTGGCGCTGCGCACCGACGCGGGCTACGTGGGCGCGATGGGCTCGCGCCGCACCCACGACGACCGGCTGGTACGGCTGCGCGAGGCCGGCATGACCGAGGCCGAGCTGGCCCGGCTGCGCTCGCCCATCGGCCTCGACCTCGGCGCCCGGACCCCGGAGGAGACCGCGGTCTCGATCGCCGCCGAGCTGATCCAGCTGAGGTGGGGCGGCTCGGGCAAGCCGCTCACCGAGACCCGGGGCCGCATCCACCACGACGGGTAGGAGCCGATCATGAACTCACCTCGCGTGGCCGGGCTGCTGCTGGCCGCGGGCCAGGGATCCCGGCTCGGCATGCCCAAGGCGCTGGTCACGTACGAGGGGGAACGGCTGGTCGACCGCGGGGTGCGGCTGCTGGAGGAGGGCGGCTGCCATCCGGTGGTGGTCGTGCTGGGCGCGGCGACCATGCAGGTGCGGGGCGCGGTGACCGTGCGCAACCCCGGCTGGGCCTCCGGCATGGGCTCCTCGCTGCGGGTCGGGCTGGGCGCGCTGCCCGAGGAGGCGCCGGCCGTGGTGGTGGCGCTGGTCGACCAGCCGTTCATCCGGCCGGAGGCGGTGCGCAGGCTGATCGGGGCCGGCGCCGAGGTGGCCGTGGCCACCTACGGCGGGCGGCGGCGCAACCCGGTGCTGATCGCGCGCCGCCACTTCGCGCGGGTCGCCGAGCTGGCGGTGGGCGACGTGGGCGCGCGGCCGTTCCTGAAGGCGCACCCGGAGCTGGTCACCGAGGTGCCCTGTGACGGCCTCGGCGACCCGGCCGACATCGACACGCCCGAGGATCTGGACCTGCTAGAAGCGGAATGAGGCGACCGCCGCCCGGTGGTCGCTGCCCGTCGCCGCGGCCACGCCCGCCTCGGTGGCGGTCATCCCCTTGTAGAGGATGTGGTCGGGCCTGGTGATCGGGAACGACGACGGCCAGGTGAAGCCGAACCCGTCGCCGGCCTCCTGCTGGGCGTCGGACAGCGGGGGAGTCAGCCCGCTCATGCCCCGGTCGGTGGTCGCGGTGTTGAGGTCGCCGAGCAGCAGGATCCGCTTGCTGACGTCGGCGTCGAGGAGCTCGCGGGCGGCGGCCAGGGAGACGTCGCGCGAGGTGGTGTGCCCGGGACGGGCCGAGGCCAGGTGCATCACGTACACGGTGACCTTGCCCTTGGGGGTGGTCACCACGGCCCGCAGCGCGCGTGGCCAGCCGAGGCCGACGTCGACCGGCCACGCGTCGCTGATCGGGTAGCGGCTCCACAGGCCGACCGTGCTGACCGTGTAGCGATGCCGGAACATCTTGTTGAGCTGCTTGGCCGCCGGGCCGCCCACGGTGAGCTCCTGCGCCGCCAGCAGGTCGAGGTCCTTGGCGATGGACCGCACCGCCTCGCCCGAGGCGCTGTTGGTCACGCCCACGTTCACGGTGCCGACCGCCAGGTCGCTGGGACCGCCGGGCGGGGTGCGCAGCAGCGCCGAGCCGAACATGACGCCCCACACCACTCCCGGCACCAGCGCGGCCGCCGTCGCGGCCTTGGACCGCGCCGCGAGCGCCGCCAGGACCAGGAGCGGCACGGCCACGCCCAGCCACGGCAGCAGGCTCTCCATCACCGGGGTGAACCCGCCCAGCACCGGGATCAGGCGGTGTCCCGCCATGGCCACGGCCACCACGACGGACACGACGATGACGACCCGCTTCAGCATTTGATCCACGCTAGCGGCTCGCTGCCCGCCACGCTGACGCGCTAACCTGTTGCCGACGCAACGGAACATCATTCGGTTCACGGGAGCCCGGCATGCGCATCGGTATGGCACTCAACTACTCGGGCGGCTTCAAGGAGTCGGTCGCCGAGCTGGCCGACTACGAGAAGGCCGGACTCGACATCGTCTTCGTGGCCGAGGCCTACAGTTTCGACGCGGTCAGCCAGATGGGCTACATCGCGGCGAAGACCGAGCGGCTGGAGATCGCCTCCGGCATCCTGCCGATCTACTCCCGCACGCCGACGCTGCTCGCCATGACCGCCGCCGGGCTCGACTACGTCTCCGACGGGCGCTTCACGCTCGGCATCGGCGCCTCGGGGCCGCAGGTGATCGAGGGCTTCCACGGCGTGCCGTACAACGCCCCGCTGGGCCGTACCCGTGAGGTCATCGAGATCTGCCGCAAGGTGTGGCGGCGCGAGCGGGTGGAGCACGCGGGCAAGCACTACACGCTGCCGCTGCCGCCCGGGCAGGGCACCGGCCTGGGCAAGCCCTTGAAGATCATCAACCACCCCGTACGCCCCCGCATCCCGATCGTGGTCGCGGCCATCGGCCCGAAGAACGTCGAGCTGACCGCCGAGCTGGCGGAGGGCTGGGAGCCGATCTTCTACGTGCCGGAGAAGGCGGCCGACGTGTGGGGCTCCTCGCTGGCCGCCGGCAAGGCGAAGCGCGCGCCCGAGCTGGGCGAGCTCGACGTGATCGCCCAGGCGTCCCTGGCCATCGGCGACGACGTGTCGGACCTGCTGGAGTTCGGGCGGCCGATGGCCGCCCTGTACATCGGCGGCATGGGCGCCAAGGGCCGCAACTTCTACAACGACCTCGCCCGGCGCTACGGCTACGAGAAGGAGGCGGAGCAGATCCAGGAGCTCTACCTCGACGGCAAGAAGCAGGAGGCCGCGGCGCTGGTGCCGAGCGAGCTGCTGGAGAAGATGTCGCTGGTCGGCAGCGAGGGCTTCGTCCGCGACCGGGTGCAGGCCATGAAGGAGTCGGGGGTGACGACGCTGAACGTCGCGCCGTTCGGCCGGACCCACGAGGAGCGGCTGAAGCTGATCGAGACGATCAAGGAGCTCGCTTCCTGATCCTCTGCCCGCCGCAAGCGGGGAAGACTCGCCGATCCCGTCCCGTGAAGGGCCGGGCGGAAGCCCCCGTGCTCCGCCCGGCCCTTCACGCTCAGGCGACGCCCTTGAACCCGGCCACCGGGCGGGGCGTCACCGTGACCGGCACGCCGGCCTCCTCGTTGGCGCGCAGCGCCTCGCCGAGGACGGGCCCCGGCGTGCCCAGCACGGTGATGGCGATCGTCTCCACGCTCAGCGCCGCCTGGCCGATCCACTCGTGGGCCACCTTCAGGTGGTGGTCCATCGCGCCGGCGTCGGGGTAGAGGTGGATCTGGGTGAGTTCGGTGCCGTCCTCGCTGGTGAAGGCGTGGTAGCCGAGGGCGTCGGGCTCGTGTGACCGCACGAACGCGGCGTACTCACGGGCGAGCTCGGGCAGGTCCGCGGACTTGCCCTCCTGGGCGCGGTGACGGGAGACGAAGATGAACGCTTCGGACATGACAGCTCCTTGATCGGTCGGTCGGTGAGGGGACTCAGGCAGGGGACGGGGACGCCTGGCGGCGGGCCTTCAGCAGGCGCGTGAGCAGCGCGGCGGTGGCGGCGGCCGGGACGACGTGGAGCACTCCGGTGCCCTGGAAGACGAGGTCGAACGGCTCGGCCGCCGGATATCCCCCTTCCATGATCGGCGCGATGATGTGGGTGACCAGGCCCTCGACCGTCCCGAACAGCAGCACGAAACCCACCAGCGCTCCCGTCCAGAAGATCCACCAGCTCACCGCGCGGAGCGGGCCGGAGCTCCGCCTGCTGACGGCGAGGGCGAGGGCGGTGACGGCGAACAGGGCCAGGGCGATGACGACCGCCGCGTACCGGCCGGGCGTGCCGAAGTGCACGGCCCCGTACACGTGATGGACCGTCGTGGTGACGCCCTGGGCGGCGCAGGCCAGCAGGACCCCCGCCTCGGTGGATCTCACGCGCTCGGGCGCGTCGGTGACCATGTGCTCTCCTTGTGGCAAATACTGTGAACCATGGTTCACAGTATCCATGAACATGTGTTCACAGTAAAGGGCGGGATGATGGCCGCCCGTACGAGAGAGTCCGGAGGAGATGACGTGGTGCCTCGCCGCACGCCGCAGGCGACCCAGGAGCTACGGGCCGCGCTGATCCAGCACGCCCAGCGGCTCGTCGAGCGCGACGGGGCCCAGGCCCTGACCATGCGGGCGCTCGCCACCGAGGCGGGCTGCGCCGTGGGGCTGCCCTACAAGATCTTCGCCAACCGCGAGGAGCTGGTCGCCGAGCTGGTCGGCCTCGAGCTCGGGCGGCTGCGGGCCGCGTTCGACGCCTGGGTGGCCGAAGCCGGCACCGGGACCGTGGCCGGCAACCTGGCCCGCTACGCGCGCATCCTGCTCGAAAGCGACAGGGCCGCCCTGACGCTCGCCGGCGAGATCGACGACGAGGCGCTGACGGCCGTCGTCGACGACAAGGTGCGGGAGTCCGGGCTGCCGCTCTCCTTCGAGTCGGCCGTGACCGACTATCTGCTGGCAGAGCAGCGCCTCGGCCGGGTCTCCGCCGACGTCGACGCCCGCGCCTACGGCTTCCTCCTCACCGGCGCGATCCACAACCTCGTCGTGGCCGGCGAGGCCTACCCCCGGCCGGACCGCGACGAGCTGGATCGCATGCTGGCCGCCGTGGCCCGCCATCTGGGCACCGGCTGAGCGTCCTGGGGCTCTAGGGTGGGTCGGAAATGCCGTTACTCAAGTCATTGGCGGGGATATGTCCGACGAGGCGCCGTCCTTGGTCGCCGGCCGATACCGGCTGGACGAGCTCATCGGCAGCGGGCCGATGGGGGAGGTGTGGCGCGCCTACGACACGCGTGCCGACTGGACCGTGGCCGTCAAGCTGCTGGGACCTCAGGCCGTGGGCGCGGCCACACGTGAGGCGCTCCAGCGGCACGCCCAGGCCGTGGCCAAGGTCATCCACCCCAACGTGGCGATGGTGCTCGACGTCGGTGATCGCGACGGGGCGCCCTTCCTCGTGCTGGAGTTCCTCACCGGGGAGAGCCTCGGGGAGGAGCTCGCCGCACGGGGGCCGCTGCGGATCGTGGACGTCTGCGATCTCGTCGGGCAGGCCGCGGCCGGGCTCGACGCGGCGCACCGGGCCGGGGTGGTGCACGGGCAGGTCGGGCCGGACAGCTTCCGGCGGGCCGGCAGCGGGGTGCTGAAGGTCGTCGGGTTCGGGCTGGCCGACCAGCCGCCCGCGCCGGACGCCGTCCGCTACCGCGCCCCCGAGTTGGCGGACGGGCGCTCCGTGAGCGCCTCCGCCGACCTGTACGCGCTCGGCTGCGTCTGCTACGAACTGCTGTGCGGCCGTTCCCCCTTCGAGAACACCGGAGAGAAGCCGGCCGGCCCCCACGCGCCCGATCGGCCCACCGGCCCAAGCGTGCCCACCGGGCCGGGCGTGGCCGGTGAGCCCGGTGAGCCCGGTGAGCCCGGTGAGCCCAGTGGGCCGCTGCCGCCGAGCCGTCACCGGCCCGAGGTCCCCGCCGAGCTGGACCGGCTGGTGCTGGCCATGCTGTCCAGAGACCCGGCCGGCCGACCGGCGGGCGGGGAGGCCGTACGCCGGGCGCTCGCCACCATCGCCAGGCCGCGCCCCCAGGCCACGCCCCTGCCCGCGCAGGGCAGGGCCGCCACCTTCCCGACCGGCGCCCAGCGCGCCGGCGACACGGCGATCTTCGAGGCGCTCCCCGGTGCGGAGCGCGCGTCGAACAGGAAGCTGTTCGTCCAGCTCGGCGTGGCGGTGGCGGTCATCGTGGCGGTCACCGTGGGCATGATGGCGTGGGGCGGGTCCGGTCGCGCGCCGGTCTCCGCTCCGGCCACCAGCCCGCCCGCCCCCTCCGCCGAACCGGCCACGACCGCGCCCCCCACCAGCGCCCCACCCGAGCCGGCGCCGACCGCCACCCCCGGTGAGGTGGTCACGCTGCGGGAGACGGACGCCCCCGATCCCAAGGCCACCCTGCGCGACACCGTGCCGCCCGGCGGATGGCCGAAGTGGCTGAGCGAGTTCGACAAGGCCGTGACGGCCCAGGAGGCCATCGGCGGCATCGAGCCCAGGACCGCGCGCAAGGCCCACGACAAGATCAGGAAGTCCGCCCGGAAGTTCGCCGAAGGACGCGAGGAGTCCGGCCGCCGCGAACTCCGCGACATCGTGCGCGACCTGGCCAGGGCCCAGGAGAAGGGCGACGTCGACACCGCCGGCCCGCTGGCCGACTTCCTGAACGACTGGCGCCTCTAGCCACCCGGCGACGGGCCCCGGCCCCGGGCCCGTACATTGGCGCCATGACCCACTATTCCGGGCGCCGGGCCCGGCTGGCCGAGCTGCTGCCCGCTCACGACGTCGAGGCCCTCCTCGTCACGTCGGCCGTCAACGTGCGTTACCTCACAGGACTGTCGAGCTCCAACGCGGCCGTCCTGGTCAGGGCGGACGGCTCGGCGCTGCTCGCGACCGACAACCGCTACATCGACAAGACCGGCGGCCTGGACGTCCCCGCCGTCGAGGCGTCCGACGTGGCGGCCAGGCTGGCCGCGCCGGGCGTCGGCATCGAGGCCGCCGACATGAGCGTGGCGACCTTCAACCGCCTGGGAGGCCTGGTACCGCTCGAACCCCTCGTCGAACGGCTGCGCGCGGTCAAGGACGAGAACGAACTGGAGCTGCTCCGTACGGCCTGCGCGATCAGCGACCAGGCGTTCGCCGACGTCTGCGGCGCCATCAGGCCGGGCGTGACCGAACGCGACGTCGCCCGCCTGCTCGAAGCCCGCATGATCGAGCTCGGCGCGGACCGGCCCGCCTTCGACACCATCGTCGCGGCGGGAGAGAACGGCGCCGTCCCGCACCACGCCCCCACCGGCAGGCAGCTGCGCGCGGGCGACCTGGTCACCGTCGACTTCGGCGCCAACTACCACGGCTACCACGCCGACATGACCCGTACCGTCTCCATCGGCGAGCCCGCGGCCTGGCAGCGCGAGATCTACGAGCTCGTCGCCGAGGCCCAGCGGTGCGGCCGGGAGGCGCTCGCACCTGGGGCGGAGGCCTGGGCGGTGGACGCCGCCGCCCGTTCCGTGATCAAGGAGGCGGGCCACGGCGACCACTTCCGGCACGGGCTCGGGCACGGCGTCGGACTGGCGATCCACGAGGAGCCGTTCCTGGGCCCTTCACGGACCGGTAGACTCGAAGACCGAGTTCCGATCACCGTCGAGCCGGGGATCTACCTCCCCGGTCGGGGCGGCGTTCGCATCGAGGACACCCTCGTGACACGTGAGGGCGGGCCGGAACTCCTCACGAAGACGTCCAAGGAGCTGCTCGCGCTGTAGAGCGGCCACACGCGGGAGAGAACGAGTGGCGACGACCAACGACCTCAAGAACGGCATGGTGCTGAAGCTCGACGGCGGGGAGCTCTGGGCCGTTGTGGAGTTCCAGCACGTCAAGCCGGGCAAGGGCGGCGCGTTCGTGCGCACCAAGCTCAAGAACGTCCTCTCGGGCAAGGTCGTCGACAAGACGTTCAACGCCGGGGTGAAGGTCGACGTGGCCAACGTCGACAAGCGCGAGATGCAGTACTCGTACAAGGACGGCGACGACTTCGTCTTCATGGACACCGAGACCTACGACATGGTCAACGTGCCCGCGGGCACCGTCGGCGACGCCGCCAGCTACATGCTCGAGAACACCCTGGCCACGGTGGCGTTCAACGAGGGCTCCGCCCTCTACGTCGACCTGCCGGCGGCGGTCGAGCTGACCATCTCCAACACCGAGCCCGGCCTGCAGGGCGACCGCTCCACCGGCGGCACCAAGCCCGCCACGCTCGAGACCGGCGCCGAGATCAAGGTGCCGCTGTTCATCACCACCGGCGAGAAGGTCAAGGTCGACACCCGCAGCGGCGAATATCTCGGCCGGGCCTGAGGTGTCGGCACGCGGTAAAGCACGCAGGCGGGCGCTCGACATCCTCTTCGAGTCCGAGCTCCGCGGCGAAGACCCCCTGAAGATCCTGGCCGAGCGGGTCGAACGCCAGGACCCCCCGGTCAACGAATACACCTCGGCTCTCGTCGAGGGCGTCGTGCGGCATGGCGCCCGCATCGACGAGCTGATCACCACCTACTCCGAGAGCTGGACCCTCGACCGCATGCCCGCCGTCGACCGCAACCTGCTGCGCGGCGGCACCTACGAGCTGCTGTGGATGCCCGACGTGCCCGAGGGCGTGGTCATCAGCGAGTGGGTGCACCTGGCCTCCGAGCTGTCGACCGACGAGTCCCCCCAGTTCGTCAACGGGCTGCTGGCCCGGTTCAAGCAGCTCAAGCCCAGCCTCACGCTCTGACGCCGGCCCTCAGCGGAGCAGCTCGGCGAGCCGCCGCCAGTCCTCGCGCGGCGGCCGGGCCGGGCCGTGCCGGCTGATGCTCTGCAGCACCACGTGGTCGGCTCCGGCCGCCTGGAAGGCCTCGATGCGGGCCCGGATCCGCGCGTCGTCACCCCAGGCGAAGAGCTCGTCGACCAGCCGGTCGCTGCCGCCGTCGGCCAGATCGTCCTCCGCGAACCCGCCGCGCAGCCAGTTGTCGGCGTAGTTGGTCAGCCGCAGGTACGGCTGCAGCGCCCCCCGGGCCAGCGCGCGGGCCCGGTCCGGGTCGGTCTTCAACACGATGCCCAGCTCGGGAGCGAGCAGCGGTCCTTCGCCGAGGACCTGGCGGGCCGCGGCCACCTGCTCGACGGTGACCAGGTAGGGAAAGGCGCCCGCAGACCGGTCGCGCGCCAGCCTCAGCATCCGGGGACCCAGCGCGGCCAGCACCCGGCGCTCGCGCGGCACCGGCACGGGCGCGGAGTCCAGGGCGTCGAGATAGTCGTTCATGGCGGTGTACGGACGCTGGTAGCCCTCGATGAACTCGGGGTGACTGACCCCCAGGCCCAGCAGGAAGCGCCCGGGGTGGGCGGCCTCCAGCTCGGCGTACCGCTCGGCGGTGCGGAGGGCGTCGTAGTGCCAGATGCCCTGGATGCCGGTGGCCACGACGATCCTGGACGTGGCCGCCACCAGGCCCGCCGCCTCCTCGATGGTGCTGTTGCCCGCCCACACCGCGCTGAAGCCGAGCTCCTCCAGCTCCGCGATGGCCTCGGCCCGCACCTCCGGATCCTGGCGGGACGGCGCGGCGAAGACGCCGTACCTTCCGATCGTCGGGGTCGTGCTGCCGTTCATCGCGGAGACCTCCAGCTGGCCAGGGCTCGACAGGGTTCCACGACATGATGGACGAGGGGCGTTCGCCACGGCGGGCGCCGTCACGGTCCTCGCGACAACCTTGGCCTCGGCAACATCGCTCCCATACCCGGCCCGGCCCGGCGGGCGCTTCGACCTGGCAGGCGTGCGGAGCCCGCGCAGAGCGTAGGCTGGGTCGGGTTCGGTTCGAGGACGATGAGGAGGCGAGCCCACGTTGCGTGCTGAAGGCGTCACGAGGACCCCGGCGGTGCGGACCGCCGTCGTCTGGGACGCGCTGCGAGCCGAGCTGGCCGCTCTGGCTGAGGCCGCCGGGCGTGACCGGCTCGACATCGTCGACGCGGGCGGCGGCACCGGAGGGTTCGCCGTGCCGCTGGCCGAGCTGGGCCACACCGTCACCGTGGTCGATCCGAGCCCCGACTCGCTGGCCGCGCTGGAGCGCCGGGCCAAGGAGACGGGCGTGGGCGTGCGCGCGCTGCAGGGCGACGCGGCCGATCTCGGTGAGCTGCTCGATCGCGACAGCGCCGACCTGGTGCTCTGCCACAGCGTGCTGGAATACGTCGAGGACCCGATCGGCGCGCTGACCGCCGTGGCGAGGCTGCTGCGCGGCGGCGGCGCGGTGAGCGTGCTGACCGCCAACCCGGTGGCGAGCGCGATCCACCGGGCCCTGGCCGGTCACTTCGACGAGGCCAGGGCCGTGCTGGCCGATCCCCGTGGCAGCTGGGGCGACCGTGACCCCACGCCGCGCCGCTACACCTCGCGCGCCCTCGCCGAGCTGCTGACCGCGACCGGGTTCGTGGCGGGCGAGATCCACGGCGTGCGGGTCTTCGCCGACCTGGTGCCGAGCCGCCTGGTCGACGGCGAGCCCGGCGCGGCCGACGCGCTCGTGGCGCTCGAACAGGCCGCCTCCACCCATCCCGTGCTCCGCGACCTGGCCACCCAGCTCCACGCCCTCGGGCGCCGGAGCTGAGCGGCCCGAGGGAGAGCTCATGCCGGTCCGCTCCGCCACCCAAGACCTAGAACGTCTGTTCGGATAGACTCGAAGGCGTGTCCCGCAAGCAGATCACAGGCATCGGCCCCGCTCCGCGGACCGGGGCCGACGACACCGGTTGCCCGATCCTGCACGTCGACATGGACGCCTTCTTCGCCAGCGTCGAGCTGCTCGACCGGCCCGAGTTGCGGGGGAGCCCGGTGATCGTGGGCTCGCCGGCCGGGCGCGGCGTGGTGCTGAGCGCCACCTATGAGGCCAGGGCCTACGGTGTGCACTCGGCGATGCCGATGAGCAGGGCGCGCAGGATGTGCCCCCAGGCGACGGTCATCCCGCCCAGTCACGGCAAATACACCGAGGTCTCCAAGGGCGTCATGGAGATCTTCCACGCGATCACCCCGCTGGTCGAGCCGATCGCCTCCGACGAGGCGTTCCTCGACGTGGGCGGCGCGCGGCGCAGGCTGGGCTCGCCGGCCGAGATCGCCGCGTCGATCCGGGCTCAGGTGCTGGAGCGCTACGGCATCACCTGCTCGGTGGGGGTGGCGGGCAGCAAGTTCGTCGCGAAGCTCGCGTCCAAGCAGTGCAAACCCGACGGGATGCTCGTGGTGCCGGCCGACGAGGTGGTCGCGTTCCTGCATCCGCTGCCCGTGTCGGCGCTGTGGGGGGTCGGCGAGCGCACCGAGCAGACGCTCGTACGCCTCGGCATCCGCACCGTCGGTGATCTGGCCAGGGTGCCGCCGGGCACCCTGCAGCGTGAGCTGGGCCAGGCCGCGGGCGGTCATCTGGCGGCGCTGGCCTGGGGGCGCGACGAGCGGCCCGTCACCGCCCATGTGCCCGACAAGAGCATCGGCAACGAGGAGACGTTCGCGACCGACGTCGACGACCCCGAGACGATCAGGCGCGAGCTGCTGCGTCTGTCCGAACGCGTGGCCGCCAGGATGCGTAAGAGCGGCCACGTGGGCAGGACGGTGAGTGTGAAGCTGCGCCGAGCCGACTTCTCCACGATCACCAGGTCCCGCACTCTCAGGGAGCCGACCGACGTCGCCCAGGTGATCTACACGACCGCCTGTGAGCTTTTCGGCGCGGCCGGGCTCGAGCGGGTGCGGCTGCGTCTCGTCGGCGTCCGGATGGAAAACCTGCGCCCGGCCGACTCCGCGTCACACCAGCTCACTCTGGGTGAGCGGGAGACCGGATGGCGGGAGGCCGAGCGCGCCATGGACCGGGCGATCCACAGATTCGGGCCCGATGCGGTGCTCCCGGCATCGCTTGTTCGCGGGAGACTTGATGAAATGGAGACATGACGCCGATGTCACGGGGGGAGACATGTGGGGAGGGTTGGGGGGAGTGGTGCGCCGATGACCCTGATGACCCACAATGGAGCTATGACGTCACCTCCGGTTTGGTCTGCGTTGGACGTTTGCTTTCGCCTACGTCTACAGCCTCGTATTCTGGGGATAACCGACCGCGAGGTTCGGACACCCCGTGTCGTCCGTTGCCGTCTTCCCCGTCCAGGGGCCGTCCTTGGGAGGCGCCGTGCCGCTCTCTGAGCACGAGCAGCGCTTGCTCGACCAGATCGAGCAGGCCCTCTACGCCGAGGATCCGAAGTGGGCCAACACCGTAAGGATCAGTGACCCACGCAGCCATTACAAGCGTCGCCTGATCAAGGCCTCCATCGGCTTCGCTCTCGGCGTCATCCTGCTGATGGTCGGCGTGGTGATCAACTTGATTCCGCTCGGCGTCGGCGGTTTCGTGGTCATGCTCGCCGCGTGTCTGTGGGGCCTGTCCAGCTGGAAACGCATGAACGGGTTCGGTGACACCGCCGCGGCCGCCGGTGGCGCGCCCGTCGCGGGCAAGCCGGCCCGGCGGGCCAACCGCGGCAGTTTCATGGAGCGCATGGAAGAACGCTGGCGTCGCCGCCACGACGAGCATTGACCCCCGAAGCCCTGACTTTCGTGCGGTCGTTCCGCTGAGGAACGACCGCACGCACCGTCAGACCGTCACGATCCCCTTTGCGCTGCCGTCCGGCGCAGCCGGATGTTCTCCAGCCGGTCGAACCCGTCCAGCAGGCCCTCGCCCAGCCGCCGCAGCCTCCGCAGCGTCGACGGAGGCAGCAGCACCGCCCGCACCCGCCTCCCGCGCGGCACCGTCAGGGCCAGCGCCTGCCGCACGTTGCGCAGATCCTGCCTGAGGGGCCCGATCTCGCCCGGTTCCCGCGCGTACAACCCCCGCTCCACCGCCGCGGCGATCGCCGCGATCGACGCCGCCGAGGTCGCGTCGAACTCGTACTGCTCGGTCAGCCGGCGCGCGAGGGCGCGCGGGGTCTCGCTGGTCTCGCGGGCCATCCCGTAGTCGTACAGCAGGTCGTCCAGCTCCGCCCAGGCGGCCGCGACGGACGGATGGCGGCCCGCCATCACCCGGGCGGTCACCTCGTCGGAGGGCTCGGCCACCTTCCAGCCGAGTGCCCGGATCCGCCTGTTCCTGGTGACCAGCCTGATCAGGGCCGGCACCAGCAGGAGGATCAGCAGCGCGCCCGCGCCGATGCCCAGCTTGGCCGCCAGCGGCATCGAGTCGTCCGGCGGCAGCCCGCCGGTCGCCAGGGTGGCCTCCCGGTCGAGCTCGCGGGGGTTCTGCCGGGCCTGCGGGTCGCCCGTCTCCTCCTCGCCGGCGCTGGTCGCCCCCGGCGTCGGAACGGCGCCCTCGTCGGTGGGGGTGGACGGCGGCAGCGAGTAGTCAGGGACCCGGGCGCTGCCCTGGCCCAGCGAGCCGGTCGGCGTGGGCTCGAACGGCAGCCAGCCGACCCCCTCGAAGTAGAGCTCCGGCCAGGAGTGGGAGTCGTTCGTCCCGACCATCCACCGGTCGCCGACCTTCGTGCCGCCGGTGTAACCGATCGCCACCCGGGCCGGGATGCCGACGATCCGGGCCAGCACCGCCATCGACGCGGCGAACTGCTCGCAGTAGCCCGCCCGGTGACGCAGCAGGAAGTCCCGCAGCGCCGAGTTGCCGTGCCCCTGGGTCTTCAGGCTGTAGGTGAAGTCGCCGGTCCTGGTGAAGAACTCCTGCAGCTTCACCGCGGCCTCGTAGTGGTTCGCGGCGTCCGCGGTGACCCGCAGGGCCAGGTCCCTGATCTGCGGCGACAGATCCTCCGGCACGCTCAGGTAGCGCAGATCGGCGGCGGACCTCGTCTGCGGCAGTTCGCGGAGCAACTGGCCGGTGGGCGCGGGCTCGCTCGTGGCCACCTGATACTCCAGCCCGGCCGCCTCGTCGCGGGTGGAGAAGACCATGAGCGTGCCGACGTCCGCGCGCCAGTCGCCGGCGATCTGGATCTGCCTCGGCGGGTACGGCAACGGCAGGAACGACAGCTTGGCGATCTCCTCGCTGATCTGGACGTCGGTCACCACGTTGGTGAGCTTGACCCCCTGGCCCAGACCCGGCGGCGGCGGCAGCGGCCCGTTGTCCGTCCGGTTGTCCGGCGCGCCCTTGGGCTGCGTCATGCCGAACTGCTCGCCGTCGAAGGTGTCGAGCGAGTAGATCCTGAGATAGCGGGGCTTGTCGTCGTCGTTGGTGTAGGACAGCACGATCCGCCGCTCGGGCAGTTCGAGCTGCCCCTTCAGGTTCGCGATCGGATTGGGGATGCTGATCGAGTTGCCGGTGCCGGACCCCGAGCCGCCCACGCCGAAGGTGAAGAACGACACCGGCTCCATCGCGGGCAGCGCGGCCGGGACGAGCACGGCCAGCGCGATCGCGGCGAATCCGATCCGCTTGCCCGACAGCCGCAGCCCCCGCGTGTCGGCCGCGGCCTTCGCCGTGCTGGGGGCGACCGACCGGGTACGCCGCACCAGCACGGCCCGGCCCCACTGGCCCACCCGCTCACGGCCGTCGGCGATCAGCAGGCTGGTGAAGCCGAACGCGGCGACGATGAACGCGAACCAGTTGATCGGCTCGGTCAGGATCGTGGCCGGCACCGTGGCCAGCGCCAGCAGCGGCAGGCCGGCCAGCGCCGCCCGCCGCAGCCGGGCGGCGAACAGGTCGACGATGATCGCGATGAGGCCCACGCCGCCGGCGGTGAGCAGCGCGATGCCCTCGTTGGCCGGCACCGGCGCGGCGAACCGCTGGATGTCCGTCCAGCCGGTGGCCAGCAGGCGGGCCAGCTCCAGCACCGACTCCTTGGTCGGCACGATCAGCGCCCACGCCTCCTCGGCGCTGAACGAGGCGGTCAGGTAGATCCACAGCGCGATCAGGCTCGCCAGCGGCGCCGCCCACGCGGGCAGCGACAGCCGCCCGCTCAGCAGGCTGGCGACCATCACGGCCACCACCGCGCCCAGCGCACCCCAGAACCACGCGCCGCCCTCGAAGAGCGGGTAGAGCAGGATCGCCGAGGAGAACGTGGCCACCCCGGCCGCGATCGACAACCTCATGCCGCACCTCCGGGCGAGCTGAGCGCGTACCTGCCGCGATTGGCGGCGTCCTGCCAGACGGAGGCGATCGAGGTGCCCGCGGGCATCCGCACGATGCGCCAGCCGTATCCGGCCAGCACGCCCTGCACCGCCTGGTGTTCCTCGGAGGCGCCGGGCTCGGCGCCGTCCCACGTGGGCACGTCGAGCAGCACCGCCACCCCGGTCATGCCGGTGTGCCGGATCCTCGCCAGCTCCCGGGCCTCCTCCGGTTCGAGCGAGCCGAGCACGGCCACGACCAGGCCGTCGCCCCCGCCCTGCCTTAGCGCGGTCATCGCCGTCTCCAGCGAGCGCGCCGGGCTCTGCCGTACCACGGCCAGGGTGTCGAGCAGCGAGCGGCTCAACCCGGTGTCCGTCAGGTGCTCGGCGCCCTGGTCGGTCACCAGCCGCAGGCCCAGGCCCTCATGGGCGAGGTGCACGCCGATCGAGGCCGCGGCCGAGACCGCCACCTCGAAGGAGGAGCGCGGGCCCTCGCCGCGGTGGGCGTGCCTGCGGGTGTCGAGCAGGAGCGCGCCGCGGCTCTGCCACTGCTGCTCCTCCCGGCGCACCATCAGCTCGCCGTGGCGGGCGGTGGAGCGCCAGTGCACCCGGCGCAGGTCGTCGCCCTGCCGGTATTCGCGCGGAGCCACGTCGTCGTCGCCCGCCGCGGCCACGCTCCGGGTGCGGCTGTCGCCGCCCCCGGTCCACTCGCCGGACAGCCGTACGTGCGGTAACGCCACCACCTGCGGCGTCACCACCAGCGTGTCGCTGATCGTGAACGAGCGGGTCAGCTCCACCAGCCCGAACGGGTCGGCGATGCGGATCGACAGCGGCCCGATCGTGTAGCGCCCGCGCAGGTCGGAGCGGACCCGGTAGTCGATCTCGCGGATGCCCCGCGGCTCCACCCGGTCGAGGACGAACCGGGGTCGCACCCCCAGCGCGTAGGGGACCGTGTCCTCGATCAGCAGCAGCCCGGTCGGCAGCCGGGTGACGTTCTCCAGGCGCAGGGTCACGGTGGCGTCGCCGCCCGCCTCGACCCTGGCCGGGTCCAGGCGCCTGGCGCAGCTCAGCCGGTATCGGGTGCGGGCCACGACCATCGCGGCCAGCAGCGGCAGCGCCGTCACCAGCACGCCGATCCGGAACAGGTCGTTCTCGCCGAGCAGGATCGCCATCACCGACGCCGCGATGCCCGAGGCCAGGAACGACCGGCCCCGGGAGGTGAGCGCCTGAAGTCCGGCTCTCACGACGCTCGCGTCTCCGGCACGGGCACGCGCCTGACGAGGTCGGTCACCACCTGTTCCGGGAGGCGGCGCTGGCCCTGCGCCTCGACGCTCGGCAGCAGCCGGTGCGCCAGCACGGGCACGGCCAGGTCCTGCAGGTCGTCGGGGATGACGTAGTCGCGGCCGCTCAGCGCGGCGTGCGCTCTGGCCGCGCGGACCAGTTGCAGCGTCGAGCGGGGGGAGGCGCCCAGTCGCAGGTCGGGCGAGTGGCGGGTGGCGACGACCAGGTCGATGGCGTACTTCTTGACGGCCTGCGAGACGTAGACGCCGCGTACGGCCTCGATCAGGGCGCGCACCTCGGCGGTCGTGGCGACGGGCTCGAGCTTGTCCAGCGGGGAGGTGCCGCCGTGCACGTCGAGCATCTCCAGCTCCGCCGACGGCTCCGGGTAGCCCATGGCGACCCGGGCGGTGAAGCGGTCGCGCTGCGCCTCGGGCAGGGGATAGGTCCCCTCCATCTCGATGGGGTTCTGGGTGGCGATCACCATGAACGGAGCGTCCAGCCGGTAGGTCACCCCGTCGACCGTGACCTGGTGCTCCTCCATGCATTCCAGCAGCGCCGACTGCGTCTTGGGGGAGGCGCGGTTGATCTCGTCGCCGACCACGATGTTGGCGAACACGGGCCCCGGCTTGAACTCGAACTCGCGGGTCTGCTGGTTGTAGGCGCTCACGCCGGTGATGTCGCTGGGCAGCAGGTCTGGGGTGAACTGCACGCGCCGCACCGGACAGTCGATGGACCGTGCCAGCGCCTTGGCCAGCATCGTCTTGCCGACTCCGGGCACGTCCTCGATCAGCAGGTGCCCTTCGGCGAGCAGAACCGTCAGGGTGAGGCGGACGGCGTCACTCTTGCCTTCGACCACGGACTCGATCGCCTGCCGGATCCGGTGGGCGGTGGAGACCAACTCGTCGAGTTGCTGAGGGATGTCATGGGTTACTGCCACCAGGCCTCCATGAGACATGCGACGGCTGCCCCGCGCGAGGGTGTGCCGTTGCGGGAGCCATGCCTTTCTTTTCCATTGTCTGTACGACCCTACGACGCTGGGGGTTCGTGAGCGACATTTAGGGATTTTCAGCGAACTCCACAGATGTCAGGTTCTTGTCCCGATAGTGCGGCGAATCCGGTGACATCCGGCCTGTGATCCACCCCACTTTCCTCCACGCCGGCGTCGCATCCGCCCCACACCGACCAATTCCACGGCGCCGCCAACCCTCGACACGCCCATGAGGGTTGGCGCGCCCTCCACCGCCCCCCACCGCACCGCATCGCGCTGACCAGGACAAACGCGAGACGCGGAGGCTATCCAGGAAGTTAGAATCAGTTGACGGTGGGGAGAAGTGGAGTATGGTGGTGCGCAGTGGAGGGCCTGGTGCGCCAGCGCTGAGCAATTCACTGAGGCACGGGAGGTGGGGCCGATGTTCCTCGGCACCCATCAGCCGCGTCTCGACGACAAGGGACGGCTGTTCCTGCCGGCTAAGTACCGTGAGGAGCTGGCGGAGGGTCTTGTGATCACCAAAGGCCAGGAGCGATGCCTCTACGTCTTTCCTGTGGAGGAGTTCCAGCGCATTACCGAGGCTCTCAGCACCGCCCCGGTCACCGCCAAGGCGGTGCGCGACTACAGCCGCGTCTTCTTCGCCAGCGCGTCCGACGAGACTCCTGACAAGCAGGGGCGCATCACGATCCCGCAGAGCCTGCGCCAGTACGCCGGCCTGCAGCGCGACTGCGTGGTGATCGGGGCCAACACCCGGTTGGAGATCTGGGACTCCCAAGCCTGGGACACCTATCTCAACGCCCAGGAGCAGGCGTTCGCCGATCTGTCGGAGGAGGTGCTGCCAGGGATCTTGTAGTGAGACACGGTCGATCCGTCGGAGATGTCGTTCGGCGAGGTCTCCACCCGCAACCACTGCCGGCCAGCTGATGCACCTTCCCCGGTGTCAGATGGCGGGCATCCACGAAGAGGGTGCGGATGGGGACCTGGCCGGACGGCGCCGGGTGGGGACCCAGGAAGAGCCGATCGATCGCCGGCCGCGTCATCCGCGAGCAGGACGCGAGAGGGGGGTTGGAGATGTACGAAAACGCAGGCACGGGCGGTCACGTTCCGGTCATGCTCGACCGCGTAATGGAGCTGTTGGCGCCGGCGCTCACCGGCGCGCGGCCTGTCGTCGTCGATGCCAACCTCGGCCTCGGTGGTCACTCGGAGGCCTTGCTCGCCGCCATTCCGTCACTTCACGTGATCGGCATCGACCGCGACCCTTTCGCGGTCGACTTCGCCACGCGCAGGCTCGCTCCCTACGCGAGCCGCACCACCCTGCTCCACGCCTCCTCCGACGAGCTGGCGGGCCTGCTCGCCCGCGAAGGCCACGCCACGGTCGACGGTGTGCTGTTCGACCTGGGCGTCTCCTCGCCCCAGCTGGACGAGGCCGAGCGGGGTTTCGCCTATTCCTATGACGCTCCCCTCGACATGCGGATGGACACCGAGCAGGAGCTCACGGCGGAGAAGGTGGTCAATACCTACTCCGCTGCGGAGCTAACTCGCATCCTCCGCGATTACGGAGAGGAACGGTTCGCACCGCGTGTCGCGGGCCTAATCATCAAGGAAAGGGCCAAGGACGCCATAACGTCGACTAAGCGGCTCGCGGAGATCGTTCGTCAGGCGATTCCCGCCGCTACCCGGCGCACTGGGGGCAACCCCGCCAAGAGGACTTTCCAGGCGCTGCGCATCGAGGTCAACGCGGAGCTCGCCGCCCTGGAGGCGGCACTTCCCGCGGCCCTCGACGCGCTCGCACTCGGTGGGCGAGTCGTCGTGCTCTCCTACCACTCCCTGGAGGACCGGCTGACCAAGCAGGTCCTCACGGCGCGAACCAAGGACACCAGCCCGCCCGGGCTGCCCGTCCCCCTACCGGCACACCAGCCGAGGTTCCGCCTGCTGACGAGGGGAGCCGAGCTCCCGAGCGAAGAGGAGGTGGCCCGCAACCCGCGGGCGGCCTCGGCCCGGCTAAGGGCGGCAGAGAGGATCCGTGTTGACGACCAGGACTGAGCAGGAGACCAGGCGGGGCGCGCCCGCCCGCGGCGCCGTGCCCACGACTGGGCCGAGGACCCGGCGCAGGCCCGGTGTGCCGCAGCAGTCCAAGCCCATCCCGCGGCCACGCCCGGCGGCCGACACGCCCGTGCCCGAGGCGCGCCCGTCCCGGCCCGAGGCCGGCCGGCAGCCCTCGCGGCGGCGCCAGCGCGCCCCGTTCGTGCTGCTGGTCCTCGGCCTGCTCTGTGGCGGCCTGGTGAGCCTGCTGCTGCTCAACACCGTGCTCGCCCAGGACTCGATCACCGCGACCACGCTCCGCGAGGAGATCGCCACCGCGCGACTGCAGAACGAGGAGGTCGCGCAGCGGATCCAGAAGCTCACGCAACCCGGCGCCATCTCCGAAGGGGCCGAGAGGCAGAATCTCAGCCGCGACTGGAAGCACGTCAACCCGCTGCCCGGCGCCACCGACGACGCTGACCGGGTGGGCCAGACACGGTGAGGGAGACAGGCGGCAGGGGTCAGGGTCCCGGCCGCGGCGTCGGCGGCGCCGGCTCTCAGGGAGGGCCCGGCGCCGCTCGCCGTACGCCGGGCGGCCCCGGCCGGACCGGCCGCCAGGGCGGTGGGTCGGCCCGCTCGGAGGGGGCGGGCCGGCCGCCCTCCGATGGCCCGCACGACCCCAGGAAGCAGCCCGACCCTTTCGACCTCCCCTTCGGCAGCAGCCCGGCCGACCGCAACCGGCCGCCCCAGGATCCCGCCGACGACCGGCGTCCCCGGCCCGACGGCCCTCGCAGAGCGGCCCGCGACGGCTCCGACCGCGCCAGGGACCGCACCGCCCAGGGGCGCGACGACCGCCCTCAGGCACGCCCCGACCTCTCTGCGTCCCGCACCCGTGACAGCCGTGCTCAGGCACGCCCGGAAGCCCCCGCCTCCCGCACCCGTGACGGGCGCTCCCGCCCGGACGCCGCCGGCTCCGGGAGCCGGTCGCGTGCCAGGCAGGACACCGACGGCGCGCGGAGCCGTTCCGCCCAGGAGGGCTCAGGCGGAACGCGCGAGCGGGTCCCGGGCCCGGGGCGCATGCCGTGGCGCGGCGACGGCCCGCCACGTCCGCCGCGCCGCCCGCCCGCGCCGCCACGCCCGCCCAGGCCGCCGCTCATCCTGCGGCTGGGCAGCCCGCGCCGGAGGATCAACATCGGCCTGATCGGCATGACGTTCATCCTGTCGATCTTCGCGGGCCGGCTGATCCAGATGCAGGGCCTCGATGCCAAGGTCTACGAGGCGGCCGCGGCCCGCCAGCGGGTGCACGTCGAGGACATCCCGGCCAAGCGTGGCACGATCACCGACGTCAACGGTCATCCCCTGGCCGTCACCCTGGAGGCCAGGGAGATCGCCATCGACCCCACCAAGGTGCCGCCCGCCGCCCGGTCGGCCGTCGCCTCCGTCATCGCGTCCCACCTCGGGAAGCCGGTGCAGGAGATCACCGCCAAGCTGGCCCGCACCGACACCCGCTACCAACTGCTGGCCCGCGATGTCCCCCCGGTCACCGCGGCCGCCCTGCTGAAGGCGCGCGTGCCCACGTTGACCGCGAAGAAGACCTACCGCCGTGACTACCCCGCGGGCGACCTGGCGGGCAGCCTCATCGGCTTCGTCGGCGACGAGGAGAAGGGCCTGGCCGGTCTCGAGGGGGCCAACAACTCCCTGCTGGCCGGCCGTGACGGCAAGCAGCGCGTCGAGACGGGCCGAGACCAGCAGCGCATCCCGATGACCAGCAGCCAGCGCACCGCCCCCGTCGACGGGCGCGACCTGCGGCTGACCATCGACCGCGACATCCAGTGGGCGGCCCAGGAGGCCATCGCCGAGCAGACCAAGGAAGCGGGCGCGAGCAGCGGGACCGTCATCGTCATGGACGTGCGCACCGCCCAGATCATCGCCATGGCCAACTCGCCCGAGCTCGACCTCAACAACTGGCGCGCGGCCTCCTCGATCCAGTACATCAACAAGGCCGTGGCCGACGTGTTCGAGCCCGGCAGCACCAACAAGGTGATCACCGCGGCCGCCGCCCTGGAGGCGGGCAAGGTGCACCCCGACACGGTCTTCCAGGTCAAGGACAACATCAAGTGCGCCGACCGGGTGCTGCACGACGCCCACCCGCACCCGCCGCAGTCGATGACCTTCCGCGAGGCCATGGCCCAGTCCAGCAACGTCGCCACCATCATGGCGGCCCGCGAGGTCGGCAGTGAGCGCCTCCACCGGATGCTCAAGGCGTTCGGCTTCGGCGCGAAGCCGGGCGGCGGAGTGCCGGGCGAGGAGGCGGGCCTGCTGCCCGACTACCGCAAGTGGTCGGGCAGCCAGAGCTGCACGGTCGCCTACGGCCAGGGCGTCTCGGTGACCGCGCTGCAGATGGCCAGCGTCTACCAGACGATCGCCAACGGCGGCGTCAGGATCGAGCCGCGGATCGTCGCCGGCAGCACCGACGCCGCGGGCAGGTTCGTGGCCGCACCGCCCGGAAAGCAGACCAGGGTGGTGAGCGAGAAGACCGCCAAGGAGATCACGGCGATGCTCGAGCTCGCGGTGAGCGCCGAGGGCACCGGTGAGCTGGCGGCGATCCCCGGATACCGGGTGGCGGGCAAGACCGGCACCGCCGACCGCTACGATCAGCAGCTCGGCCGTTACGACGGCTACACGGCCTCCTTCGTGGGCTTCAGCCCGGCGGACGCGCCCCGGCTGGTGGTGCTCTCGGTGCTGCAGAACCCGAAGAACGGCCACTTCGGCGGGCAGCTGGCGGCCCCCGTGTTCAAGGATGTGATGACGTTCGCCATCAAGAGCAAGAAGATTCCTCCGACGGGCTCGGCCGCGCCTTCGGTGCGGACGCGCGCGGGACAGTGACCAGGAAAGGTACGCTGCCGCCGTGCGTCCCCCGTCGTCTATGCGTCCAACGACCAGTCCGCCCCGCCCGCTGACCGGGCTGGCGACCATGCTCGACGCCGATTCCGGTTCGTCGAGATCGCCCCATGCCGCGCTGACCGGTGTCACCATCGACTCCCGCGAGGTCAGGCGCGGAGACCTCTACGTCGCGCTGCGCGGCGGCCAGGTCCACGGCGCCCGCTTCTCCGCGCAGGCCATGGCCGCCGGCGCGGTCGCCGTGCTGACCGACCCCGAGGGGCGCGCCGAGGCCGTCGCGACCGGGCTGCCGGTGCTGGTCGTGCCCGATCCGCGCGCCGTGCTCGGCCAGGTCGCCTCCTGGGTCTACGGCCGGCCGGCACAGGAGATCCAGGTGCTCGGCGTGACCGGCACCAGCGGCAAGTCCACCACCACGTTCCTGATCGAGGCCGGGCTGCGCGCCGCGGGCCATGTCACGGGGCTGGTCGGCGGCGTCGAGATCCACGCGGGCGAGGTCCGCTTCGAGCCCCGGCTGACCACCCCGGAGGCGTCCGATCTGCACGGCCTGTTCGCCCTGATGCGCGAGCGGGGCGTCACCGCCGCCGCCATGGAGGTCTCCAGCCACGCGCTCGCGCTCGGCCGGGTCGACGGCGTCTTCTACGACGTGGCCCTGTTCACCAACCTGTCGCAGGACCACCTCGACTTCCACAAGGACTTCGACGACTACTATGCGGCGAAGGTGAGGCTGTTCCAGCCCGAGCTCTGCCGCACCGGGGTGACCAACCTCGACGACCCGCACGGCCGCGAGCTGCTGGGCCGGGCCAAGGTGCCGATGACCACCTTCTCCGCGCTGGGCGATCCCGGGGCCGCGTGGCGGGCGGTCGACACCCGGCTCGGCGCCGACGGCAGCACCTTCCGGGTGCTCGGTCCCGGCGGCGTCGAGGCCGACGCGCAGATCTCGCTGCCCGGCCCGTTCAACGTCGCCAACGCGCTCGGCGCGATCGTCACGCTGGTCGAGGCGGGAGTGCCGCTGCAGACGGCGGTCCACGGCGTCGGCACCCTCACCGGGGTGCCCGGCCGCATGGAGCGGGTGACGGCCGCCGGTGACGACTTCCAGGCCGTCGTCGACTACTCTCACAAACCGGGAGCGGTCGAGTCGGTGCTGCGCTCGCTGCGCGAGGTGACGGCCGGCACCCTCACGGTCGTCCTCGGCTGCGGCGGCGACCGGGACACCGGCAAGCGCCCGCTCATGGGCGAGGCGGCCGCGCGGCTGGCGGATGTGGCGATTTTCACGAGCGACAACCCTCGCTCCGAGGATCCTCTGGACATCCTGGCCGCGATGATGGAGGGAGCGCTCCGCGTTCCCCGGCACGACCGCGCCCATGTGATCATTGAGCCCGACCGCGCGGACGCGATCAGTCTGGCGATCGGCCGGGCCGGACGCGGCGACGTGATCGTCGTGGCAGGCAAGGGTCACGAGCAGGGCCAGTACGTTTCAGGCGAGGTGATCCCCTTCGACGATCGCGAAGTGGTCGCCGCAGCGATCGACGCACGCAAGGAAAGCAGGAAGCACGCATGATCCCGTTGCCTCTGGCCAGGATCGCCGAGATGACCTCGGGCGCCCTGTCGGGCATGGCCGACCCTCGCGCGGTGGTGCGCGGCCCCGTCGTGATCGACTCGCGTGACGTGCGACCGGGCTCGCTGTTCGTCGCGTTCAAGGGCGCGCGGGTCGACGGCCACGACTACGCGGCCCAGGCGGTCCGGGCGGGCGCCGTCGCGGTGCTGGCCTCCAGGCCGGTCGACGCGCCCGCGGTGATCGTGCACGACACCGCCACCGCGCTCGCCGCGCTCGCCACCGCGCAGGCCGCGTCGCTGCCCGAGGCGACGGTGATCGGGGTGACCGGCTCGGCCGGCAAGACCACCACCAAGGACCTGCTGGCCAGGCTGACCGCGCGGATCGGGCCGACGATCGCGCCGGTCGGCTCGTACAACAACGAGATCGGCCACCCGCTGACGGTGCTGAAGGCCGACCTCGACACCCGCTACATGGTGCTGGAGCTGAGCGCCCGCAACATCGGCCACATCACGGAGCTGACCCGCATCGCGCCGCCCCGCATCGGGGTCGTGCTCAACGTCGGCACCGCCCACCTCGGCGTGTTCGGCGGCAAGGAGGCCATCGCCCAGGCCAAGGGCGAGCTGGTCGAGGCGCTGCCGCAGACCGGTGTCGCGGTGCTCAACGCCGACGACCCGCTGGTGCGCGCGATGGCCTCCCGCACCCGCGCGCGCGTCACGCTGTTCGGGCGCGCTCCTGAGGCGGCCATCCGCGCCGAGGCCGTCACCGTCGACCAGCGCGGGCGCGCCTCCTTCACGCTCCGCACGCCGTCGGGCGCCGCGTCCGTCAACCTCAAGCTGTACGGCGAGCACGCCGTCGAGAACTCACTGGCCGCCGCCGCGGCGGCCTACGAGCTGGGCCTGCCCGTCGCCGTCATCGCCGAGGAGCTGTCGGAGGCCACACCGCGCAGCCGGTGGCGGATGGAGGTCACCGACCGGCCCGACGGCGTCACCGTCATCAACGACGCCTACAACGCCAACCCCGACTCGATGCGGGCCGCGTTCCAGGCGCTCGGCGTGCTCGGGGCGGGCCGTCGCCGGTTCGCCGTCATCGCCGCCCTGCGCGAGCTGGGTGACGACGGCCCCGAGCTCAACGCCGAGCTGGGCCGCCTGGCGGGCGGCGCGGGCCTGTCGGGCCTGATCGTCGCGGGCCCCGACGCGACCCCGGTGCTCGAGGGCGCCTTCGGGGCCGCGCGGGCGGCCCGGTCCAACGGCGGGCCGGTAGCCGAGGGCGAGATGCCGATCGCGCACGTCGAGGACGCGCGGGCGGCGGCGGCCGAGCTCTCGGGCTGGTTGCGCCCGGGCGACGTGGTGCTGATCAAGGGGCCCAGGGCGATGGGCCTGGAGACGACGGCCGAGCTGCTGCTCGGGGGTGCCCCCCAGTGACCAACATCATCATCGCCGGTGCGGTCGGGTTGATCCTGTCGATGCTCGGGACACCTCTGGCCATCCGGCTGTTCTCCCGGCGGGGTTACGGCCAGGAGATCCGCGAGGAGGGCCCGTCGGGCCACTACGACAAGCGCGGCACCCCCACCATGGGCGGCACGGTGATCGTGCTGGCCTCGCTGCTCGCCTACGGCGGCTCCCACCTCGCGACGCTGACGCCGCCGACGGTCTCGGGACTGCTCGTGCTGTTCCTGATGACGGGGCTCGGCGCGGTCGGCTTCCTCGACGACTTCATCAAGATCTACAAGCAGCGCAGTCTCGGCCTGCGCAGCGGCGCCAAGGCGCTCGGCCAGCTCGTCGTCGGCGCGATCTTCGCGGTGCTGGTGACCCGGCAGCCCAATGTCTACGGCATCACCCCGGCCGAGACCCGGCTGTCGTTCCTGCGTGACTTCGGGCCGTCGTCGATCGGCATCGTGGGCTTCACCATCTGGGTGCTCGTGATGATCGTCGGCTTCTCCAACGCGGTCAACCTCACCGACGGTCTCGACGGCCTGGCCAGCGGCGCGACCGGCGTGGTGCTGGCCGCCTACGTGCTGATCGGCAACTGGCAGCTCCGCAACAACTGCATCGACCAGCTCGGCCCCAACTGCTACTGGGTGCGAGATCCGCTCGACCTGGCCGTGGTGGCCGCCGCGGTGCTCGGGGCGCTGATCGGGTTCCTGTGGTGGAACGCGCCTCCGGCCAAGATCTTCATGGGCGACACCGGGTCGCTGGCGCTCGGCGGCGTGCTGGCGGGCCTGGCCATCGCCACCCGCACCCAGCTGCTGCTGATCATTCTCGCCGGGCTCTGCGTGATCATCACCCTGTCGGTGATCATCCAGGTCGGCTTCTTCAAGATGACCGGCAAACGGGTGTTCAGGATGGCGCCGCTGCAGCACCACTTCGAGCTGAAGGGCTGGGCGGAGACCACGATCGTGGTCCGCTTCTGGCTGATCGCCATGCTGTGCGCCGCCCTCGGTCTGGGCCTGTTCTACGTCGAGTGGATGCCCAAGGCATGAGTCTCACCTGCGTCGCCGGGCTCGGCGTCTCCGGCACCGCGGTGGCCAGGGTGCTGGCCGCACGAGGCGAGCCGGTCGTGGTGGTCGAGGCCGAGGAGGGCGAGCGGCAGCGCGTCGCCGCGGCCGAGCTCGCCCGGCGCGGCGTCGAGATCCGCTTCGGCCCGATGGAGCTGCCCGAGGGGGTCGGCCGCCTGGTCACCACCGGTTGGGCCCCGCACCACCCGCTGATCGCGGCCGCCCTGCAGGCGGGCGTCGAGGTGGTGGGCGAGGTCGAGCTGGCCTGGCGGCTGAGGCCCGCCCAAGCGGCTCCCTGGCTGGCGCTCACCGGCACCAACGGCAAGACCACCGTGGTTCGCATGCTCACCTCGATCCTGCTGGCCGCCGGCCGGCAGGCGGCCGCCGTGGGCAACGTGGGCGTGCCCGTCGTCGAGGCCGTGGGCGAGCCGTACGACGTGCTGGCGGTGGAGCTGTCGAGCTTCCAGCTCCACTGGTCGAGCACCCTGGCCCCGCACGCCGCCGCGATCCTGAACGTCGCGCCCGACCACCTCGACTGGCACGGCTCGATGGAGGCCTACGCCGCGGCCAAGGCCCGGATCTTCGAGCGCGCGGGCACCGTGGTCTACAACGCCGACGACCCCGAGGCGGCGCGGCTGGCCGGGCCGCGTCCCGGAGCCGTCGGCTTCACCCTGCTCGTGCCCCGGCCCGGCCAGCTCGGCGTGGTCGAGGACCTGCTGGTCGACCGGGCGTTCGTCGACGACCCGGTCGAGGAGGCCGAGGAGCTCGCCACACTGGGCGACGTGCACCCGTTCGCGCCGCACAACGTGGCCAACGCCCTGGCCGCCGCCGCGCTGGCCCGCACCGTGGGCGTGCCGGCCGCGGCCGTACGCCAGGGGCTGCGCGACTTCGTGCCCGACCCGCACCGCATGTCCCTCGTCGACCGGGTCGGCGAGGTCGACTACGTCGACGACTCCAAGGCCACCAATCCGCACGCCGCTGCCGCCGCCCTGTCGGCCTACCCGTCGATCGTGTGGATCGCGGGCGGCCAGCTCAAGGGCGCCGACGTCGACGAGCTGGTGCGCCGGGCCGCCCCCCGGCTGCGCGGCGCGGTGCTGCTGGGCGTCGACCGCGGCCGGATCGCCGAAGCTCTCGCGCGACACGCCGCGAATATCCCCGTCGTGGACATCTCGGGCCAAGACACTGGGGTGATGAACCACGTCGTCTCCGAAGCCGCCCGGCTGGCCTCGCCGGGTGACACCGTGCTGCTCTCCCCGGCGGGCGCGTCGCTCGACATGTTCGCCAACTACCCGGCGCGGGGGGAGGCCTTCGCGAGAGCCGTACGCGAGCTGAAGGCCGCGACGTGAGCGCGACGACCGAGGAGGCGCCGCGGCGCAGCGCGGTCGAGGGGCCGGCCGGATGGCTGCGAGAGCAGCGCGGCGCGCTGAAGGAGCTGCTGGGCAAGCCGCTGACCACCTACTACCTCATCATCGGGTGCAGCGCGCTGCTGCTGGCGCTCGGGCTGATGATGGTGCTGTCCGCCTCCAGCATCGAGGCGCTGGCGAAGACCGGCAGCCCGTTCTCGTGGTTCATCAAGCAGTCGCTGTCGACGGCCATCGGCGTGCCCATCATGTGGGCGTGCTCCCGGCTGCCGCACCGGTTCTTCCGCTGGGCCGGCTATCCGCTGATGGCGCTGTCGATCATCGCGCTGGTCATGGTGCTGTTCATCGGCTCGTCCGAGCTGGGCGCGCAGCGGTGGATCTATGTGGGGCCGTTCACCATCCAGCCGTCGGAACCCGCCAAGCTCGGGCTCGCGCTGTGGGGCGCCGACCTGCTGGCCCGCCGTGCCCGCCAGGGCCGCATCGAGTGGCGGCAACTGCTGATCCCGCTCATGCCCGGCACCGCGATCCTGGCCGTCATGGTCATGCTCGGCCGCGACCTCGGCACCACCCTGGTGCTGCTCATGATCTTCCTGTCGCTGCTGTGGGTGGTGGGCGCGCCGATCAAGCTGTTCGGCGGCATCATGGCGCTGGCCGTGCTGGCGGCGGTCATCATGATCAGGGTCGAGCCGTACCGGATGGCCCGCATCAGCGCGTTCCTCGACCCCTGGGCCGACGCGCAGGGCGCCGGATACCAGGCCGTACAGGGGCAGATCGCGATGGGCTCAGGTGGTTGGTTCGGGCTCGGCCTGGGCAGCAGCAGGGCCAAGTGGAGCTGGCTGCCGCACGGCGAGAGCGACTTCATCTTCGCCATCCTCGGCGAGGAGCTGGGGCTGATGGGCACGCTGGTCGTGATCACGCTCTTCGGCCTGCTCGGCTACGCCGGGCTGCGGGTCGCCGGCCGGGTCAACGACCCCTTCATCCGGCTCGCCGCCGCCGCCGTCGTGGCCTGGATCGTCGGCCAGGGCATCGTCAACATCGGAGCCGTGCTCGGCGTGCTGCCCATCACGGGCATCCCGTTGCCGCTGGTGTCCTACGGCGGCTCGGCGCTGCTGCCCACGCTGGCCGCGCTGGGCATGCTGCTGTCGTTCGCCAAACGTGAGCCCGGGGCGCGGGAAGCTCTGGCCGCGCGTGGCCCCGGACCGGTCGTACGGGCCCTAAGCTGGCTTGGCCTGGGGGGCATGAACAAAGGCCGAGCGAGACGTTAGAGGGAGTCGACATGAGGGTGGTCCTCGCCGGTGGCGGGACGGCCGGGCACATCGAGCCCGCACTCGCCCTTGCTGACGCGCTGCGCCGGCTTGACCCGGGCATCGGCATCACCTGCGTCGGCACCGAGCGCGGGCTTGAGACGCGGCTCATCCCCCCGAGGGGCTACGACCTGGAGCTGGTGCCCGCGGTGCCGCTGCCCAGGGCGATGACGCCGCGGCTGCTGACCGTGCCGGGGCGGCTGGCGGGCGCGGTCAACGCGGTGGCCGCGATCCTCGACCGGGTGTCGGCCGACGTCCTCGTCGGGTTCGGCGGCTACGTGGCGACTCCCGCCTACCTCGCGGCCAAGCGCCGCGGCCTGCCGATCGTCGTCCACGAGGCCAATCCGCGTCCGGGCCTGGCCAACCGGCTGGGCGCGCGGCTCACCGAGCACGTCTTCACCGGCTTCCCCGACGCCGCGCTGGCGGGGTCGGCCTACATCGGCACCCCGCTGCGGCGTGAGATCGTCACGCTCGACCGGCTGTCCATGGGCGACAAGGCCCGTTCCTGGTTCGGGCTGGAGAACGACCGGCCGACGCTGCTGGTGTTCGGCGGCTCCCAGGGGGCGAGGTCGATCAACGAGGCCGCGCTCGCCGCCGCGCCCGCGCTGCGGGCAGCGGGGGTGCAGGTGCTCCACGTGATCGGTCCCAAGAACACCGTCGAGCACGAGCCGCCGCCCGGCGACCCGCAGTACGTCCTTCTGCCCTACGTCGACCGGATGGACCTCGCCTACGCGGCCGCCGACCTGGCACTGTGCCGCGGCGGTGCGCTCACCTGCGCCGAGCTGACCGCGGTGGGGCTGCCCGCCGCCTACGTGCCGCTGCCGCACGGCAACGGCGAGCAGCGCGTCAACTCCGAGCGCATCGCCGCGGGAGGCGGCGGCCTCATGGTCGACGATGCCAACTTGTCACCCGATTGGATCATTCAGAACGTGCTGCCCATCCTGCGCGACCCCGAACGGGTCGCCGTCATGTCCGAAGCCGCCGCGAAGCTGGGGCGCAAGGACGCCGATGTCATGCTCGCGCGGAAAGTGTTGGAGATAGCCCGATGAGCCTGGTCAAGCTGGTGGATCCCGTCGCCGCGGGCGATCTCGGAAACGTGCACTTCATCGGCATCGGCGGCGCCGGCATGTCAGGCATCGCCCGCATCCTGCTCAAACGCGGCGTGCGGGTGTCCGGCAGCGACTCCCGCAGTTCCGACCAGGTGGTCGAGCTGCGCGAGCTGGGCGCGACCGTGCACATCGGCCACGCGGCCTCGCACATCAAGAACGTCGACACCGTGGTGGTCTCCACCGCGATCCGCGACTCCAACCCTGAGCTGGGTGAGGCGCTCAAGCAGGGGCTGCGGGTCATCCCGCGGGCCGCCGCGCTCGCCTCCGTGATGGCCGGGCGCACCGCCGTCGCCATCGCGGGCACCCACGGCAAGACCACCACCACCTCGATGCTGACCGTGGCGCTGCAGAAGTGCGGGGCCGACCCGTCCTACTGCGTCGGCGGCCAGCTCGTGACCACCGGGCTCGGCGCCGACGAGGGTTCCGGCCAGGTCTTCGTCGCCGAGGCCGACGAGAGCGACGGCTCGTTCCTCATGCTGGCGCCCGACATCGCCGTGGTGACCAACGTGGAGGCCGACCACCTCGACAACTACGGCGACCCGCGGGCGGTGCACGCCGGCTTCGAGCGGTTCGCCGACCGGGTGGGGTCGCTGCTCATCGTCTGCGCCGACGACCCGGGGGCGGTGGAGCTGGCCGAGCACGCGCGGGCCCGGGGCGTACGCGTGCGCACCTACGGCGAGGCGGGCGAGGTCCGGGTGAGCGGCGTGCGGCCCGACGGGTTCGGCACCCTGTTCACCATCGAGGGCCGGGGCGACGTCCGGTTGCCCGTGCCAGGGGCTCACAACGCGCTCAACGCTACCGCGGTGATCGCCGTGGCCGAGGAGCTGGGGCTGCCGTTCGAGGAGATCAGAGACGGGCTGGCGACCTTCACGGGGGCCAAGCGGCGCTTCGAGGCCAAGGGCGAGGCGGGCGGCGTGGCCGTGTTCGACAGCTACGCCCATCACCCGACCGAGCTGGCCGCCGACCTGCGGGCCGCGCGTGACGTGGTGGCCTCCTACTCGGGCACCGGCCGGGTCATCGCGATCTTCCAGCCGCACCTCTACTCCCGCACCAGGTTCTTCGCCGACGAGTTCGGCTCCGCGCTGGGCCTGGCCGACGTGGCCATCGTGCTCGACGTCTACGGCGCCCGCGAGGATCCCGAGCCGGGGGTGTCGGGCGCTCTGGTGGCGGGCCGGGTCCGGTTGCCGGCCGAGCGGGTCGCCTATGCGCCCGACCGCGCCGCGGTGCCCGCGCTGGCGGCCTCCCACGCGCGGGCGGGCGACATCGTGCTGACGATGGGCGCGGGCGACGTGACCGAGCTCGGCCCGCAGATCCTGGCCGAGTTGTCCGCCCGCTGACTTGCCCGGTGCGCGACGTGTTCGCCGTCCTCGGGCGCGCCTCGGGAGCCACGGGGCGGTCGCGGCGTAGGTTCGGGGCCACGGCTACGGATCCAGGGGAGAGATGAAGGCGCGGACCGCGTTCCTGGTGCTGCTCACCGCCGGCGTGGTGGGCAGCGCCGCCTGGCTGGTGTTCTGGTCGCCGGTGCTCGGCGTCCGCTCGATCGAGATCGTGGGAAATCTCACAGTGCCCTCCGACCAGATCGAACGGCAGGCCGGGGTGCCCAAGCTGCACCCGCTGGCCACGGTCGACCTCGACGAGGTGGAGAGCCGCGTGATGACCATCCGGCAGCTGGCCACAGCGAAGATCGACAGGGTCTGGCCCGGCACGCTCAAGATCGAGGTGGTCGAGCGCGAGCCGGTCGCCGCCCTCTACGTCGGAGGCAAGGCCGCGGTCGTCGACGGGCACGGCGTCGTCATCGAGGTCAGAGACATGGCCCCGCCCCTGCTGCCCGTGCTCAAGGTCGAACGGCCGGCCGCCGGCGACCCGGCGACGATGGCGGCGCTCCAGGTCATCCGCGGCCTGCCCGGCTCCCTGGCGGGCAGGGTGCGGCAGGTGCGGGCCACGTCGGCGGAGGACGTGTCGTTCGATCTGTCCGACGGCCGCACCGTCATCTGGGGTGGCTCCGACAGGGGCGAGGACAAGGCGCGCATCCTGACCACCCTGTTGCGGCGCGAGGCGGGCGTCTACGACGTGAGCTCGCCGGACGTGGTGACCCTGAAATGAGGCCGCCCGGCCGACGCGTCGGTGATCCGGCGGCGATGGCGGGGCGTCTATGGGACATGACTCGCATTTCCCCGGCCATCGCGGTCTTCCGGTGTCGCGGCCCGGCGAATCCGGCGCGCGGCGGTCGCCGAGCCTGTCCACGGGGGAGGCCCCGGCGTGAGAGCCTGTAGCGCAGGAGTGCTCGGACCTGGCGTGACGGCAGAGCGAAACGGACAGCCCGCGACACGCCGGACGCGCTTGCGGCGCGGTTAGTTGACCCACCCAGAGCGTAACTCCTACTGTCCGTATCAATCCTCAGGTTGACATAAATCTGAATCTCAACTTGAGGTTGAGAGTTAACGAATGAAAGAACGCGGAGTCGATCCGCACCGAAATGGCAAGTCAACGAGCGGAAAGGCCCCTCGTCGTGGCAGCACCGCAGAACTACCTCGCGGTCATCAAGGTCGTCGGCATCGGCGGCGGCGGAGTCAACGCCGTCAACCGGATGATCGAGGAGGGACTCAAGGGCGTCGAGTTCATCGCGATAAACACCGACGCCCAGGCGCTGCTGATGAGTGACGCCGACGTCAAACTCGACGTGGGCCGCGAGCTCACGCGCGGACTGGGCGCTGGCGCCAACCCCGATGTGGGGCGCAAGGCGGCCGAAGACCACCGTGAGGAGATCGAGGAGGTCCTCAAGGGGGCCGACATGGTCTTCGTCACAGCCGGCGAGGGAGGCGGCACCGGCACCGGTGGCGCGCCCGTCGTCGCCAACATCGCCCGGTCGCTCGGCGCGCTGACGATAGGAGTCGTCACCCGGCCGTTCAGCTTCGAGGGCCGGCGCAGGGCCTCGCAGGCCGAGGCCGGCATCGAGACGCTGCGTGACGAGGTCGACACCCTCATCGTGATCCCCAACGACCGCCTGCTGTCGATCTCCGACCGGCAGGTCAGCGTCCTCGACGCGTTCAAGGCGGCCGACCAGGTGCTGCTGTCGGGTGTGCAGGGCATCACCGACCTGATCACCACGCCCGGCCTGATCAACCTCGACTTCGCTGACGTCAAGTCGGTCATGTCCGGGGCCGGCTCGGCGCTGATGGGCATCGGCCACGCGCGTGGCGACGACCGCTCGGTGGCGGCCGCGGAGATGGCCGTCTCCAGCCCGTTGCTCGAGGCCAGCATCGACGGCGCGCACGGCGTGCTGCTGTCGATCGCCGGCGGCTCCGACCTCGGCCTGTTCGAGATCAACGAGGCGGCCCAGCTCGTCTCGATGGCCGCGGCGCCCGACGCCAACATCATCTTCGGCACGGTCATCGACGACGCCCTGGGCGACGAGGTGCGGGTCACCGTCATCGCCGCGGGCTTCGACGACGTGCCGCCGCCAGTGGAGAAGCCGCTGCCGCGACCGCAGAGCCGTCCGGCGGCGCCGCCCGTGACACCGCCGCGTCCCGCCACGCCCACCGTGAAGGCCGAGCCGGCGCCGCGCCACGACCCGCGTCCCGAGCCCCGCCCGGAGGTCAGGCCCGACCCACGCCCGGAGCCTCGGATCGAGGTGCGGCCCGAGCCGGCGCGCCCCGTCGAGGGCGTTCCCGGCCCCGTCTCGGCGCCCGAGCCGGTCGCCGAGGAGCCGCCCGTCTCGATCCCGCGGCCCACGCCCGAGCCCGCCAATCCGCCCACCCCCATCACCTCCCGCATGTCGGAGCCCGGCAAACGTCGTCCGGTGGTCTTCGAGGAGCAGGAGGAGGAGCTGGACGTGCCCGACTTCCTCAAGTGACCCACCAGGCTCCTCGCCGCTCCGCCCCCCCTCTCAGAGGTACGGCGGAGCGGCGTCGCCGTGTGTGGGGGTCATCGCGTCCCCGGGGCCCATGGGCTCGCCGAGCCGTCCGCGCGGAACAATCATGTGCGGTCCGCGGGCGCGCGGGGCCGTCGTGCCGAACAATGGGGTAGGCCCATACAAAAGGGAGAAACGTGATGAGGCGGGATGAGATCGCGGCCGGACTGGCCGAGGTCGAACAGCGGATCGGGGAGGCGTGCCGGGCGGCGGGACGCGACCGCGGCGAGGTCACGCTGATCGCGGTCACCAAGACGCGCCCCGCCGAGGACGTGCGGATCCTGTGCGAGCTGGGTGTGCGCGACGTCGGCGAGAACCGCGACCAGGAGGCCGCACCCAAGGCGCGCGAGCTCGCCGGGCTGCCGCTGACCTGGCACTTCGTCGGGCAACTGCAGAGCAACAAGGTGCGTTCGGTGGTCGGTTACGCCGACGTGATCCACTCGGTCGACCGGCTCAGGCTGGCCGCGGCCGTCAGCAAGGAGGCGGGCCGCCAGGGGCGCGAGATCGGCTGCCTGGTGCAGGTCTCGCTCGACGACGACCCCGGCAGGGGTGGCGCCATGCCGGGCGACGTGCTCGACCTCGCCGACCAGATCGCCGCCTACGACAACGTCTGGCTGGGCGGGGTCATGGCGGTGGCCCCGCTGGGCGAGGAGCCGGCCAAGGCGTTCGCCCGGCTACAGGATGTGGCCCTCGCCGTACAGGAGCGACACCCGCGTGCCACGATGATTTCGGCGGGCATGAGCGAGGACCTCGCCGAGGCGGTCGGCTACGGCGCGACACACCTGCGGGTCGGTACGGCGTTGCTCGGCCGTCGCAAGCCCTTCGTCAGGTAATGTCCCGTCAAGTGGGCCTTCAGGCCCACCTATCCAGTAGAGGTCGATCAGCGGTGAGCTTCAAGGGGGTACGCCTACCGCCTCGGGCCCGGCGACTGGCCCGAGCGAGTGCGACCATGAGCAGGAGGACGACGTAGCGATGGCCGGCGCGATGCGCAAGATGGCGGTCTACCTCGGTCTCGTGGAGGACGACCGTTACGAGAGGTACGAAAGCTACCCCGACGAGTACGCCTACGACGACGACTCCCCGCGTGTCGGCGAGGACCGGCCCGTCGCGGTCCAGGACCGTGACGACGACGCCGACCCCGGATCCTCCGCGCCCAGGCCCACCACGACCGTCCTGGAGCGCCGCACGACCGATCTGGCCCGCATCACCACGCTGCACCCCCGCACGTACAACGAGGCGAGGACGATCGGCGAGCACTTCCGCGACGGCACGCCGGTGATCATGAACTTGACCGAGATGGTCGACAGCGACGCCAAGCGGCTCGTCGATTTCGCGGCAGGTCTCGTCTTTGGCCTACACGGCAGCATCGAACGTGTTACCAACAAGGTGTTCCTGTTGTCCCCAGCCAATGTCGAGGTGACCGCCGAGGACAAGGCCCGAATCGCGGAGCGCGGGTTCTTCAACCAGAGTTAGAGTCTCTGTATGTCTATCGCACCCAGCCTGGTCTCACCGAGGCCCGGGGGGCACATGAGAAGTGGAGGCGCGGCCAGACCGTGGGGATCGTAAGTCAGATCTTGGTCATCATCCTGGCGCTCTACCTGGTGCTGCTCATCGGCCGGATGATCTTTGAGACGGTCCAGGCGTTCGCCCGCCAATGGCGGCCCTCGGGGGTCGTTCTGGTGCTAGCCGAAGCCACATACACCGCAACAGACCCACCCCTTAAGTTCCTCCGCCGTTTCATTCCTCCGCTCCGGTTGGGTACGGTGGCCTTTGACCTAAGCTTCACAGTGCTCTTCATCGTCGTCCTGATCTTGCTGCAGATCGCGCAGTCGCTGGGCGGGTGAAGGGGGCTGCCGGGGCCCTGGTCAAGATCCAACTCGTGTCCGCGCTGAAGTGATTCGGGTTCTACCGTCCCTCCGGACAGACTCCAAGCGCGCCAAGGAGAGCAAAAGATGCCGCTGACGCCCGCTGATGTGCGGAACAAGCAATTCAGTACGACCCGGCTTCGGCCGGGCTACGACGAGGAAGAGGTCGATGCCTTCCTCGACGAAGTCGAGGCTGAGCTTGACCGCCTGATCCAAGAGAACGAGGAGCTTCGCGCCAAACTGGGCGAGTGCCTGCGTGGGAAGGTCCCGGGTGGCATGAACATGCCCATGGCCTCCGCGCCGGTCCAGGAAGGGCCGAAGCCCGAGATGATGATGCCGCCGCAGCCGGAGCCCATGAAGGCGCCCGAGCCGCAGCAGCAGCCGATGCCCGTGGCCATGAACATGCCGCCCGCCGAGGACAACATGGACACCGCGGCCCGCGTGCTGGCGCTTGCCCAGCAGACCGCCGACCAGGCGATCTCTGACGCCCGTCGTGAGGCCGACGAGACCGTCACCCGTGCCCGCCGTGAGGCCGACGAGATCCTCACCAAGGCCCGCCGTCAGGCCGAGCAGGTCATCGGCGACGCCCGGGCCCGTGCCGAGACGCTCGAGCGCGACGCGCAGGAGCGCCACCGTCAGGCCATGGGCTCCCTCGTCCAGACGCGTGACGAGCTCGAGCGCAAGGTCGAGGAGCTGCGCAGCTTCGAGCGCGAATACCGCAGCCGTCTCAAGCTCTACCTGGAGAACCAGCTCGCCGAGCTCAACGTCTCCGCCGAGGGCAGCGGTGGCTTTCCGGTGATGCCGGGCGGACCCGCGGGTGTGGCTCCGGCCATGTCGCACGCGGTGTCCCCGGGGGGGCAGCCGCCTCTTCCCGGTGGTCCCAACCCGTTCGGTGGCGAGGCTCCGCAGGGCGCTTTCCCCGGCGGCGACGGTCCCCACGGCGACCGCCGGTAAAGTAGCGGGTCAATGGGACCCGTCACTCGAAAGAGCCCTCTGTGATCCTTATCAGCGCTGGTTTGGTGCTCGCGGCGGTCGTGTTACTGATCGCGGGCTTCGTACTGGCCAAGGTCTACCTGATCATGTGGTCCATCGTGGCCAGCGTGCTGTCCGCGCTGTTCCTCGTGATCGGTGTGTTCCTGCGGCGTCATGAGTTGTTCCCCGGTGGTGGACGGGCCGCCGAGCCGGTCAGATCGCCGGCGGGCCTCGCGCCGCCCGGGATTCCGCACACCCAGGCCGGCCCGATGGGGGCGCCGCCGGTCGCGCGTCCGCAGCTGACGCAGCAGACGGTGACCATGCCCGCTCCGGCTCCCCGCCGCTCCGCGGCGAGGGGGATCTCCCCGGACTCGATCGTCCTGGTGATCCCCGGGCGCAAGCGCTACCACGTTCCGGGCTGCCGCCAGCTGGCCGGACGAGATCACGAAGAGCTCACGCACGAAGAGGCGCGCGAGGAGGGGTTCACCCCATGCACCACGTGCCTGCCGGACGCGGCGCTCGGCGGACGACAGTCGCCGCCCGAGGCCGACCCGGCCGTGTCCACCGAGAGCCGGGCTCACGCCGCTGAGCCCGCCCGTTCCGAGGCCGCCCGTTCCGAGTCCGCCGGTTCGGATCCCGTTCGTCCCGGGCCTGTCAACGAGTCGCGTGCCCCTCGCCCCCCGGGCACGGACAGGCAGCCGATGGCCCGGCCGAAGCCCGACGCCCGGGTTTCCACCCCCAGCCCGGAGCCCGCCCCCGCCGCCTCCCACGAGGACCGGTCGGCCGGGTGGTTCGGGCGTCCGTCGGATCCCGCGCAGGGCTCGTCCTCCAGCGGCCCCGCCGAGCGGCCTGCCTCCCGTACGGCCAAGCCCGGCGAGGAAGAATCCGGCCAGACGACTTTCGTGGCCTTCCGCCGGGGGCCTCACGACTCCCGAGCGGAGGTCGCCACATCCTCTTCCCCTGGTGACCGCTCCGCCCCCACAGAGCCTCCTGAGCGTCCGTCAGCCCGATCGGGCCGATCCGAAGGTTCGGAGAAACCCACTCGCGGCTCCGATGCCGAGGCCGACCTGACCGACCAGGGCCCGGAGACCCGGCCCCAGCGGGCGGTGTCCGCCACGGGAGAGCCGATCGAGGCTCCGCCCGCGCGTACGGGAGGGGCCGGGCGCGGTTCCCCGGCGGAGTCCCCACGGTCCCCGTCGTCCGGTGGCTCCGCTGCCGGCGGCCAGGGCAGGCCGCAACGCCCGGGAGCGTCACCGGGGTCCCAGGGAGCCCCAGGGCAGCGTTCCGGAGCCGGTTCGGCGGGAGCGTCCCAGCGGTCCACGTCCTCGCCCGGCCGGGGCGAGCCGGAGGGCGCCGGGTCCGAGCCCGAGCCGGAGGAGACCGCTCGTTTCCCCTCGCGGCCGGTCCGCTTGGAGCCGTCCGGCGAGGCCGCTGGACCACGGTCGGCGAGCGAGCCGCGGGACACGGCGGCGGGCACGTCCGGAGCAGCGAGGGAGTCAGGCGCTACGTCGGGCACGTCGGGTGCGTCATCGACGCGACCGGCCGCGACGGCCGAACGTAAGGGTGGAGCCGGAGGCGAGGACAGGTCGGACACGGCGCCCACCGGTGAAGATGCCGTCGGTAAGGGCGCGGCGTCGCCCGGCACTGCTAAGGGCACGGCCGCCAAGGACGCCGAGCGGGCCAAGGACGCCGAGCGGGCCAAGGACCGTGACCGCGCTAAGGACGCTGAGCGGGCCAAGGATGTCGAGGGTGGCAAGGACGCTGAGGGTGGCGAACGCGCTGGTAACGGGGCCGGCAAGGAGACGCCTGCCAAGGAGCGCGCCGCCACGGTGAAGGTGATCTCCGGGACGCGCCGCTACCACGGCACCGACTGCCCGCTGATCAGGGGCGCCGGTGACAGCGGTGTGGAGACCATGACCCTCGCTCAGGCGGAGACGGCGGGCCTCACCAGTTGTTCGGTCTGCCAGAGCGACCGTGAGACGGCCGGCTGAGCCCGGCGTTCGAGACAGTCGCGAGCGACCACCGCAGGACGTCAGGACGTCAGGATCAGGACGTCAGGACGTGCCTGAAGGGACACGGGGAAACCAATGCCGTCCCAACACCTAGCGATCTGGTGGATTTCGGTGCCGAGGCAGTACAGAACGTAGCGAGTCCGTTTCAGGACGGATGAGGCGGGTTCCGATACGTGCCCAGGCGGGCCAGAACGTAGCGATCCTGTGCCGAGGGGTCCCAGGATGTGCTGCCAGGGTCCCGGCGAGCTTCGAAACGCTGGATGGCCCGGGCGTGCTCCCCGTGGGAGAGCACGCCCGGGCGATAGGCCGTCAGGAGCGGCGGATCTGGAAGGTCAGGCCCAGGTCCGCGTCGGTGTGGGAGGGCAGGCCGGGCTCGGATCCCTCCGTGACCGACGTGGCCAGCACCTCGTCCGCCACCGGGCCGGCACCCGAGCGCAGGGCTTGGGCGAGGTCGGGGCCGGAGGCGGTCCACCACAGGTCGATGCGGTCGGTGATGGACAGGCCGGTGGACTTGCGGGCCTCCTGCACCAGGCGGATGACCTCGCGCAGCAGGCCGGCGCGGCGCAGCTCGTCGGTCAGCTCCAGGTCGAGCGCGACCGTCTCGCCGGTGCCCGTGTCGACCGCGCCGGTCTCTACCGCCCAGCCCGAGCGGGGCTGTTCGGTGACGATCACCTCGTCAGGGCCCAGCGAGACCGGGCCGAGCTCGCCCGCCTCGACGGTCACCGTGGCGCCCGAGCGCAGGGCGCGGGCCAGCGTGGTGGCGTCGGCGGAGGTCACCGCGGCGGCCACCAGCTTGGTTTGGGAGCCGAAGCGCTTGCCGAGCGCACGGAAATTGGGCTTGACCGTGTAGGACACGAGATCGGCGCTGAAGCCGGACATGTCCTCCAGTGCCTGGACGTTCAGCTCGTCGGCGATGAGAGCGCGCAGCTCGGGCGGGAGCGCCGGCCAGCCGTGCGCCCCGACGAGCGCGCGGCCGAGCGGCTGGCGGGTCTTGACCCCGGAGGACGCGCGGGCCGAGCGGCCCAGCTCCACCAGGCGGCGGACGAGCGCCATCTGCTCCGACAGCGCCGGGTCGAGCAGGTCCTCCCGTACGGCCGGCCAGGAGGCCAGGTGCACCGAGGACGGGGCGTCATCGGCCCGCAGCACGTCCCACAGGTAGTCGGTGACGAACGGCGTGATGGGCGCCATCAGCCGGGTGACCGTCTCCAGGCACTCGTACAGGGTCGCGAACGCCTCGCGCGAGCCCTGCCAGAAGCGGCGGCGCGAGCGGCGGACGTACCAGTTGGACAGGTCGTCGAGGAACTCGGCGAGCCTGCGGCCGGCGCGCTGGGTGTCGTACTCGTCGAGCGAGGCCGTGACGTCGGCCACCGTGCGGTGCAGCTCGGCCAGCGCCCACCGGTCGAGCAACGGGCGCTCGGACGCGGGCAGCGCGTCCGCGAGCATCGCGGGCGACCACGACTCGGCGCCTGCGTAGAGGGTGAAGAAGGAGGCGGTGTTCCAGTAGGTCAGCAGGACCTTGCGGACGATCTCCTCCAGCGTGTTGTGGCCCACGCGCCGGGCCGCCCAGGGGGAGCCCGAGCAGGCCATGAACCAGCGCAGCGCGTCGGCGCCGTGCTCGTCCATCAGCGAGATGGGCTCCAGCACGTTGCCGAGGTGCTTGCTCATCTTGCGGCCGTCCTCGGCCAGGATGAGCCCGAGGCAGAGCACGTTCTCGTAGGACGACTGGCCGAAGACCAGGGTGCCGACGGCCATCAGCGAGTAGAACCAGCCACGGGTCTGGTCGGTCGCCTCGCAGATGAACTGCGCCGGGTAGACGCCCTCGGGCTTGCCCCGGGCGCCCCACTGGGCGAAGGGCATGGAGCCGGAGTCGTACCAGGCGTCGATGACGTCGGGCACCCGGCGCGCCTCGGCACCGCAGGTGGGGCAGGGGAGGGTCACGTCGTCGACGTAGGGGCGGTGCGGGTCGAGCGCGGACACGTCGCGGCCGGCCAGGGCGCCCAGCTCGTCCATCGAGCCCACGCACGTCACGTGGGACTCGTCGGCCGAGCACACCCACAGCGGCAGCGGTGTGCCCCAGTAGCGCGAGCGCGACAGCGACCAGTCGACGTTGTTGCGCAGCCACTCGCCGAACCGGCCCCACTTGATCGTCTCGGGGTACCAGTTGGTCGTGGAGTTCTCCGCCAGCAGCTGGTCCTTGACCGCGGTGGTGCGGATGTACCAGGAGGGGAGCGCGTAGTAGAGCAGCGGGGTGTGGCAGCGCCAGCAGTGGGGGTAGCTGTGCTCGAAGTGGCCGCCGCGGAACAGCAGGCCCCGCTCCCGCAGATCGTCGGTGAGCGCCTCGTCGGCGTCCTTGAAGAACTGCCCGCCGACCATCGGCACGTCGTCGAGGAAGCGTCCGTCGGGGCCGATCGGGTTGACCACCGGCATGTCGTACCGCTTGGTCACGGCCAGGTCGTCGGCGCCGAACGCGGGCGCCTGGTGGACCAGGCCGGTGCCGTCCTCGACGGTGACGTAGTCGCCGAGCACCACGTAGTGGGAGCCCGGGATGTCGACCAGGTCGAAGGGGCGGGAGTAGGTGGTGCGCTCCAGCTCGCGGCCGGAGAGGCGGGCGACCTCGGTGACGCCCTCGCCGAGCACCGCCAGCAGCGGCTCGGCCACCACCAGCACCTCACCGCCGGGGGTGCGCGCGGCGACGTAGGTCACGTCGGGGTGCACGGCGACCGCGGTGTTGGACACCAGGGTCCACGGCGTCGTCGTCCAGACCAGCAGCGAGGCGTCCAGCTCGGCCAGCGGGCCGGAGGTCACGGGCATGCGGACGTAGACGGACGGGCTGGACACGGTCTCGTAGCCGCCCGGCTGGCCCAGCTCGTGGTCGGACAGGCCGGTGCCGCAACGCGGGCAGTAGGGGGTGATGCGGAAGTCGCGGAACAGCAGCCCCTTGTCGAAGACGACCTTGAGCGACCACCACACCGACTCGATGTAGGACGGATCCATGGTCCGGTAGGCGGTGGACAGGTCGATCCAGTAGCCCATCCGCTCGGTCATCTGCTCGAACGCGTCGACGTGACGCAGCACCGACTCACGGCACTTGGCGTTGAACTCGGCGATGCCGTAGTCCTCGATGTCCTTCTTGCCGGCGAGGCCGAGCTCCTTCTCCACGCCGACCTCGACCGGCAGGCCGTGGCAGTCCCAGCCGGCCTTGCGCGGCACGCTAAAGCCGCGCATCGACTTGTAGCGGGGGAAGAGGTCCTTGAAGACGCGGGCCTCGACGTGGTGGACACCGGGCAGGCCGTTGGCGGTGGGCGGGCCCTCGTAGAAGACCCAGGCCGGGTTGCCGTCGTTCTGCTCGACGGAACGCTCGAAGATCTTGCCGTCCCGCCACCGGTCGAGGACCTCACGCTCGAGCGCGGGCAGGTCGACCTGCGCGGGAAGAGAGCGGAACGTAGGGGAAGACATCTCGGGCGGGCCTCCACGCGATCACTGGCTACAGGGCTGCGTGAAGGGACGAAGCCGACATGCGGCCCCGCGGTACCACCCTTCTTGGCCTCGGAGAGGCCCTCTTCGTTCGGGCTGCGGCCGGGTCTAGTGAGCTTCGGGGAAGCCGTTCTTCCGGCGGCTCCGGGGTGATGTCCCTCACATGGGGCCCCATCGACGCCTTGCAGCCTTCACACCATAACGCAGGTCGGAGGCAAAGGCTTCCTGGTTTGGCCGGTGACGATCCTGTCTCCGGTACGGAAGTCGTAAACGCCGTCAAAGGTGAGGGAATGGGCGCTGCTGAGGGGGAGTTGAGAGGGCGGGGCGGGATAGTACGGGAGAGGTAAACGACCCGGCGGGTCGTTTGTCGATCCGTTATGGGGGCACCTAAGCTGCCCGCACCATTCACGGCCTTGATCAGCAATGGAGGCAGCCATGGCGGCAGTCACGCAGACCGCTACACCGGCGATGTGGTCGCAAGAGGAGCTGGCCGAGGTACGCGGCGCCCTGAAGACGGAGATCGACGAACTCAACACCGACATCCTCCGGCACGAGTCGGAGATCGCCTCCGGCGATGTGACCCAGGGTGCCGGTGACGACCAGGCGGACGCCGGAGCCAAGACGTACGAGCGGGAACGCGAGATCGCCCTTACCCTGAATGCACGCGACCTGGTCGCGCAGAACGAACGTGCGATCGCCAGGATCGACGCAGGGACCTATGGAGTGTGCGAATCGTGCCACAAGCCGATCGGCAAGGAACGTCTGCAGGCGTTCCCGAGGGCGACGCTGTGCGTGGCCTGCAAGCAGAGGGAGGAACGCCGGTAGGCGGACGGCGCGGACGTCTCGCCGCGGTCCTCGTCGGACTGGCCGTCGTGATCTACGCGGCCGATCTGATCACCAAGACCCTGGTGCTGCGCGCCCTGGAGGGCAAGCCGCCGCTGGTCGTGATCGAGGACGTGCTGCAGTTCAGAGTGATCTTCAATTCCGGTGCCGCCTTCAGCATCGGCACCGGAATGACGATCGTCTTCACCTTCATCGCCGTGGGCGTGGTGGTGGCCATCATCCGCACCGCCCGTAAACTGGGCAGCGTCCCGTGGGCGCTCACGCTGGGCCTGCTGCTCGGCGGGGCGCTCGGCAACCTGACCGACCGGCTCCTGCGCTACCCGTCGGGGATCGGCAGGGACACGCAGTTCCAGGGGCACGTCGTCGACTTCGTCGAGGTGCTGCCCGGCAGATTCCCGGTCATCGACTACTTCCCGGTGTTCAACATCGCCGACTCGGCGATCGTCTGCGGCGGGATCCTGGCCGTGGTCCTGGCCTGGCGGGGCTACCAGATCGACGGCACGAGGGAGGGCAAGAGTGGCCGAGCAGCGTAGCCTGCCCGTGCCCGACGGGCTGGAGGGCGAACGGCTCGACGCCGCGCTCTCGCGCCTGTTCGGGTTCTCCCGCACCCGCGCGGCCGAGCTGATCGTCGCCGGTGAGGTGCTGGTCGACGGCCGGCACCCGGCCAAGTCCGACCGGGTGCACGCGGGCGCCTGGCTCGACGTGACGCTCCCGCCGCCGGTGGTGGCACCGATGCCGATCGCCGAGCCCGTGCCCGGCATGCGCGTGGTGCACGAGGACGACGACATCGTCGTGGTCAACAAGCCCATCGGGGTGGCCGCCCACCCGACCGTCGGCTGGACCGGCCCGACGGTGCTCGGCGGGCTGCTCGGCGCCGGCCACACGATCACCACCAGCGGCGCGGCCGAACGCCAGGGCATCGTGCACCGGCTCGACGCCAACACCACGGGCGCGATGGTGGTGGCCAAGAGCGAGCGTGCCTACTCCCACCTGAAGCGCGCCTTCAAGGAGCGTACGGTCGACAAGCGCTACCACGCGCTGGTCCAGGGGCATCCCGACCCGTTCCGGGGCACCGTGGACGCGCCCATCGACCGGCACCCGTCCGGCGACGGCAGGTTCGCGGTCGTCGCGGGCGGCAAGCCGTCGATCACCCACTACGACACGATCGAGGCGTTCCGGGCGGCGTCGCTGCTCGACATCAAGCTGGAGACCGGCCGCACCCACCAGATCCGGGTGCACATGTCGGCGCTGCGCCACCCGTGCGTGGGTGACCTGATGTACGGCGCCGATCCGACGATCGCGGCCCGGCTGGGCCTCACCCGCCAGTGGCTGCACGCGGTGGCGCTCGGCTTCGAGCATCCCGGCAGCGGCGAGTGGATCTCCTTCGGCACCGACTACCCCGATGACCTGCAGAAGGCGCTCGACATCGTCCGCGCCGAGTCCTGAGCCCGCAGGTCAGCCGTCCTTCTTGTCTTTCTTGTCCTTTTTGGGCTTCTTGGGCTTCTTGCCCTTGCGGCCGTTGTCGGAGGGCTCGACCTGCCCGGGGGTCCGCGAGGCGGGCTTGTCGTCGTCGGACTTCGACGTGGTGGGGGCCGGTTTCCTGGTTGGTTCGCGGCTGGGCCCCCGGGTGGTCTTCTGGCGGGGGCCGGACGACTCCGGCCGGCCCTCCGGCGAGCCGGACGACGGGCCGTTGTTCCGTGCCCGCCGATCTCCCGGAGTGGTGACCGTCCGCTCCGGCGACGCGTCCGTGGGAGCCGGAGTCGGTCCCGAGCTGGAGGGCATCGCGGTGGGGCTGCTGGCCGGCGTCGACGCGGGCGGGCGGGCACCGGAGTCGCGGTGCGACAGCCATGCCATGCCGCCCGTGGTGAGCGCGACGACGATGGCGCCGGCCGCGAGCACCGCGAGCGGCATCCGGCGGTTCGGCCCGGCCGGCCGGGTGGGGACGGGCGGCGGGACGTCCAGGGACGCGGTCGGCTCGGGCGCGGTCCCGGTCATGATCGCGTGTAGTCGGCGCTCGGCCTCGTCCAGCGACAGCCGCTCGGCCGGGTTCTTGCGCAGCAGCCCCAGCACGACGGGCGCGAGCGCGCCCGCCCGGGCCATCGGATCGGGTTCGGAGTGCATGACCGCGCCTAAGGTGGCCAGGGCGTGCGGGCGCTGGAACGGTGAGCGGCCCTCGACCGCGACGTAGAGCGTCACCCCGACCGACCACAGGTCGGAGGCGGCGTGCGCCCGGCCGCCCGCCGCCCGCTCCGGCGCCATGAACGCGGGCGTGCCGACGAGGATGCCGGTCCTGGTGACGGGAGCCTCGTCCTCGGTGGTGGCGATCCCGAAATCGGTGAGCACTGCCCGGCCGGAGTCGGTCAGCAGCACGTTGTCCGGCTTGACGTCCCGGTGCAGCACACCCGCCGCGTGCGCCGCGCGGAGCGCCTCCAGGAGTTGGACGCCGATGGCCGCGGTCTCGGTGGGGGACAGGGGACCCTGGTCGCGCACCAGCTCGCCCAGCGTACGGGAGGGGATCAGCTGCATGACGATCCACGGGTGGCCGTGCTCCTCCAGCACGTCGTAGACGGCGGCCACGCCCGGATGCGCGACGCGTCCCGCCGCCCGGGCCTCGCGGAAGGTCCGGATGGTGAACTCGTCGCGTTCGGGACCGTTCAGCTCGTGGGGCGGGTGGATCTCCTTCAGTGCCACATCCCTGCCGAGCACCTCGTCATGAGCCTGCCACACCGTGCCCATGCCACCTGAGCCGATGGTCTTGACGAGTCGGTAGCGCCCACCGACAAGTCCCGCAGATTCGGACATGCGGCGTGACTACCCGAGAAAGCTCCGGACAAGCGCGGTAATCACGGCGGCCGTGGCAAGAACGACGAGAAAGGGCGCGCGAAGCAGCAGGGCGACCACGGCCCCGCCCAGGCCGGCGGTGCGGGCCGGGTCGAAACGCAGCTCGCCGTTCTCGGAGAACATCTGTACGGCGATGAGCGCGGCCAGCAGCGCCACCGGCACGAGTTCGGCGAAGCGGCTCACCACCGGATGGTCGAGGATCCGCCGGGGCGCCGCGAGCCCGGCCAGCTTGAGCGCGTAGCAGCCCAGGCAGACGGCGGCGATGGCCCACCACAGCGTCATCGCGCCATCACCACGAGCACGGCCGCGGCCGACAGCAGCACGGGGACGCCCGGCGGGAGGAACGGGGTGGCGCCGAGCGCGATCGCCGCTCCGCCGAGTGCCAGCCACCTCAGCTCGGCGCTCGCGGCCAGTCGTGGCCACAGGATCGCCAGGAAGGTGGCCGGGCCGACCACGTCCAGCCCCAGCACGGCCGGGTCGCCGAGGAACGAGGTGCCGAGCGCCCCGCCGAGGGTGGACAGGTTCCAGGTGATGTACAGGCTGGCGAACGTCGTGACGAATCCGGCCCGCGCGGCGGCCGGGGTGGGCTGGGCGAGGGTGACGGCGGCGGTCTCGTCGATCACGCCGTGCGCGGCCAGCAGCCTGCGCGGGCCGCGTACCCGCAGGAGGTCCGCCATGCGCAGGCCGTACAGGGTGTTGCGGCCGCCGAGCAGGAGCGCGCCCGCGGACGCGGCGGCCAGGTTGCCGCCCGCGCCGACCGCCCCGGCCAGCGCGAACTGGGAGGCGCCGGTGAACGTCAGCAGGCTCAGCACGCACGCCTGCGCCACGCTGAGCCCGGCGGTGATGGCCGCCGCGCCGAAGGCCAGCCCCGACAGCCCGACGGCCACGCCCACTCCCAGACCGTCCCGGATCGCGGCGGAACGATCCCCTGTTGTGTCCATATGGCACAGATTATGTGCTGTCCGAATTCGTCGGCGTCCGCCGGTCGACTGCCCGTGGACGTCTGCTACGACGGCCTGAACGTCTGGACGAACGTGTCGAAGTAGCCGCGGTCCCGTTCCCAGCGGGCCTCGGTGGTCTCGAAGTAGAGGGCGAACGGCCGGCCGCCGGCGGTGCGGAAACCCCGGTTGATCACGTGGATCACGGTGCCGTCGCGCTGCCTGGTGAACTCCCAGTCGGCGGCCGGGCGGCCCAGGTAGGTCGTGGAGTCGATGGCGATGCGCCGGTAGGCGATGAACTCGCCCCGGTCGCGGATCGTCTTCTCCAGGCTCTTCCAGTGGCGTGCCGGGTCGGTCCAGGGGCGCTCGGGAACGGTCCACTCGACGATCAGCGTCCCCGGCGAGCCGGGCCGCGTCACGCTGACGCTGTCTCTCACGGGATGCTTCTTCGCCCGCCAGCCGCGGGGGAGAGCGATCGAGAACCGGCCGTCGGTGTCGCGGTAGGCGCGCCAGCCGGCGGGCACCTCTCCGCCGGTCGCGGCCGGCGTGGGCGCCGTGGAGGTCGCCGGGCCGGTGGGGGTCGGCCCGGTGGGGGTCGGCTCAGTCGGGGTCGGCTCAGTGGAGGCGGGCGTGGGGTCGCCGGTGGAGGGGCGCCCGGTCTCGGGGGTGGCGCTCGCGAGGGCGGTGGCGCCGGGGTCCGGCGCGCCCGTCCCGCGGATCGCCAGCACGGCGCCCGTCGCCAGCGCGGCCGTCACGGCCAGGACCGCGGCCACGACGATCGGGCGCGCGCCGCCCCGCCGGGGGCGCGGCCGGACGGGGACCGTGGAGCCCGCCTCGCCGTACGCCCTCCGCAGTGACGCGGCGGCCTCGTCGGCGCCCATCCGGGCCCGGGGGTCGCGGGTGAGCAACCCCATGATCACGGGACGGAGAGCTCCCGCCCGGGTGGGCGGCCTGGGCTCGTCACGCAGCACCGCCGCGACCGTCGCCGCCCACGAGTCGCGTTCGTACGGCGGCACGCCCTCCACGGCGGTGTAGAGCGTCGCGCCGAGCGACCACAGGTCGGACTCGGGCCTCGCGGGCTCGCCGTGGAGGCGTTCGGGCGGCAGGTAGGCGGGCGTGCCGACCAGGCCGCCGGTGCCGGTGAGGCCCGCCTCGGCCTCCAGCGAGGCGATGCCGAAGTCGGTGAGGACCACCCGGCCGTCGTCGGCCAGCAGGACGTTGGCCGGTTTGACGTCGCGGTGCAGCACGCCCATGGCGTGCGCGGCCCGCAGCGCGTCGAGCACCCGGCCGCCGATCAGCGCGGCCTGCCCGACCGTCATCGGGCCGCCCTCGCGGATCACCTCGGCCAGCGACCGCGACCTGACCAGCTGCATCACGATCCACGGCAGGCCGTCCTCCTCCACGACGTCGTGGATGACGACGACCGACGGGTGGTCGAGCCGGCCCGCCGCCCTGGCCTCCCTGATCGTCCTGCGGTTGAGGTCGGCCAGTTGGGCGTCGCCCACACCGGTGTAGCGGACCTCCTTGATCGCCACCGCGCGGTCGAGCAGCTCGTCGTGGGCGCGCCACACGACGCCCATGCCGCCCTCGCCGAGCGGCTCGATCAGCCGGTACCGGCCGCTGATCCGTCTTTCCACCGGAGCCGCCTACTTGGCGGGCTTGAACGTGGCGGCGAACGTGTCGAAGAAGTGCTTGTCCTTCTTCCAGCGGCTGTTCAGGTTGTGCCAGTAGATGGCGTAGCCACGGCCGTTCTCGGTGAGGAAGCCGCGGTTGCGGACCCGGGTCTTGCCGGTGTTGGTGTTCCAGGTGAAGTCCCAGTCGGCGGCGGCCTTCATGTAGTCGACCTTGTGGATGTCGATCAGCTTGTAGCCACCGAACCGGCCCCTGGCGCCCGGCTCCTGCTTCTTCCAGTCCTTGTACGGATCGGAGCCCGGGTCGCTCGCCTCCTCGATCATCAGGAAGGCGTTGGACCCGGCCCCCGGGCCGCGGAAGAACACCTGGGAGCCGTTGCGGTTGTACTCCTTCCAGCCCTTCGGCAGGCCGATGGAGAAGCCCGTCTTGTCCTTGTACATCTTCCAGCCGCTGGGCAGCGCGGCGGTCGTCGCGGTCGCCGTCGGGCTGGAGGAGGGCGTCGAGCTGGCCGTGGGCGTCGTGCTCGCCGACTCGCTGGGCGTGGGCTCCGGCGACGCGGACCCGCTCGGCGAGGGAGAGCCCGCCGGCGGTGGCGAGGACGCGGAGGTGTGGGTCTTGTCGGCGCCGGAGTCGGGGGCGGAGCTCAGGCCGAGATAGCCGCCCACGCCGGCGACCAGGACGACCGCGCAGGCCGCCGCGATGATCGGGCCGAGCCGCCGCCCCTCCGAGCCGCCGGACTCGACGGTGGCGCCGGTGGCCCCAGAGGCTCCCGTGGCTCCGGTGGGACGCCCGGTGGCCGGGGAGAGCCTGGCGCCGGTCTCCGGCGGCGTGGACGGGGTCTGCCCGCCGGGCTGCGCGGCCGGGGGAATCAGGTCGGGATCGGTCGGGGTGTCGTCCTCGGCCGGGCCCCGCTGCGCGGGAACCTGGTGCGCGCCCGCGCCGGCCGCCGGCTGGGCGGGCATCCGCATGGTGGGCGGCGGGCTCGCCTGGGCGATGACCTCGCGCAGCATCCGGCTCGTCTCCTCGTAGGAGGGACGCTGGACCGGCTCCTTGGCCAGCAGGCCGCTGATCACCTCGGCGAGCGGCCCGGCGTGCGGCGCGGGATCGGGCTCGTCGGTCAGCACCGCGTGCATGGTGGCCAGCGCCATCCCCCGCTCGTGCGGCGAGCGGCCCTCCACCGAGGTGTAGAGCGTGGCGCCGAGCGACCACAGGTCGGACTCGCGCCGCGCGGGCAGCCCCTTGAGCCGTTCGGGCGCGATGAACGCCGGCGTGCCCGCCAGCCCCGTCACCGTGAGCTGCGTCTCGGTCTCCAGGGTGGCGATGCCGAAGTCGGTGAGGACCACCCGGCCGTCGTCGGCCAGCAGGACGTTCTCGGGCTTGACGTCCCGGTGTAGCACACCCGACTCGTGCGCCCGGTGCAGCGCGTCGAGCACCGCGAGGCCGATCTCGGCCACCTTCTTCGGAGGCAGCGGCCCGTCCTGCTTGATCACCGCGCCCAGGGAGCGCGACGGGACCAGTTGCATGACGATCCAGGGCCGGTCGTCCTCCTCGATCACGTCGTGCACGACGATCACGTTGGGGTGCTCGAACCTGGCCGCGGCCCTCGCCTCGCGCATCGTACGGCGGTTGAGCAGCTGTACCTCGTCGCCCAGGGCGGCGGCGTAACGGACCTCCTTGACCGCGACCACCCGGTCGAGCAGCTCGTCATGGGCTCGCCAGACGATGCCCATGCCGCCCTTGCCAATGGGCTCCTGCAGCTGGTAACGGCCGGCGATGCGGCGTCCGTCACGCTTGCGATCCGACATCAACGGCCTCAAACCCTCCCTCTAGGCCAAGAAATACTCCCATAGCGAGGGATCAACGGCGACTCGCCGGAGGGACAGTCCGCCATATGAGAAGGGGAGTCCAGCAGGTGGATGACCGGTGTAAGGTTCTGACATGACTTGTCGCCACGCGTTTACCGAGCCGGCTCCAGGAGGGCCGGTCGTCCGCTAGCGACCACCTGGAGTCGGCAACAGGCAGAGACGCCGCGTCTCTGCCTGTTTGGTTTTCTGCCGGCTCCAGCGGGCCGGCCCGAGTGGGGAGCCGAGATGTCATCGACCTTGGAACGGCACGTCGTCACCGTGGGCGGGCTGCGCGTGGGCGCGGGACCGGCCGTCGTGATCGGCGGCCGGGTGAGCCTGCGCGAGCACCGCGGCCCGGCCGCCGAGACGCTGCGCGAGCGGGCCACGCTCGTGGAGCCGTCCGCCGCGGCCGACCTGCCCGTGATCGCGGCGCGGGCCGAGGCCGTGGTGGTGGGGGCGGCGTGGACGCGCGACGTCCCGCTGGTGCGCGCCGCGGCCGGGCTGGGGCTGCCGGTGGTGGTGGAGCGCCGCCCCGCGGCGTCGCTGGAGGAGTGGCTCGGGCTGGCCGACTACTGCGCGGCCGAATGCGGCGACCAGGTGATCCTGTGCGAGAGGGGCCGGCTGGACCTTGGACTGCTCCGGGCCGCCCGGGCGGCGTCCGGCCGCCCGGTGCTCGCCGACGTGTCGGCCGACGTGGGCCTGTCGGCGGCGGCGGTCGCGGCGGGCGCCGACGGGCTGGTCCTGGACCGGTCCCTCACGACCGGCCCACCGGTCTCCGGCCGGGACGCGGCGGCCTCCCGCGCGGGCGAGGAGGAGACGGCGGCCCGTACGGACGAGGAGACGGCGCTGCGCGCGGCGGAGGAGGCCGTGACGCTGGTCGGGGCGCTGCTGCGACCCGAGACGCCCGCGACGCTGCCGGAGTGCAGGGAGGCGATCGACCGGGTGGACGCGGCGCTGGCCACGCTGCTGGAGCGGCGGGCCGTGCTGGCCGGGACCGTGCAGAGGCTCAAGCCGGTCGGCGGCTTCGCGGGCCGCGACCCGGGCCGCGAACGCGACCTCGTGGCCCGGATGGCGTCGCGCGCGCCCGAGCTGGGAGCGGAACGGCTGGCGCCCGTCATGAACGCGGTCATCGAGGCGGGCCTGCACCTGGCCGAGGACCGCGCCCGCCGGTGAGGTGGACCGCGGGCTCCGGGACGCCCCCGGTGAGCCCGGCGATCGGCCCGCGAAGTCACTCGGCGGGGTTCACGGCCGGGTCGGCGACGGAGTCGATCACCGTGGCCGCGCGCCGCCTCCTGAGCGCCAGCCAGCCGAGCGCGATCGCCGCGGCCAGCACCGGCAGCAGGTAGAAGGCCACGCGCTGGTCCTCGTCGGCGAACGGCATCAGCAGCACCACCAGCGCCAGGAAGGCGAGCGTCAGCCAGTTCGTGTAGGGGGCGCCGGGCATCGGGAACGCCGAGCGGTGCCCCGACCGGCGCAGCCGCAGCTGACAGTAGACCAGGGTGCCCCAGGTGGTGATCACGCCCAGCGAGGCGACGGCGGTGGCGATGTTGAACGCCCGTTCGGGCAGGAAGTAGAACAGGACCAGGCCGCCGAGGAACATCGCGGCCGTGAAGACGATGCCGCCGATCGGCACGTGCCGGGAGCTGAGGGTGCCGGTGAAGCGCGGGGCCTCTCCCTTGCGGGCCATCGAGCGCAGAATGCGTCCGGTGGCGTACAGGCCGGAGTTGCAGGAGGAGAGGGCGGCGGTGATCACGATGAGGTTCATCGCGTCGGCGGCCCACGGCACGCCCAGACCGTCGAAGACCGTCACGAACGGTGAGGTGCCGGCCCGGTAGGCGGTCCACGGCAGCACCATGGCCAGCAGCACGACCGAGCCCACGTAGAAGATCGCGATGCGCCACACCACGCCGTTGATCGCCTTCGGCATGACCTCGTGCGGTCTGGCCGTCTCACCCGCGGTGATGCCGACCAGCTCGATCGAGGCGTACGCGAAGACCACGGACTGCAGGCTCATCAGCACGAGCGGGGCGCCGGTGGGGAAGAAGCCGCCGTGCGAGACGAGGTTGCCGGGCGTCGCCTGGCCGACCGAGAACAGCACCAGCGCCAGGCCGACCACCAGGAAGGTGACGATGGCCAGCACCTTGAGCAGCGCGAACCAGAACTCCAGCTCGCCGAAGATCCTGACCGACAGCAGGTTGACCGCCAGCACGAACGTCAGCGCGATCAGCGCGGTGAGCCACCGCGGGAACCCCGGAGCCCAGTAGGAGATGTAGGCGGCGATCGCGACCAGCTCGGCGATGCCGGTGAAGGCCCAGTTGATCCAGTACATCCAGCCGCTGGCGAACGCCGCCCACGGGCCGATGAACTCGCCCGCGTACTCGACGAACGAGCCCGACACCGGCCGGTAGAGCACCAGCTCGCCGAGCGCCCGCATGACGAAGAAGGCGGCCAGCCCGGCGGCGGCGTAGGAGATCATCAGCGCGGGCCCGGTCGCGGCCAGCCGGCCGCCCGCGCCGAGGAACAGGCCGACGCCGATGGCCCCGCCGATGGCGATCATCTGGACCTGACGGTTGCCCAGCGAATGCCGGTATCCCTCATCGCTTTCCGTACGCACAGGGTGTCCCTTTCGTCACTCTCCGTGAAGAGGACGATATCCGGGACACCGGCTCCGGCGGGGTCCGGCACGCCGCCCGTACGGCGGGCGAGATGTCGGTGGCGACCACTAGAGTCGGAGCGCACACCACAACAGACCGGGAGGCGCCGCTCCATGTCGTCCAGCGACTCGTTCGTCCATCTGCACGTGCACACCGAATACTCCATGCTCGACGGGGCCGCACGCCTCAAGCAGATGTTCAAGCAGGTCGGCGACCTGGGCATGCCCGCGATCGCGATCACCGACCACGGCAACATGCACGGCGCCTACGACTTCTACCGGCAGGCGACCGGGGCGGGCGTGAAGCCGATCATCGGCTGCCTGTTGCCCGGACAGGAGATCATCACGGCCGAGGGAGTGAAGGCCGTTGAGGACATCCGGGTGGGTGACCTCGTTCTCACCCATCGTGGCCGTTTCCGTCGCGTGTTGCGCACAATGAGGCGTCCCTACAGCGGGCGCGCATACACCATCGGCCTTGCCGGACGGTACGGTCGCACCCTGACCTTGACCGAAGAGCACCCCGTTCTGGTCAGGACACCCAACGGGCTGGTCGATTGGAAGAAGCCCGGTGACATCTGCTCAGGGCGAAGGACGGCTCACGGGGGAGTCCAAAGCTGGAATTCCTGGGCTTGTCTGCCGCGGCTCACCGAGCAGATGTCCGAGATCGACCTTCTATCCTTCTTGCCGGCGTCCTTCGCCGAAGGCCCGGATGGCGGGCTCGTCCGCTCGTACGACTCTCGGTATCGCGCCGATCAGCGATGGGCGCGAGTGCCCCGCTCGATGCCCCTTGACTATGACTTCGGATACCTCTTGGGCATCTATGCGGCAGAGGGCCACGTGCAGGTGAAGGATGGTGAGCAGACGGGTGGCATCGGGTTCACCCTCAATGCGAACGAAGGAGTCACAGCCGAACGTTTGCGTCGGATCCTCGCCGAGTACGGCGCGGAGGTGCAGACGTACATTCGCGACGGCAAGGGCACGCTGGAGCTCATGACCTGCAGTGTCCCGCTCGCCTATGTGCTCTCCTCCCTGGTGGGGGCGAGTGCGAAGACGAAGCGTGTGCCGGCCTGTGTCCTCACTGGGCCCGCTGACGTGAGAAGTGGATTCCTTGAGGGACTCCTGACTGGCGACGGCAGGAATCCCGGACGGGTGTCCAACCCGAGTGGGCGGCGTGATCTCAAAGTGGCCTCCAGGTCGCTGGCCTGGGGCGTCCGGACCTTGCTCGCCGATCTCGGGCACTGGACCACCGTGTCCACAGGGACCGAGCGGGGCAACTTTCCGCAGGGCGCGGCCGATCGTGAGTACAGCTGGTTCCAGGTGGCTTACCAGCCGGAACGAGCTTATTCCCGGACTCTCGACGACGATGATTACCTTTACCGTCCGATCGCGAGCGTCGAAGCCATCGAACTCGACTGCGAAGTGTTCAATTTCGAGGTCGAGGAGGACAACTCCTATGTCTCCGACTTCATCCTGCACAACTGCGAGGCGTACATCGCTCCCGACTCACGTCGGGTCAAGAAGCCCGTGCTGTGGGGGGAGCCGCACCAGAAGCGTGATGACGTGTCGGCGGGCGGCTACTACACCCACATGACGATCTGGGCGCGCGACAAGACGGGCCTGCACAACCTCATGAAGCTCAGTTCGCGTGCCTACACTGAGGGCTTCGTGCGCAAGTGGCCGCGGATGGACGCCGAGATCCTGGCCGAGCACGCCGAGGGCCTGATGGCGACCACCGGCTGCCCGTCGGGCGAGGTGCAGACCAGGCTCCGGCTCGGCCAGTACGACGAGGCGCTCAAGGCCGCGGCGAAGTTCCAGGACATCTTCGGCAAGGACAACTTCTTCCTGGAGATCATGGACCACGGCCTCGACATCGAGCGCCGGGTCCGCGACGGGCTGACCCGGATCAGCAAGGAGCTGTCCATCCCGCCGCTGGTCACCAACGACTCCCACTACACCTACGAGTCCGACGCGGCCTCGCACGACGCCCTGCTGTGCATCCAGACCGGCAAGCAGCTGTCCGACCCCGACCGGTTCCGCTTCGACGGCAGCGGCTACTACATCAAGACCGCCGAGGAGATGCGCGCGGTCGACGGCTCCGACCTGTGGGCCGAGGGCTGCCGCAACACCCTGCTGGTGGCGGAGAAGGTCGATCCGACCGGGTTCTTCGAGTTCAAGAACCTGATGCCGACCTATCCGATCCCCGACGGCATGACCGAGCAGGAGTTCTTCCGCAAGACGGTCTGGGAGGGCATGGACCGCCGCTGGCCGGAGGGCTACGACGACGAGCACCGCCGGCAGGTCGACTACGAGATCGGCATCATCGAGCAGATGGGCTTCCCGAGCTACTTCCTCGTGGTCGCCGACTTCATCATGTGGGCCAAGGCCAACGGCATCCGCGTCGGGCCGGGCCGAGGGTCGGCCGCGGGCTCGCTGGTGGCCTACGCGATGGGCATCACCGACCTCGACCCGCTGCCGCACGGCCTGATCTTCGAGCGGTTCCTCAACCCCGACCGCGTCTCCATGCCCGACGTCGACATCGACTTCGACGAGCGCAGGCGGGCCGACGTGATCCGCTATGTGACCGAGAAGTGGGGCGCCGACAAGGTCGCCATGATCGCCACGTTCGGCACCATCAAGGCGAAGGCCGCCATCAAGGACGCCGGTCGCGTCCTCGGCTATCCCTACGCGCTCGGCGACAAGGTGTCCAAGGCGTTCCCGCCCGCCGTGATGGGCAAGGACATCCCGCTGGCGGGCATCTTCGACAAGGACCACCCCCGCTACGACGAGGCGGGCGAGCTGCGCAGGCTCTACGAGGAGGACGTCGACGTCAAGGCGACGATGGACCTCGGCAAGGGCCTGGAGGGCCTGATCAGGCAGACCGGCGTGCACGCCGCCGGCGTGATCATGTCGGCCGAGGTGATCACCGACTACATCCCGATCATGCGCCGCGACTCCGACGGCGCGATCATCACGCAGTTCGACTATCCGACCTGCGAGACGCTCGGCCTGCTGAAGATGGACTTCCTGGGCCTGCGCAACCTCACGATCATCGACGACTGCCTCAAGATGATCGAGTCGACCACCGGCGCCTCGATCGACCTGCTCAAGCTGCCGCTCGACGACCGCAAGACCTACGAGCTGCTCGGCCGGGGCGACACGCTGGGCGTGTTCCAGCTCGACGGCGGCGGCATGCGCTCGCTGCTGCGGCTGATGAAGCCCGACAACTTCGAGGACATCTCCGCCGTCGGCGCCCTCTACCGGCCCGGCCCGATGGGGGCCAACTCCCACACCAACTACGCGCTGCGCAAGAACGGCCAGCAGGAGATCACGCCGATCCATCCGGAGTTCAAGGAGTCGCTGAGCGAGATCCTCGACACGACCTACGGCCTGATCGTCTACCAGGAGCAGGTCATGGCCATCGCGCAGAAGGTCGCCGGGTTCTCGCTCGGCAAGGCCGACCTGCTGCGCCGCGCGATGGGCAAGAAGAAGAAGGCCGAGCTGGACAAGCAGTTCGAGTCCTTCGAGGCCGGCATGAAGGCCAACGGCTACTCCCGCGAGGCGATCAAGACGCTGTGGGACATCCTGCTGCCGTTCTCCGACTACGCCTTCAACAAGGCCCACTCCGCCGCCTACGGCCTGGTCTCCTACTGGACCGCCTACCTCAAGGCCAACCACCCGGCCGCCTACATGGCCGCGCTGCTGTCGAGCGTCAAGGACGACAAGGACAAGTCGGCCCTCTACCTCAACGAGTGCCGCCGCATGGGCATCAAGGTGTTCCCGCCCGACGTCAACGACTCCGACTTCGACTTCACGCCGCGCGGCACCGACATCCGCTTCGGACTGTCGGCGGTGCGCAACGTGGGCGGCAACGTCGTCGACGGCGTCATCTCCGCCCGCAGGGAGAAGGGCCGCTTCGCCGACTTCAAGGACTTCCTGCGCAAGGTACCGGCGATCGTCTGCAACAAGCGGGTGATCGAGTCGCTGATCAAGGCCGGCTCCTTCGACTCGCTGGGCCACGTCCGCAAGGGCCTGGTCATGGTGCACGAGCAGGCCGTCGACGCGATCATCGACATCAAGAAGAACGAGGCCATCGGCCAGGACTCCCTGTTCGGCGCGATCGAGGACGGCGAGGACCAGACGTTCGACGTGCAGATCCCGGTGGGCGAGTGGGACAAGAACACCCTGCTGCAGTTCGAGCGGGAGATGCTCGGCCTGTACGTCTCCGACCACCCGCTGTTCGGGGTCGAGCACATCCTGGCCTCGGGGGCCGACTGCTCGATCGCCGCGGTCCAGGACGACAGCCGTCCCGACGGCCAGATCGTCACCGTCGGCGGCATCCTGAGCGGGGTGCAGCGCAAGGTCACCAAGAAGGGCGACACCTGGGTGCTCACCCAGCTGGAGGACCTGGAGGGCGCCATCGAGGTGATGATCTTCCCCTCGTCCTACCAGCTGTGCTCGACGATCCTGGCCGAGGACGCGATCGTCTTCGTCAAGGGCCGCGTCGACAAGCGCGAGGACGTCGCCAAGATCATCGCGATGGAGGTGACCGCGCCCGACCTCACCCAGGAGGCGGGCGGACCACTGCTGGTGAGCCTGCCTCTCAATCGCTGCACGGCGCCGGTCGTCGGCCGCCTCAAGGAGATCCTCAGCACCCATCCGGGCACCTCTGAGGTCCACCTGCAGGTGCACAACGGCCCCAAGACGACCGTCATGCGGGTCGAGGACCGGCTCCGCGTGACGCCGTCACCGGCCCTCATGGGCGACCTGAAGCAGCTCCTCGGCCCCGCCTGCCTGGGCGCCTGACGCCGGCCCCGTCAAGCGGCTCGTCTGCGGCCTGACGGTGGTGGAGTGCGGGTCGCCTCACGACGATCCACCGCCCGGGTGGGCAAACCTCGCCATCGATCGCCCCGGAGCGGGTGAGAGAGGATGGTCAGGTGAGCGAGCTTTGCTACCTGACCGCCGCCGAGATGGCCCGCCTCGTCAGGACCCGGCAGATCAGCGCCGTCGAGCTGCTGGAGGCCCATCTCGACCGGATCGAGCAGGTCAACCCGCGGGTCAACGCCATCGTGACGCTGGTCGCCGAGCGGGCGCTCGACGCGGCCAAGGCGGCCGACGCGCGCGAGCCCGAGGGGGCGCTGCACGGGGTGCCGGTGGCGCACAAGGACCTGGCCAGCACGGCCGGCATCCGCACCACGTACGGGTCGCCGCTCTACGCCGCGAACGTGCCCGACAAGGACGATCTGATCGTCGAACGGCTCAGGCGCGCCGGGGCCGTCACAGTGGGCAAGACCAACACGCCCGAGTTCGGCACCGGGTCGCACACGGTCAACGAGGTGTTCGGGGCCACCCGCAACCCCTACGACCTGTCCCGGTCCGCCGGAGGCAGCAGCGGCGGGGCGGCCGCGGCCCTCGCGGCCGGCATGGTGCCGCTGGCCGACGGCTCCGACATGGGCGGGTCGCTGCGCAATCCGGCGTCGTTCTGCAACGTGGCCGGGCTCCGGCCGACCCCCGGACGGGTGCCCGCGCCGTCCGAGATCGCCGCCTGGTACACCCTGTCCGTGCCGGGGCCGATGGCCAGGACGGTCGAGGACCTGACCCTGATGCTGGAGGCCGTGGCCGGGTTCGACCCGCGGTCCCCCTACTCGATCACCGAGGGCTTCCGCCGCGACCCCGAGCGGGGCGTGGCGGGGCTCCGGGTGGCCTGGAGCCCCGATCTCGGCGGGCTGCCGGTGGATCCCGAGACGGCGGCCGTCACGGCGACCGCGCCGGGCGTGTTCGAGCGGCTGGGCGCCCGGGTCGAGCAGGTCGACCTCGACCTGTCCGACGCCGACGACGCCTTCCGCGTCTACCGCGCCTGGTTCTACGCGCTGTCCTTCGGCGAGCTGGACGGCCTCGGGCCCAACACCGCCTGGAACGTCGAGCGGGGCCGCCACGTCACCGGCGCCGACCTGGCCCGCGCCGAGCGGCTGCGCAGCGGCCTCTACCAGCGGATGGCCGGCTTCTTCGACACCTACGACGTGCTGATCGCGCCGGTCAGCCAGGTGCCGCCGTTCCCGGTCGAGCAGCCGCACGTCAGCGAGATCAACGGGGTCCGGCTGCCCGACTACCTGTCGTGGATGCGCTCCGCCTACTGGATCAGCGTCCTGCACGCGCCCGCCGCCTCGGTGCCGGCCGGGTTCACGCCGTCGGGGCTGCCGGTCGGGGTGCAGATCGTCGGCCGGCCGTTCGCCGACGCCACCGTGCTGCGCGTGGCCCACGCCTTCGAGCAGGCCACCCGCCACGGCGAGCGCCGCCCGCCGCTGTAGCCGATCAGCCGATCCCGTAAGGCTTGCGCAGCGGCGACTCGCGGTAGCCGTTCATGCCCTCCAGCAACCCGAAGACACCGACGGCGCACAGCGGCCAGGCCACCCGCACGCCGGAGGCGGTCAGCCGCAGCGAGCCGGGGACGATCGTGATCCCGGGCTGCGCGGACGCCTCCACGGTGACCACGCCCAGCGTGAACGCCGAGCCCACCTGGAGCGTGATGTAGGCGCCGATCAGCCCGCCCGCGCAGAGCCCCACCAGCACGGCCAGCTCGTGGCCGCGCCGCAGACGCCAGCCCACCGCCCCGCAGACCAGCCCGAGCACGCCGGTGATCACCGCGAACCAGCCGTCGGCGGCGATCAGGGACTGCGTGGACGGGTCGGCCAGCACCTGCCCTCGCTCCGTGATCTGGTAGGGCGCCCGGGGCGACAGCCACGACCAGAGCAGCCCGGCGAGCACGGCCGTCGCGGCGAGAATGAGGACGGTCACCGCGAACGGCCGCACATGCCTCGCCACGCCACTCCCCTTCACCGCCCGCGTCCGGATCAGCTCGATGGTATCTCCCGGTTAGGCTCACTTCGTGATTCAAGAAGAGGTCTGGCTGATCGAACCCTCCGGCCCGCTCATCGGAGACGTCGAAGTACGCGGCTCCAAGAACGCCGTCTCCAAGCACATGGTGGCCGCGATGCTGGGCAGCGGGGAGAGCTGCATCCACAACGTCCCCGAGGTCGGCGAGGTCGGCATCACCGCGGCCATGCTGGAGGCCCTGGGCATCGACGTCGAGATCAGCAGGAACGAGATCCGCATCGCGCAGGGCCCGGAGATCCGGCCGCGCGTGCCCGACGCGTTCACCGGCCTGAACCGCATCCCCATCCTGATGCTGGGCCCGCTGCTGCACCTGGCGGGCGAGGCGTTCGTGCCGCTGGTCGGCGGCGACCCCATCGGCCGGCGGCCGGTGAACTTCCACGTCGAGGCGCTGCGCGCGATGGGCGCCGAGGTGGAGGTCGGCGACACCGGCATCCACGCCAAGGCCAAGCGGCTGAACGGCGCCCGTCTGGAGTTGGCCTATCCGAGCGTGGGCGCCACCGAGACGATCCTGATGTCGGCGGTGCTGGCCGAGGGCAAGACGGTGGTGAAGAACGCCGCGATGGAGCCCGAGGTGGTGGAGCTGGCGCTGTTCCTGCAGCGGATGGGCGCCCGGATCGAGCTGTCGCCCGACCGCCGGATCGTGATCGAGGGCGTCGAACGGCTGCACGGCGCCTCCATCTGGCTGGCCGGCGACCGCATCGAGGCGTTCTCGTACCTGGCCGCGGGCCTGGTCACCGGCGGTGAGGTGCGGGTGCACGGCTGCCCGCAGGACCGGCTGGTCACCGCGATCACCACGCTGGCCAGGATGGGCGCCCAGTTCGCCATCAACGACGAGTACCTGTGCGCCACCGCCCCGCCCGAGGGGTTGCGCGCGGCCGCGGTGCAGACCGACACCCACCCCGGCTTCATGACCGACTGGCAGACGCCGCTCATGGTGCTGTTCACGCAGAGCCAGGGCATGTCGGTGCTGCACGAGACGGTCTTCGAGAACCGCCTGGTGTACGTGCCCGCGCTGCAGAAGATGGGCTGTGAGATCGAGGTGTTCGACCAGTGCCTGGGCGGCCCGGCCTGCCGCTACCACGACACCAACGCCAAGCACTCGGCGGTGGTGCGCGGAGTCTCGCGGCTGAAGGGCGCCGACGTCACGCTGCCCGACATCAGGGCGGGGTTCTCGGCGGTGCTGGCCGCGGCGGTGGCCGACGACGTGTCCACCCTGCGCGGCGTGCACCACATCGAACGCGGCTATCACCGGCCGTTCGAGCAGTTCGCGTCGCTTGGTCTGAACATCCGTCGAGAACAGTAAAGGAGTCGGAAGTGGGCGTTTGCCGGTGATCTGTCGGCCGCAGATCATCTGAGTGAGTGTGCTCAGATCCATCGGCGGGCTCGGCGTGGCGGGGGCCCTCTGCGGCGTGCTCGCGGCGGCGCTGGTGGCACCGGCCGTGAGCGGGGCGGGCCTCGCCGCGAAGAGCGCCGCGAACGTCTTCGTGGACCTGCCGCCGCCGCCGCGCGAGGAACCTCTGGCCCAGGTCACGCGGCTGCTGGACCGCACCGGCAAGACCTTCGCCCAGTTCTACGAGGCCAACCGGACGACGGTACGGCTGTCGCGGGTGGCCCCCGTGATGCGCCAGGCCATCGTGGCCATCGAGGACGCCCGCTTCTACGAGCACGGCGGCCTCGACGTCCGGGGCACCTTCCGGGCGCTGCTCACCAACACCCAGGCCGGCGGCATCAAGCAGGGCGGCTCCTCGCTCACCCAGCAGCTGGTGAAGAACATCCTGGTCGAGAGCGCCCACACGGAGCAGGAACGCGACCGGGCGCGGGCGCCCAGCGTGGGCCGCAAGATCACCGAGCTGCGGCTGGCCCTGGCGCTGGAGAAGAAGTACACCAAGGACGAGCTCCTGGAGAAGTACCTCAACATCGCCTACTTCGGCGCGGGCGCGTACGGCGTCGAGGCCGCGGCCCGGCGGTTCTTCTCCACGTCGGCCGCCGAGCTGACCCTGACGCAGGCGGCCACGCTCGCGGGCGCCGTCCGCATGCCGTACTCCACCGATCCCTCGCTCGGCCCGGCCAGGCAGGCACGGCTGAAGGAGCGGCGGGACATCGTGCTCGACCGGATGGCCGGCCTGGGACAGATCCCCCATCGGCAGGCGGAGATCGCCAAGCGGAGCCGGCTCGCCATCCACCTCCGTCCGGAGCCCGGCGGGTGCGGGCAGAGCCTCTACCCCTACTACTGCCTGTACGTGCAGCGGGAGCTGCTCACCAACCAGGTCTTCGGCAACACGGCGGCCGAGCGGCGGACCAGGATGGCCCGGGGCGGGCTGGTGATCAGGACCGGCCTCGACCCGGTGGCCCAGCGGGCCGCCGAGGAGGCGATCCGCCGCCGGGTCCATCCCGAGGACACCGAGGTGGCCGCCGAGGCCATGATCTCCCCGGACACCGGGCGGATCAGGGCGATGGCGGCCAGCAAGGAGTTCGGCCGCAACCCGGGTGACCGCAAGAACGGCCGCAAGACGACGTTCAACCTGGCGGCGGACGTGGCGCACGGCGGCGGCATGGGGTTCCAGGCCGGGTCCACGTTCAAGGTGTTCACCCTGGCCACCGCCTTGCGGCAGGGCTGGAGGTTCGGCCAGGGGTTCCAGACGCCCGGCTCGCTGGTGCCGTCGCAGGGCTATCGCGACTGCGCCGGGCGGCCCGTCAACGACCCGCGGGCGACCATCTACAACGCCGGCGGCGAGGGCAGCGGCGGCGGCCCGCACAGCCTGTCGACCGGCACCTGGAAGTCGGTGAACATCTTCTACATGATGCTGGAGCGCAAGGTCGGCCTCTGCAACGTGGTCAAGACCGCCAGGGCGCTCGGCATCACCCGGGCCGACGGCAAGCCGCTGCGCGAGGTGCCGACGTTCACGCTGGGGATCAACGAGATGGACCCGGTGACGGTGGCGGCGGCGTTCGCCACGTTCGCGGCCCGCGGCAGGTACTGCCGCCCGCTGGCCATCGTGGAGATCGTCGGCCGCGACGGCGTGCCCACCCGGGTGCCGCCCGCCTGCGAGCAGGTCATGGATCGGCAGGTCGCCGACGCCGTCAACTACGTCCTGTCCGGGGTTTTCACCCAGGGCACCATGCGCGGCCAGAGCATCGGCCGCCCGGTGGCGGGCAAGACCGGCACCAACAACGGCTACACCTCGGCCTGGTTCGCCGGCTACACCCCGGACCTGGCGGCGGCCGTGAGCATGGGCGACATCCGCGGCTCCTACCGGTTCCCGTTGCAGAACGTGGAGATCGGCGGCCAGTACTACGGCTCGGTGCAGGGGGCGTCGCTGCCGGGGCCGATCTGGGTGGACTCCATGCAGGGGGCGTTGCGCGACACTCCGGCGCACGGGTTCCCCGGCCCCGACATGGGCCGGTTCGGCGGTGGCGTCACGCCGGGGCTGAAGGAGGCCGAGGAGGAGGAGAAACGCCGGGAGGCCCTCGGGCACGGGCGTGACCGTTTCCGTGACCGGTTCGGGCCGTGGCTGGGGGAGCGGCGTGGCCACCACGCCCGCTGGCGCCCGTCGCGCCGCTTCCCGCGCTCCTTCGACGGCCGGCCGCCCTGGCGCGGCCCGCGCCACCGCTGACAGTGACCGGAGGAACGGTGACCGGAGGGACGGGGGCCGGGATCAGCGCTTGCCGATGGGGGCGGTGACGGCCCGGGTGAGGGTGACGAGGTTGGCCGGGGCGGTCTCGATCTGCAGCCCGCGCTTGCCGGCCGAGAAGTAGATCGTGTCGAACTCCAGCGCCGAGGAGTCGACCACGGTCGGCAGCGCCTTGCGCTGCCCGAGCGGACTGATGCCGCCGACCACGTAGCCGGTGACCCGCTCCACCTTGGCCGCGTCGGCCATCGCGGCCCGCTTGCCGCCCAGGGCCGCGGCCAGCGCCTTGAGGTCGAGCTTGCCCGCCACCGGCACGACGGCCACCGCGAGCCCGCTCTCCATCTCGGCGACCAGCGTCTTGAAGATCCGCTCGTACGGCACGCCGAGCGCGTCGGCCGCCTCCTCGCCGTAGGCCTGGGCGGCGGCGTCGTGCTCGTAGGGGTGGAGCGTGAACGCCGCCTTGGCCCTGGTCAGCGCCACCGTGGCCGGAGTGCCCCCCTGGGCCTTCGCCTTGCTCACGTCGATCCCTCCGGTGTCCGAGAATGGGCAGTCTATCGAATCTACATTGTAAAGGCCCTGCCCGGCGTGTACCCGAGAGCACGCCGGAACACGTCGATGAACGCGCTGGCCGAGGCCCACCCGCAGCGATGCGCCACGGTCGTCACCGCGACGCCGTCGGCGAGCAGCAGCAGCGCGTGGTGCAGCCGCAGCTGCGTGCGCCACTGCGGGAAGCTCATGCCGAGCTCGGCGCGGCAGAGCCTGGCCAGCGTCCTGGCGCTGGCGCCCGCCGCCGTGCCCAGCTGGGCGAGTGTACGCCCGTCGGCCGGGTCGTCGTGCAGCAGCGCGCAGACGGCGGCCAGCCGCGGGTCGCGCGCCGTGGGCAGGTGGAACGGCTGCTCGGGGGCGCGGCGGAGCTGGTCGAGGAGCACCGCTCGCAGCCGCTCTCGCTCCTCGCCGGAGTCGAGGCCGCCGTCCGTGTAGGCGATGATCAGCTCCCGCAGCAGCGGGCCGACGGCCAGCACGGCGGGCCGGGCCAGGCCGAGCGGGTCGTCGGTGACCGGCATTCCGACCAGGCGCAGGTCGGTGCGGCCGTGGGCGCGGTGCTCGTGCACGGTCCCGGCCGGGATCCAGATCGCCCGGTTGGCCGGGGCGACCCAGGTGCCGGCGCCGGTGGTGACCGACAGCACGCCCCGGCAGGCGTAGCCGATCTGGTGGGTGTCGTGCCGGTGGGCGTCGATGCCCGTGCCCGGCGCGAGGGGGCGCCTGCCCGTAGGAGCCTCCGGCAGATGGCGGATCTCCGGCATAACTTGGCATTTTATCGGAAGCAGGCCAGCCGCTCCCGCGGTGATGATCGGATCGTGAAGGTGAACAGGGTCGCCATGCTCGCCATCGGCCACGGGAGCGTGGACGTCTACCAGGGCGCGGTGCCCGCTCTCGTCCCGTTCCTGGTGATGGAGCGCGGCTACGGCTACGTGGCGGCGTCGGGCGTCGTGCTGGCGGCCACGTCGCTGTCGTCCGTGGTCCAGCCGGTGTTCGGCGTGCTGACCGACAGGTGGCGGATGCCGTGGCTGATCCCGGTCAGCATGACCACCGCCGGGCTGGGGGTCGCGCTCAGCGGCGTCTCCGGCTCGTACGTCCTGACCTGGCTGACCGTGGCCCTGTCGGGGCTGGGGGTGGCGGCGTACCATCCGGAGGCGGCGCGCCTGGCGCGGATCGCCAGCGAGGGCAGCCACGTGCGGATGAGCTGGTTCTCCCTGGGGGGCACGCTCGGTTTCGCGAGCGCGCCCGTCATCGTCACGCCGCTGCTGTCGCTGGGCGGGCTCGGCGCGTCGCCGCTCCTGGTGGTGCCGGCGCTGGCGGGCGCGCTGCTCACGCTGACCGTGATCCGCGCCGTGGCCGGGCGTGAGGCGGCGGTGCGCGCCGCCTCGCCCGTCTCGGGGCGGGACGACTGGGCGTCGTTCGCCCGCCTCACGCTGGTGATCGTCTTCCGGTCCGTGGTGTACGTCGGGCTGAGCGCGTTCATCGCGGTCTACCTGGGGGGCGGCGCGGCGGGCGCGGTGGCCTTGTTCACGCTGTTCGCGGGGGGCGCGCTGGGCACCGTGCTCGGCGGCCGGCTCGCGGCCCGCCGGGGCCGGGTGCGCACGATGCGGCTGGCGTACGCGGCCAGTGTCCCGGCCCTCGCCGGGATCGTGCTCGTGCCCGGTCACGCGGCGTACGTCTTCGTCGCGGCCACCGCGATCTTCCTGTACGCGCCGTTCTCCCTGCATGTGACGCTGGGCCAGGACTATCTGCCGCGCCGGGTGGGCACGGCCGGCGGGGTGACGCTCGGCCTGGCGGTCAGCGCGGGCGGGCTGACCAGCCCGCTGATCGGGGCGCTGGCGGAGGGCACCTCCCTGCGCCTGGCCCTGTCGGCGCTGGTGGTCTTTCCGGCCCTGGCCTGGCTGCTGTCGGGGACCCTGCGTGAGCCGGCCCCCTCGCTCGTCGCGGAGACGCCCTGACGGGGCGGGTCTCACCGCCCAGCGTGGGTCAGGCCACGCCGTGGAACCGGCGCTGCAGCTCGCGCACCTCGTCCGCGAGCCCGGGGACGGGCCCGGCCACCTCGGCGCCCGGCACGATGTCGTTGATCGGCAGGGTGCGGACCGGCGGCGCCGGGACGCCCAGCTCGGCCAGCCAGCCGGCCAGCTGCTCGGAGGAGCTCACGTAGACGATGCGGCCGAGCCCGACCCAGCCGTGCGCGGCGGCGCACATCGGGCAGTGCTCACCCGAGGTGTAAACGGTCGCGGCCGCCCGCTCCCCGGGGGTGAGGTTGGCCGCGGCCCAGCGGGCCAGCGCGAACTCCGGATGCCGGGTCCGGTCGCCGCCGGCCACGTGGTTGTGGTCCTCGGCGAGCACGGCGCCGTCGGCCGCCACCAGCACCGACCCGAACGGCTCGTCACCCGCGTGGAGCGCCTCGGCGGCCAGCTCCACGCAGCGGCGCAGATGCAGCAGGTCGTCGTCGGTCAGCATGGACGCCTCCAGGATGGGATCTTCATCGCCATGCTAGCCCGGGGCCCCGGAGCTGCCGCGACTCGCGCGTCCGGATGATGGACAGAACGGGATACACCCAGTGGACTCCGTAGACTGGTGGGGTGATTTCCCGTATCGACATGCGCGGTTCTCTGCCCGAGGACCTGCGCGACGTGCTGCCCCGCGCCGAGCTCGACGTCGAGGCCGCCCTGGAGAAGGTGCGGCCCATCTGCGAGGACGTGCGCCATCGTGGGGCGGCAGCCGTACGGGAGCTGACCGCCAGGTTCGACGGGGTCGAGATCGAGCGGGCCCGGGTGCCCGAGCAGGCCATCCGCGGGGCGCTCGACGAGCTGGCGCCCGAGGTCAGGGCGGCCCTCGAGGAGGCGATCCGGCGGGCCCGGCTGGTCCACCGCGACCAGCGCCGCGCCGACCACACGACCCAGGTCGTCCCGGGCGGCACCGTCACCGAGCGGTGGGTGCCGGTCGAGCGGGTCGGGCTCTACGTGCCGGGCGGCCGCGCCGTCTACCCCTCCAGCGTGGTCATGAACGTCGTGCCCGCCCAGGAGGCCGGCGTCGAGTCGCTGGCCGTGACGAGCCCGGCGCAGAAGGAGCACGGCGGGCTGCCGCACCCGACGATCCTGGCCGCGTGCGCGCTGCTGGGCGTCGACGAGGTCTACTCCGTCGGCGGCGCCCAGGCGGTGGCCATGTTCGCCTACGGCACCGAGGAGTGTCCGGCGGCCACCATGGTCACGGGCCCCGGCAACATCTGGGTGGCCGCGGCCAAGCGGCTGCTCAAGGGCCGCATCGGCATCGACTCCGAGGCCGGGCCGACCGAGATCGCGATCCTGGCCGACCAGACGGCCGACCCGGTGCACGTGGCGGCCGACCTGATCAGCCAGGCCGAGCACGACGTGATCGCCGCCGCCGTGCTGGTGACCGACAGCGTGGAGCTGGCTGAGGCGGTGGAGAAGGAGCTGCCCGGCCAGGTCGGCGCGACCCGGCACGCCGCCCGCATCACCGAGGCGCTGAGCGGCCGGCAGTCCGGCATCGTGCTGGTCGACGGCATCGACGACGGGATCAAGGTGGTCAACGCCTACGCGGCCGAGCACCTGGAGATCCACACCGCCGGCGCGGCGGAGGTCGCGGGCCGGATCCGCAACGCCGGCGCGATCTTCGTGGGTCCCTACGCCCCGGTGTCGCTCGGCGACTACCTGGCGGGCTCCAACCACGTGCTGCCCACGGGTGGCTGCGCCTGCCACTCCAGCGGCCTGTCGGTGCAGTCGTTCCTGCGCGGCATCCACGTCGTCGACTACACCCGCGAGGCGCTGGCCGGCGCGGCGGCGCACGTGTCGGTGCTGGCCGACGCCGAGGACCTGCCCGCGCACGGCGCCGCGGTCAGGGCGCGCTTCGACTGGCAGGTGCCCTCGTGACCGTGCCGGGAGCGCCCGAACCCGCCGACGCGACGAAGTGGGAGCACATGGAGCTGCACGACCTGCCGATCCGTGACGACCTCAGGGGCCGGACCCCGTACGGCGCGCCCCAGATCGACGTCCCGGTCCGGCTCAACACCAACGAGAATCCCTACCCGCCGTCCAAGGCGCTGGTCGACGACCTGGCCGAGGAGGTGCGGCGCGACGCGGCGGGGCTCAACCGCTATCCCGACAGGGAGGCCGACGCGCTGCGCGCCGAGCTGGCCGGCCACCTCGGCCATGGGCTGGGCGCCGGTCAGGTGTGGGCGGCCAACGGCTCCAACGAGGTGTTGCAGCAGATCCTGCAGGCCTTCGGCGGCTATGGTCGCACCGCGCTGGGGTTCGAGCCGTCCTACTCGATGCACCCGATCATCACCACCGGCACCAGCACCGAGTGGATCAGCGGCGCCCGCGAGGACGACTTCTCGCTCGACCCGGCCAAGGCGGCCGCGGCCGTCGAGGAGCACCGGCCCGACATCGTCTTCCTGACCTCTCCCAACAATCCCACCGGGACGGCCCTGCCACTCGGCACCATCACCAGGGTGCTGGAGGCGGCCAGGGGCATGGTGGTGGTCGACGAGGCCTACTTCGAGTTCGCCCGGGAGGGCACACCGTCCGCGCTCTCGCTGCTGCCGGAGCACCCGAGGCTGATCGTCACCCGGACGATGTCCAAGGCGTTCGCGATGGCGGGCACCAGGGTGGGCTATCTGGCCGCGCATCCGGCCGTGATCGAGGCGCTGCTGCTGGTGCGGCTGCCCTACCACCTGTCGACGCTGACGCAGGCGGCGGCGCGGGTGGCGTTGCGGCACCGCGCCGAGCTGCTCGGCACGGTCGACGAGCTGCGGCGCGAGCGCGACGCCACGGTGTCGTGGCTGCGTGCCAGGGGTTTGACGGTGGCCGACTCCGACGCCAACTTCGTGCTGTTCGGGCGCTTCCCCGAGCGGCGCGCGGTCTGGGAGGGTCTGCTGGCGAGGGGCGTGCTCATCCGTGAGGTCGGGCCGCCCGAATGGCTGCGAGTGTCGATCGGCACCGGCGAGGAGATGGCGGCGTTCCGCGCCGCGATGGAGGGAGTTCTGTGAGTCGCGTAGGCCGCGTCGAGCGCGCAACGAAGGAGACGTCGGTCCTGGTCGAGGTGGGTCTCGACGGCACCGGCCGGGTCGACGTGTCGACGGGGGTCGGTTTCTTCGACCACATGCTGGCGCAGCTGGGCAAGCACGGGCTGTTCGACCTGACCGTCAAGACCGAGGGCGACCTGCACATCGACTCGCACCACACGATCGAGGACACGGCCCTCGCGCTGGGGGCGGCGTTCCGCGAGGCGTTGGGCGACAAGTCGGGCATCAGGAGGTTCGGCAACGCGTCGTGCCCGCTCGACGAGTCGCTCGCCCAGGTGACCGTCGACCTGTCCGGCCGGCCCTACCTCGTGCACACCGAGCCCGAGGGCATGGCGCCGATGATCGGCCCCGAATACGACACGACCATGACGCGCCACATCCTCGAGTCGTTCGTCGCGCAGGCGGCGATCTGCCTGCACGTCAGCGTCCCCTATGGGCGCAACGCGCACCACATCGTCGAGGCCCAGTTCAAGGCGCTGGCCAGGGCGTTGCGCGAGGCGTCCGAGCCCGACCCGCGCGCCACGGGCGTGCCGAGCACGAAGGGAGTCCTATGACCGAGAACGCGATCGCCATCGCGATGGTCTTCATCGGGCTCTTCCTGATCGGCGGCATCTTCTCCCTGGCCAAGCAGGGGCTCAAGATCGGCGCCGTCATCTGCGCGATCGGCGCGGCGATGGCGATCACGGCGGGGGTGATGTGGTGGTGAAGCGGATCGTCGTCCTCGACTACGGATCCGGCAACCTGCGCTCGGCCGAGCGGGCCCTGGCCAGGGCGGGCGGCGACGTGACCGTGACCGCCGACGCCGACGCCGCGATGGAGGCCGACGGGCTGGTCGTGCCGGGCGTCGGCGCGTTCGAGGCGTGCATGACGGGCCTGCGGTCGGTTCGCGGCGAGCGGATCATCGGCCGGCGGCTGGCCGGCGGCCGCCCGGTGCTGGGCATCTGCGTCGGCATGCAGATCCTGTTCGCCCGGGGCGTCGAGCACGGCGTCGAGACCGAGGGCTGCGGCGAGTGGCCGGGCACGGTCGAGCGGCTCGACGCCCCCGTGCTGCCACACATGGGCTGGAACACCGTCAAGGCGCCCGCGGACAGCGTGCTGTTCGCGGGGCTCGACGCCGCGGCGCGGTTCTACTTCGTCCACTCCTACGGCGTGCGCGACTGGGAGCTGCGGCCCGGCGACGGTTTCGACGAGCCGCTGGTGACCTGGGCCGAGCATGGCGTGCCGTTCGTGGCCGCCGTGGAGAACGGCCCGCTCATGGCCACCCAGTTCCACCCCGAGAAGTCAGGCGACGCCGGCGCGGCGTTGCTGCGCAACTGGCTCGGCACCCTGTGAGCCGTTCCCGGCGCGAGCTCCGGTGAGCAAGGAGCGGGCCCGCCGCCGGGCCGAACGTGAGGCCGAGCGGGCGCGCGCGATGCGGCTCAACGAGCAGCGCCAGGCGCGCGCGGCCCGCCGGCGTGCCCGCCTCGCCCGGCTGATCCCGCGCCCGGTGCGGGTGGCCCGCCAGGGGGGCCTGCTCGCCCGCCGCCGCCGGGCTCGCAACGTCGTGGTGCTGCTCGGTTTCCTGCTCGTCCAGACGCTGGTGTGGCTCATCTGGGGGTCGGCTTTCCTGAGCTTCGGTGTTCTCGTCTTCTCCCTGCTTCTGGCACCTGTCCTGGTGACTCTCGCTTTCGACCGGAGGATCTGATGTCGCTCGTATTGCTGCCCGCCATCGACGTGGTGGACGGCCAGGCCGTACGCCTCGTCCAGGGGGAGGCCGGCACCGAGACCGGCTACGGCGCGCCGCTGGCGGCCGCGCTGGCCTGGCAGGAGGCGGGGGCGGAGTGGATCCATCTGGTCGACCTCGACGCGGCCTTCGGCCGTGGTTCCAACCGGGAGCTGATCAGTGAGCTGATCGGCCGGGTCGACGTCAAGGTGGAGCTGTCGGGCGGCATCCGCGACGACGACTCGCTGGCCGCCGCGCTCGCCACCGGCTGCCGCAGGGTGAACATCGGCACGGCGGCGCTGGAGAACCCCGAGTGGTGCCGGAAGGTCATCGCCGAGCACGGCGACAGGATCGCGGTCGGCCTCGACGTGCGCGGCACCACGCTGGCCGCCCGGGGCTGGACCGAGGAGCGCGGCGACCTGTGGGAGGTGCTGGAGCGCCTGGAAGCCGACGGCTGCCCCCGCTACGTGGTCACCGACGTCACCAAGGACGGCACGCTGCGCGGCCCCAATCTCGACCTGCTGCGGCAGGTCTGCGCCCGCACCGGCAAGCCCGTCGTCGCCAGCGGCGGAGTGTCCTCTCTTGATGACCTGCGCGCACTGGCTTCTCTCGTTCCGGACGGAGTGGAGGGAGCCATCGTGGGAAAGGCCCTTTACGCTCAAGCCTTCACGCTGCAGAGCGCGCTGGTCGCGGTGAGTTAAGAGAGGGGGGCGTGATGGGCAACATGAGTATGGAAAGCACCGGTTCCAGGGTCTTCTCGGGTGGCATCTGGGAGGAGAGGTACGGCTACGCCCGCGCCGTGGTCGTGGGTAACCGGGTCATCGTGTCGGGTTGCACCGCCACGGTCGACGGCGAGGTCAGGTTCGTCGGAGACCCCTACGAGCAGAGCGTGACCGCCATGGGCATCGCGCTGGAAGCCGTCGAGCAGGGTGGGCTGACCCGCGAGGACGTGGTCATGGTCCGCTACTACGTGGTGGAGCACTGTCACTTCGACCCGGTCGGCAAGGCCATCGCCGAGGTGTTCGGGCATGTCCGGCCGGCGTGCACCGGCGTACGGGTGGCCGGGCTGGTGGATCCGAGGATGCTGGTCGAGATCGAGATCGAGGCACTGCGCGCATGACCGTGGCGGTAAGAGTGATCCCGTGCCTGGACGTGGACGCGGGACGGGTGGTCAAGGGCGTCAACTTCGCCAACCTGCGCGACGCGGGCGATCCGGTCGAGCTGGCCAGGCGCTACGACGCCGAAGGGGCCGACGAGCTCACCTTCCTCGACATCACCGCGTCGTCGGGTGAGCGCGAGACCATGCTGGACGTGGTGCGCCGGACGGCCGAGCAGGTGTTCATCCCGCTCACGGTGGGTGGCGGCATCCGCTCGGTCGACGACGTCAACCGGCTGCTGCGGGCGGGCGCCGACAAGGTGTCGCTCAACACGGCCGCCATCGCGCGGCCCGAGCTGCTCACCGAGGCGTCGCGGCGCTTCGGCGCGCAGTGCGTGGTGCTGTCGGTCGACGCGCGCCGGGCGCCGGGCACCGAGAGCGGCTTCGAGGTGACCACGCACGGCGGCCGGCGTGGCACCGGCATCGACGCGGTCGAGTGGGCGGCGCGCGGCGAGGAGCTGGGCGTCGGCGAGATCCTGCTCAACTCGATGGACGGTGACGGCACGCTCGACGGCTACGACCTGGAGATGATCCGCGCGGTGCGGGCCGCGGTGCGGGTGCCGGTGATCGCCAGTGGCGGTGCGGGCCGGCTGGAGGACTTCCCGCCGGCGGTCGAGGCGGGCGCCGACGCCGTGCTGGCGGCGTCGGTGTTCCACTTCGGCACTCTGAAGATCGCCGAGGTCAAGGAGACGCTGCGTCACGCGGGTCATCCGGTCCGCTAGGAGCCGGGACCGCCGTCGTTCCCCGTGGGCGGCGGCGGGCCGCCCGCCGCGTCAGAAGACGCGCATGTGGTGGAAGCACTCGTAGGCGGCGTCCTGGGCCGAGAACGCCTCGGCCTCCGACCGCTTGACGGCCAGGTAGGCGGAGCGGCGCAGCGGGCCGAGCGCCTCCATGAGCAGCTCGTCGGCCTCCAGCGCGTCGAGGGCCTCGTCCAGCGAGGTGGGCAGCCGCGGGTAGCGGCCGGGCCGGGTGTCGGGGTCGATGTCGACCGCCTCGCCCGGTTCGAGCTTGCGGCGCAGCCCGTCGAGGCCGGCGTGAATGACGGCGCCCAGCGACAGGTAGGGGTTGGCCGAGGAGTCGGACGGTTTCAGCTCCAGGTTGGGCTCGCCGCTCTCGCCCAGCGGGGAGCAGACGCGGATCGCCGCCTCCCGATTGTCGGGGCCGTGCACGGCGTAGGCGCCGGCCCAGGAGCGGGGCGACAACCGGCGGAAGCCGTTGACGCTGCCGCAGGTGAGCGCGGTGAGGGCGGGCAGGTGGGCGATCAGGCCGCCGATGAAGCACTCGAGCTCGCCGTCGTCGCCGGCGAACACGTTGCGGGTGTCCTTCCACAGCGACAGGTGCAGGTGGGCGCCGTTGCCGGCCTGGTCGGGCAGCGGCTTGGGAGCCAGCGTGGCCCACATCGACATGCGCATCGCCACGCCGCGCACGGTCTCGCGGTAGAGGACGTGGTTGTCGGCGGCCCGCAGCGCGGGCGCGTGCCGTACGGACAGCTCCTGCTGGCCGGCCCCGAGCTCGGGATGGTAGTGCTCGACCCGCAGGCCCTGGGTCTCCAGCGCGTGGATGAGTTTGATCGTGTAGTCGTGGGCCGTGTCGAAGCCGGAGTTGGCGTAGCAGAGGCTGTCGTCGATCGGCAGCAGCCGGTCGGGACCGCCGGACGGGTCGGGCAGGCGGCGGCCGAGGGTGAACTCCGGCTCGAACGCGGCCATCAGCGCGTAGCCCTCGCCCGCCAGCGCGCCGATCGCGTCCTTAAGGAAGGTGCGCGGGCAGGCGTCCCAGGGAGAGCCGTCGATGGCGCGCAGGTCGGACAGCATCGCCGCCGCGCCGGGCGCGTGGGGGAGGGGGACGTAGGTGGAGGGGTCCGGAACGATGCGTACCTCACCCACCGGACCCAGATGCTCGACCTCCTGCAACTGGTCGAGCATGTTCATCGCCATCATGGCCACCGTGTGCCCGATGCCCGTGTCGAGGCGCTCGGCCAGCCGTGACCGGGATGCCGCCTTGCCGCGAATGACACCGCCGTGGTCGGCGTAGAGGAAGCGGATGAGCTCGATGCCTTCGAGCTCCGCTCGCTCCAGGATCCGCCGGACGTTGGGATCAGGCTGGTTGATCTTGGTGGCACTCGGACGATCTCTCATCCTGCCTGCGTAACACGATCCGGCAGCGCGGGGAAGCGTCTAACGCAGACAGAACCGCACCTCAGGTCAGAACATTGGTAAAGAAGACGGCCAACTGATTGGCTCCTTGGACGATCCCGTTGAACACGCCATTGACCGCGCTCGCGGCCTCGGCCGGCCGGGTGAACAGGTAGAAGACCACGAACGCCACGAGAACGTAGGTGATCACCTTCTTGACCTGCATGGGGGCCTCCTGCAGTCCATTCCCAGCCGTATATACCCGGATCTGGGCGATCACTGGCATCTTCTATGAAGATGTTCTTGATCCTAACCGGGGGGCTTCTTCCTTACGTCATGGTAAGGCCAAGTAGCGGACCCGGCAGGGGATTTGCCCGGCGGGGGCCCGGACGGTCAGATGCCGAGCTTGGCGCTCTTCAGCCGGGCGATCGCGCCGGGGTCGCCGCTGAGCTCGACCCGGGTCTGCTCCTGCCGGCCGAAGCAGAACAGCAGCAGCTCCGACGCGGTGCCGGTGACCTCCACCTTGGGGCCGATCCGCGGCCCGCCGAGCGCCACGCCGCCGCCGATCCGGTGCAGCACCACGCCCACGGGCGACCTGCGCAGCATCAGCCTGCCGCCGGCCGAGACCCGCTTCCACAGCATCCGGTCCAGGTCGGGGGACACCTCGCGGGGCTCCCAGCCGGGCTGGGCGCGGCGGACGTCCTCGTGGTGGACGAACAGCTCCAGCGTGTTGACGGCCTCGTCCAGGAACGGCAGCAGGCCGTAGACGCCGCCGGGCCGGCGGACCAGGCCGACCAGCTCGGGGTAGGGATGCCTGGCCTTGAGTGAGTCCTGCACCGAGGCGGTGTGACCGGCCAGCGGCTTGAGCGCGATGCCGGCGGCCGCGTCGGGCCTGCGCTCGCGCAGCACGAGATGGGCGGCCAGATCGTAGGTGGTCCACCCGTCGCAGAGGGTCGGGGCGTCGGGGCCTAGCCGATCGAGCAGATCGCAGAGGGCGGCACGTTCGCCACGAGCGTGAGTCACGACCCCAACCCTACCTTCGGGAATAACACCACGATCAGCCGTGATAGGCAGTGATGTAGAAATCTGCACCTTACGGAAGGAAAAACAGCGAGTGGCGAGCAAGGTCACCTCGGCCGTCATGCGTAAGGGACTCCGCGTCCTCGGCGTGGCCGTCCGCACCGAGAAGGGGGTCTTCACGGCCGCGGTCCTGGCCAGCGCGCTCTACGGCGGCATGACGGTGGCGTCCGCCTGGGCGCTCGGCTGGGCCACCGAGAACGTCGTGCTGCCCGCCTTCGACCGGGGTGACGTCCCTTCGGGCGCGCTCTGGACGGCTGTGCTGCTCATCATGGGCGCCGCGCTGCTCAAGGCGATCGGCGTGGCCGGGCGGCGCATCCTGGCCGGCCTCCTGCAGTACCGCATGCAGGCCCGGTCCCGCCGCGAGGTCACCAAGCAGTACCTGCGGCTGCCCCTCGCCTGGCACCACCGCCACCCCACCGGCCAGCTGTTGTCCAACGCCAGCGCCGACGCCGAGGCCGCCTGGGCGCCCCTCGCGCCGCTGCCGATGGCCGTCGGCGTGATCGTCATGCTGTTCACCGCGGCCGTCGCGATGCTGATCACCGATCCCGTGCTCGCCCTGGTCGGCTTCCTGATCTTCCCGGCCATCGCCGTGCTGAACCTGGTCTACCAGCGCAGGCTCAGCCCCCTCGCGACCCGCGCGCAGCAACTGAGAGCCGAGGTCAGCGAGATCGCGCACGAGAGCTTCGACGGCGCGCTCGTGGTCAAGACCCTCGGCAGGGAGGCGCTGGAGACCGAGCGCTTCCGGCGCCGCGCGCACGAGTTGCGCGACGCCAACATCGCGGTCGGGCGGGTCCGGGGCCTGTTCGACCCGATGCTGGAGGCGCTGCCCACGCTCGGGGTGCTCGCGGTGCTCGCCGTCGGAGCGCTGCGGCTGTCGGGCGGCTCCATCGACTCGGGCGACCTGGTCCAGGTCGCCTACCTGTTCACGCTGCTCGCCTTCCCCATCAGGGCGCTCGGCTGGGTGCTCGCCGAGCTGCCGCGCAGCGTCGTCGGCTGGGAACGGGTGCAGGCCGTGCTGGACGCGAAGGGCTCGATGGAGTACGGCCAAGCGTCGCTGTCGGAGGCCGGGCCCGCCGAGCTCGAGGTGTCGGAGGTGTCCTACTCCTACGGCACGGGCGACGTGCTGCACGACGTCACCTTCGAGGTGCGGTCCGGCCGTACGGTGGCGCTGGTCGGCCCGACCGGATCGGGCAAGTCCACGCTGGTCCAGTTGCTCGCCCGGCTGGTCGACCCGCCGTCGGGCCGGGTGCTGCTCGACGGCGTGGACGTGCGCGAACTGGGCTACGGCCGCGTCGCCGAGGCGGTGGCGCTGGTGCCGCAGCAGACGTTCCTGTTCGACGACACCGTGCGCGGCAACGTCGCGCTCGGCCTGCCCGTCGACGACGAGGAGGTGTGGGCGGCGCTGCGGCTGGCCCAGGCCGACGGGTTCGTCGGCAGGCTCGCCGACGGGCTCGGCACGCGGGTGGGGGAGCGCGGCGCGACGCTGTCCGGCGGCCAGCGCCAGCGGCTCGCCCTGGCCCGCGCCGTCGTCCGGCGCCCCCGCCTGCTCATCCTCGACGACGCCACCTCCAGCGTGGATCCCCAGGTCGAGGCCAAGATCCTGTACGGCCTGCGCGACGCGGCGGAGGCGTCGAGCGTGGTGGTCGTGGCCTACCGGATGGCCACGATCGCGCTGGCCGACGAGGTCGTCTACCTCGACCGGGGCCGGGTCGTCGACCGCGGCTCCCACGACGAGCTGCTGGGGCGCTGCCTCGGCTACCGCAACCTGGTCACCGCCTACGAGCGCGAGGAGGCCGAACGGGCCGCGGTCGAGGCCGAAGAGGAAGAAGGGGTCAGCGCGTGAGCGACGTCCGGAGCATCGGGGCCAGCGCCGAACGGTCGGCCCTGGCCACCGTCCGCCATGGGCTGTCGCTCACGCCGGAGTTCCGCAAGGGGCTCCTCGTCACCCTGGCGCTGGCCGTGGTCGCCACCGTCGGCAAGATCATCGTGCCGATCGCCGTCCAGCAGACGATCGACACCGGGTTCAAGGGCTCGTCGGCCGACATCTCGTACATCACGCGGGCGGTCCTGCTGTGCGCGGCGGCGGTGGTCCTGACGGCGTTCGCCGGCTACCTGATGAACGTCCGCCTCTACAAGGCCACCGAGGCGTCCCTGGCCACGCTGCGGGTGCGCGGCTTCCGCCACGTGCACGACCTGTCGGTGCTCACCCAGAACACCGAACGCCGGGGCGCGCTCGTGTCCCGGGTCACCAACGACATCGACCAGATCAGCACGTTCATGCAGTGGGGCGGGCTGATGATCATCGTGGCGTTCGGCCAGCTGTTCGTGGCCAGCGTGCTGATGTTCGTCTACTCCTGGCAGCTCACCCTGCTCGTGTGGGTGTGCTTCCTGCCGCTCATGGTCGCGCTGCCGAGGTTCCAGCGCTGGCTGTCCAGCGCCTACACGACCGTCCGCGAGCGCACCGGCGACATGCTCGCCGCGGTCAGCGAGTCGGTCGTGGGCGCGGCCGTCATCCGGGCCTACGCCTCCGAGCGGCGCACCGCCGACCGCGTCGACGCGGCCGTGGACGCCAACAAGGCGGCCCAGGTCAAGGCGCAGACCATCGTCGGGTTCGTCTTCCCGCTGACCGAGATCGTGGCCGCCGTCGCCCTGGCCGGCATCGTGCTGCTCGGCGTACGGCTCGGCATGTCCGGCGACATCACGGCGGGAGAGCTCGTCGCCTTCCTCTTCCTCATCACGCTGTTCGTCTCGCCCATGCAGACCGCCACCGAGGTGCTCAACGAGGCCCAGAACGCGGTCGCGGGCTGGCGGCGCGTCCTCGGCGTGCTCGACACGCCGCCCGACGTCGCCGACCCCGGCGCCGACGGGGTCGAACTGCCGCGCGGCCCGATCTCGGTCGCCTTCGAGGACGTGCACTTCGCCTACCCCGGCGGCGTGCCCGTGCTGCGCGAGGTGTCGCTGGAGATCCCGCCGCGCTCGCGCGTCGCGATCGTCGGCGAGACCGGGTCGGGCAAGACCACCTTCGCCAAGCTGCTCACCCGGCTGATGGACCCGGTCTCGGGCCGCGTCACCGTCGACGGCCACGACCTGCGCGCCGTCCGCTTCTCCTCGCTGCGTGAGCGCATCGTGATGGTGCCGCAGGACGGCTTCCTGTTCGACGGCTCGCTGGAGGAGAACATCAGGTACGGCAAGCCCGCCGCCGACCGCGAGGAGATCCTGCTCGCGCTCACCGAGCTCGGCTTGGCCGACTGGCTCGACGGCCTGCCCGCGGGCCTCGACACCCCGGTGGGCCAGCGCGGTGAGTCGCTGTCGGCGGGGGAGCGGCAGCTGGTGGCGCTGGCCCGCGCCTACCTCGCCGACCCCGACCTGCTCCTGCTCGACGAGGCCACCTCGGCCGTCGACCCGGCCACGGAGGTGCGGCTCGCCAGGGCGCTGGAGGGCGTCACCCGAGGCCGCACCGCCGTCTCGATCGCGCACCGGCTCTCCACGGCCGAGAACGCCGACGAGGTCCTGGTGTTCGACGACGGCCGCCTCGTCCAGCGCGGAGCGCACGAGGAGCTGGTGGCGCGGCCCGGCGTCTACGCGGACCTGCACGCCTCCTGGATCTCGGCCGCCCGCTCCTGACGCCAGGCGACCGGCCCCATGCGACCGGCCCCATGCGACCGGCCCCATTCGACCGGCCCCGGGCGGGCCTCAGCCCGGGGCCCGCCCGATCGCGGCCGAGAAGGTCACGCAGGTGCCGCCGGGCGACGACACGATCGTGACGTGATCGCAGAGCATGCGCGTCAGCCACAACCCCCTGCCGCCGGTGTCGAGGCTGGAGGGGGTGCGCGCCGACCCCATCCAGCCCGGCGGCAGCCCCGGGCCGTGGTCGGTGACCTCGCACCAGAGCCGGCCCCGCCGCGCCCACAGCCGCACCCGGCCGCCGCCCCCGCCGTGCAGCACCGCGTTGGTGATGACCTCGTTGACGGCGAGCACGAAATCCTCCAGCCGCCTGCCCCGCAGCCCCTCTCCGGCGGCGCACACGCTGATGTCGCGGCGCAGCACGGTGACACGGCCGCGCGTGAAGGTCACCGCGAGCAGGTCCCTACGCATCGCCGGCCCCGCGCTCCGGCAGGTGGCCGCCCGGATCCGGATCGAGAACGGAACCGGCGACGTCCACTGCGATCCTCCTCCCGGCCGTGGCACAGAAGGTACTCCGCGCGATGCGGTGACGTAACGCGTTCTCGGTGGAACGCACCGTAATGCGGCCTCGCCCGGTGTACCTTTTCGGACGGGGCCCAGGCAGGTCGTCAAGGGAGCAGGACGTGGACGTGCTGGAGATGACCCGGCACCGGCACGGCGAGTCGATCGTCGTCAGCCTCGCGGGTGAGGTCGACGTCGACAACGCCTCCAAGGTGCGCAAGTGTCTCGACGAAGCGGCGGAGTCGCCCGGCTCCCGGCTGGTCGTCGACCTCAGCAACCTGACGTTCATCGACACCACGGGGCTCGGCGTGCTGGTGCGGCTGCTCGCCAGCCTGCGCGAGCGCGACGGCACCATGTCCCTCGTCGCACCTGACGGCCAGGTGCTCAGGCGGCTGCGCAGGACCAACCTGGCGCCGCTCTTCCCGATCTTCGACACGCTCTCCCAGGCGCTCGACTAGCGCCCCGCCTCCCGCCGTCCCCGCCGGCGGCCGGTGCGCGAGGCGGTCGCGACGGCTGGTTGAATGACGTCATGTCCCTTGATCCCAAGGTCGCCGCGTTGCTGAAGCGCAACGGCGACGGGCTGGTGCCCGCGATCGTCCAGCAGTACGACACCGGCGAGGTGCTCATGCTCGCCTGGATGGACGACCAGGCGCTGCACCGCACGCTCACCACGGGCAGGGCGACCTACTGGTCGCGCAGCCGGGGCGAATACTGGGTGAAGGGCGACACGTCCGGGCACGTGCAACACGTCAAGGCGGTCGCCCTCGACTGCGACGGCGACACCGTGCTCCTCAAGGTCGACCAGGTGGGCGCCGCCTGCCACACGGGCGACCGCACCTGCTTCGACGCGACCCCGCTGGAGGTGTCGGCAGCGCCATGAGCAGCCCCGTCCCTCCGGCCCCCGCCGGCGGCGCCGCCGTACCGTCGCGGCGGCGCGAGCTGTGGACGTGGGTCCTGCTGACGGCGCTGGGCTGCGTGCTGGTGCTGTTCGCGGCGAGCCGCGCCTGGGTGAGCGACGTGCGCGTCGTGGGCGCGCAGACGGGCGGCGACGTGGTCACCCCGACCGGGGGAGACCTAGGCCCCGCGCTGACCCCGGTGGCGCTGGCCGGGCTCGCGGGGGTGGTGGCCGCGCTGGCGGCCAAGGGCGCCGGACGTGCCGTGATCGGCGCGCTGATCGCGGTGTGCGGGCTCGGGGCCGGGCTCGGCACCTGGCTGGCGACGGGCTCCGCCACGGCGCTGGGCTGGCTGCGTGAGCACAACATCCTGCACGGCACGGGCTCACTGGAGTGGGACACCGTGGCGCTGTGGCCCGCGGTGTCCGGGGCGGGCGCGGCGCTGATGGTCGCCGGCGGGGTCGTGGCCATCGTGCGCGGCCGCCGCTGGGCGGGCATGTCCGACCGCTACGAGCGGGCCGGCGAACGGCCGCCGGTGGCCGACGACCGTGCCCTCTGGGACGCCCTCGACCGTGGCGACGACCCCACCTGAACCACCTGCTCCGCGCCTTCGTGATCGCGCGCAGTCGCGCTCCGGTCACGAATTCTCGTCGGTCTGAACCTCCGCCTTTCCGGCTCCCGTTTAGTCAATAGGCTGCCGGTGCACAGCGCCACGACCATCTGAGGAGCCAAGGGCATGAGTTACGGGGACCAGGGGGGAAGCGGGGGATACGGCTCACAGCCGCCCGGCGGGGGCTACGGCCAGGGCGGTGACGGCTACGGGCAGCAGTCTCCCGGCTATGGTCAGCAGCCCGGCTACGGCTACGGGCAGCAGCCGTCGGGCCCCTACGGAGAGCAGCCGGGCAGCGGTGGTTACGGCCAGCAGCCCGCGAGTGGCGGCGGGTACGGCCAGCAGCCCCCGAGCGGTGGCTATGGTCAGCAGCCCCCGAGCGGTGGCGGCTACGGTTATGGTCAGCAGCCGTCAGGGCCGTACGGTGAGCAGCCGGGGAGTGGCGGCTACGGCCAGCAGGCCTACGGGCAGGGATACGGGCCCCAGGGCTACAGCCAGCCAGGTTACGGGCAATACGGTCATCCGGCCCCTGCCAGGTCGACCAACGGCCTGGCGGTCACCTCACTGATCCTCGGCATCGTCGGCCTGCTCTTCTGCGGCCTCACCAGCATCCCGGGCGCCATCGTCGGCCACATCGCGCTCAACCGCATCAAGCGGACCGGTGAGGAGGGTCAAGGGATGGCGATGGGCGGCCTGGTGACGTCCTACATTACGATCGTCCTCTGGCTGATCCTCTGGATCTTCTTCGGTGGCATGTGGCTCACCCTCATGGGGCTCAGCACGGCCGCCACGACGACCGGATACTGAGCCGAGAGCGATCAGCCGGAAGGCTGGCGGGGGCGACGGGCCGGGCATGGCCGCAGTCGGGTTACAAATTGTCCGCAAATCGGACGTTATTCCATGTCGATGGTGGTTTGTCGCTAGGCTGCCGCGCGCAACTCGCCAAAGAATGACCAATGAGGAGTCACGAGCATGAGCTACGGAAACCAGGGCGACGGCGGCTACGGCGCCCAGCCGCCCGGCGGTGGCTATGGTCAGCAGCCGCCGAGTGGCGGCGGTTACGGTCAGCAGCCGCCCAGCGGCGGTGGCTACGGTCAGCAGCCCCCGAGCGGTGGCGGTTACGGTCAGCCCCCGAGCGGTGGCGGCTATGGCCAGCAGCCGCCCAGCGGTGGCGGTTACGGTCAGCAGCCTCCGGGCGGCTACGGACAGCCGGGCGGCTACGGCGCCCCGCAGACCCCGCCGGACAACCACCTGGTGGCGGCGATCCTCACGACCCTCTTCTGCTGCCTTCCCTTCGGCATCGTGTCGATCGTCAAGTCGTCGCAGGTCAACTCCAAGTGGCAGGTGGGCGACTACCAGGGCGCCGTGCAGGCCTCCGAGGAGGCCAAGACCTGGTGGAAGCGCGCGCTGATCACCGGCCTGATCGTCAACGTCCTCGTCCTCGTGGGCTACGTCCTGATCATCGTGCTGGCGGCGACGAGCACCCCGAGTTACACCTACTGACGATGGGCATCATTCACTGATGGGCTTCGCGGACCTTGAGCGGCGCGGCACGGACCGGCTTCGGTCCGTGCTCGCGCCGCTCGGCGTCGCCGCCGCGACGGGCGCGGTCTTCGCGGTCGTCGGCGCCATCGACCCCAACGAGCCGGGTCACTACCCGACCTGCCCCTTCCTCTGGGCCACCGGCCTCTACTGCCCTGGCTGCGGCACCCTACGCACCATCCACGCGCTGGCCCATCTCGATCCGGTGGCCGCCATGGGGCTCAACCCGCTCGCCATGGTCATGATCCCGTTCCTGCTGTTCTGGTGGGGCCGCTGGCTCGTCCGCGGGTGGCAGGGCAGACCGCGGCGAACGACCCTCGCCCATCCGGTCTGGCTCTGGGTGTTCCTCGGAGTCGTGCTCGTTTATTGGGTAGTCCGGAATCTTCCCTTTGGGGCGTTCCTGGCGCCATAGCAGGGGCCCTGTGGCTAGGTAACGGCGGTGAGGCCGATACCATCGCAAGACAGGCCGGGAGCGGACGCGACGCGAACTCTCTGCCGCCCCCTACTGTCGACCGGAGGGATCCCAAGCGCGTGAGTGAGCGGACCGAAGGACCCAGTGTCCTCGACGACATCCTCGACGGGGTGCGCGCCGACCTCGCCGCCCGCCGGGAGGACGTGTCGCTTGACGAGCTCAAGCAGCGGGCCGAGCGGGCCCCCGCGCCCAGGGACGCGCTCGCGGCGCTCGGCGGCGACAGGATCTCGGTGATCGCCGAGGTGAAGCGCTCCAGCCCGTCCAAGGGCGCGCTCGCCGCCATCGCCGACCCGGCGGCGCTGGCCGCCGACTACGAGGCCGGCGGCGCCCACGTGATCAGCGTGCTGACCGAGCGGCGCAAGTTCGGCGGCAGCCTCGACGACCTGGCGTCGGTGCGCGCCCGCGTCGACATCCCGATCCTGCGCAAGGACTTCATCCTCACCTCCTACCAGCTGTGGGAGGCCAGGGCCTACGGCGCCGATCTGGCGCTGCTGATGGTCGTCTGCCTGGAGCAGGAGGCGCTGGTCTCGCTGATCGAGCGCGCCGAGTCCATCGGCCTCACCCCGCTGGTCGAGGTCCACACCGACGAGGAGCTCGAGCGGGCCGTGGCGGCGGGCGCCAAGGTCATCGGCGTCAACGCGCGCAACCTGAAGACGCTCCAGGTCGACCGTGACGTCTTCGCCAAGATCGCGCCGAAGATCCCGGATAATGTGATCAAGATCGCGGAGTCGGGCGTGCGGGGGCCGCATGACCTGCTCGCCTACGCCAGGGCCGGCGCGGACGCCGTCCTGGTGGGGGAGAGCCTGGTCACCGGCAAGGACCCACGCAAGGCGGTGGAGGCGCTGGTGACCGCCGGCGCGCACCCGGCGACGCGACCCGACCACGGAGCAGAGGGATAGCAGTGGCAAACGACGGCTCGATCCTCACGGCTGCCGACCTGGCAGGCAACGGCGTTCACGGTGACGACCCCGACGCCCGCGGCAAGTTCGGCGTCTTCGGCGGTCGCTACGTTCCGGAGGCGCTCATCCCGGCGCTCGACGAGGTCGCCGCGGTCTACGCCAAGGCCAAGGCCGACGACGGCTTCCTGCGCGAGTTCGACCACCTGCTGCGCACGTACGCGGGCAGGCCGACCACGCTGACCGACGTGCCGCGCTTCAGCGAGCAGGCCGGCGGCGCGCGCGTCGTCCTCAAGCGTGAGGACCTCACGCACACCGGCGCCCACAAGATCAACAATGTGATCGGGCAGGCGCTGCTGACCAAGCGCCTCGGCAAGAAGCGGGTGATCGCCGAGACCGGTGCCGGCCAGCACGGCGTGGCCACGGCCACGGCGGCCGCCCTGCTCGGCCTCGAGTGCGTCATCTACATGGGCGCCGTCGACTGCGAGCGCCAGGCCCTCAACGTGGCCAGGATGAAGCTGCTCGGCGCCACCGTGGTGCCCGTCCACAACGGCTCCCAGACGCTCAAGGACGCCATCAACGAGGCGTTCCGCGACTGGGTGACCAACGTCGACACCACCCACTACCTGTTCGGCACCGTCGCCGGGCCGCACCCGTTCCCCGAGATTGTCCGCGACTTCGCGCGCATCATCGGCGTCGAGGCCCGCCGCCAGATGCTGGAGCTGACCGGCAGGCTGCCCGACGCGGTCTGCGCCGCCGTCGGCGGCGGCAGCAACGCGATCGGCATCTTCCACGCCTTCCTCGGTGACGAGGATGTCCGGCTGCACGGCTACGAGGCGGCCGGCCACGGGCTGACCAGCGGAGAGCACGCGCTCACCCTCACCGCCGGCTCGATCGGCGTGCTGCACGGCTCGCGCACCTACGTGCTGCAGGACGACGAGGGCCAGACGATCGAGTCCCACTCGATCTCCGCCGGGCTCGACTACCCGGGCGTCGGCCCCGAGCACGCCTGGCTCAAGGACAGCGGCCGCGCCACCTACCACGGGGTCACCGACGACCAGGCCATGGCGGCGTTCTCGCTGCTGGCCAGGACCGAGGGCATCATCCCGGCGATCGAGTCGGCACACGCCCTGGCCGGGGCGCTGGAGCTGGGCCGCGAGCTGGGCCCCGAGGCGACCATCCTGGTCAACCTCTCCGGGCGGGGCGACAAGGACATGGGCACGGCGATGAAGTACTTCAACCTCTGACGGCTCGCCGGCGCGAGCCGCCCCGACCCCGGGCGCTCGCGTCAAGCGCTTTCCCGCCGCACCGGAGCCGAGGCATCCTGGGAGAGGTACGACGGGCTACGGCACCATGGCAAGAACGGCGGCGAAGCGGCCTCGACCACTGAGAACGGACGATCATGACTACTCTTCAGACGGTGTTCGCCAAGGCGAAGGCGGACAACCGGGCCGCGCTCGTCGGCTACCTGCCCGCCGGCTTCCCGTCCAAGGACGGCGCGATCGCGGCCGCAACCGCCCTGGTCGAGGCCGGTTGCGACGTCATCGAGATCGGTCTGCCCTACTCCGACCCGCTGATGGACGGGCCCACCATCCAGGACGCGGTGCACCGCTCGCTGACCAACGGCACCCGCATCGCCGACGTCATGCGCACGGTCGAGGGCGTGGCGGCAACCGGCGCGGCCACGCTCGTCATGACCTACTGGAACCCGATCGACCGCTACGGCGCCGAGCGGTTCGCCCGTGACCTGGCCGCCGCGGGCGGAGTCGGCACGATCACGCCCGACCTGACGCCCGAAGAGTCCACGGAGTGGCTGGAGGCGTCGGCCGGGGCCGGCATCGACACCGTCTTCCTGGTGGCCCCCAGTTCCACCGAGGCGCGCATCCAGGCGGTCGCCGACTGTTGCACCGGCTTCGTCTACGCCGCGTCCCTGATGGGCGTCACGGGCGCCCGGGAGACCGTCAACGTGGCCGCCGAAGACCTGGTCAAGCGCACCCGGGCCCACACCGACCTGCCGGTCTGCGTGGGCCTCGGCGTCGGCACCGGCGCGCAGGCCGCCGAGGTCGCCTCCTACGCCGACGGCGTGATCGTCGGCTCGGCATTCATCCGGCGCATGCTCGACGCGCCCGACGAGGCGGCCGGGCGCGCCTCCATCGGGGAGCTGGCGCGCGAGATGGCCCAAGCGGTCCGCACCCGCGCCTGATCCCTTCCCGACGCCATGGGCGCCGCGGATCTGGTCGCTCCCGGTGCCCCACCGTCGAGGGCGGTCGACTTACTTCCGGGTCAACCTCGGCCGGGTGCCCGGCGTCGTATCCGTTGTGGATCTTGCCAGGTTCCGGAGACTGCGCGTCGCGGCAGCGGCCGTCATCCTGTCGTTCACCCTCGGCGTCTTCGACCAGCTGAGGGCGCCCGCCCTGCCGATGCCGGCCCGGGCCGCCGCCTCGGTCGAGGAGATCGCCGAGCGGCTGCGCGGGCACCTCGACGACGACGTCACCTACGCTCCCTACGTCACCCTCCCCGGCACCCCCCTCCTGCTGTGGTGCTGGCCGGAGAGCATCGAGTCGCGGCTGCCGCCCGAGGGGGTGCCCGCCTACAGCGGTCGACTGGTTCTCCCTACGCTGGACGAGGCGCTGGAGGTACGGTTCTGGATCACCTCCCCCGAGGCGGCGGTCGGCGCGGTGGCGGCGGCCCGCCGTGGCACCGAGGAGTGCGGCCACTCCGACGATCACGTGCTCAGGGATGTGGCCGGGTTCGACCAGTGGGGATGGCGAGGCGTACAGGCCCTGGTGACCACGGATGTGTGGACGGAGGACGGCGACTCGGGCGCCGGGGCGACGGTCGTGGCAGCCCGTGGTGGGCTGCTGGCAGAGGTGACGTGGGTCTGGCCGTTCGAGCCGGACGGCGAGCCGGACCGGCAGGTGCTGCTCCAGGGCGCCGCTGCGGCCGTGTCCGTGCTGGCCGCCGTAGGCGGCGACCCTGCCCGCCCCTTGCCCGCCGCGACGGCGCGCTCGGCTTCGGCCGCGATGGCCGCGGCCCTGCCTCCGCCGTCCGCGTACGGCAAGAACATGATGTCGTGGCCGGGCCCATGGAACGCGCCCGGCTCGCACGAGCTGGTCTGCGGCGACGTCTTCTTCGAGAGCAACGCCTACGACGGCGCGCCCGCCGTCACCCGCCGACTGATCGGTGAGGTCTCGGTCCGCGAGGACGTGCTGGTCCTGCCCGACGAGCACAGCGCCGAACAGGCACGCACCAAGCCGCTGAACTGGAGCGGCTGGTGCCATTCCGAGGACATCGCGCCGGTCTACAGCGTCAGCCCCGGCCTCGAACCCTTCACCAGCGGTCCGTGGACGGGTGAGATCAGGACCTTCGCCGTGGGACGCCCCGAGCCGCCGCGCCGGTCCAACGGCGCCATCCGCGACTCGGTCGCGCACATCGCGGTAGGTGTGCGCCGTGGCACCCACCGTGGTCTATCTTCGCGGGCAGGGATCGGCCGGAACCGACCCGGCCGCCGCCCTGTGCGCCGGTCGCGCCGCCCTCACCCGCACGCTCGACCGCCTGCCCACCAGCGGCTGACACACCGTCGATGCCCTCGGCCTGACTGTGATCTTGGTGACCTCACCCTGGGTGCCCACTGCCTTGACCGACCCGCATTCCCGCAAGTCTGGGCCGACCCGCGTGAGCCTGGGCCGATCCTGAGTGCTGGGCAAGGTTGGTCCGGGTGGCCGTAAGGGCGGTCTGGGTGGGCGCTGGTCTGCGCTGACCTTGGTGGCTGCAGGTCTGCGCTGGCCTGGGCCGCCTCTCTGGGTTGGTCTGGGTGGCCGCGGAGGCGGGTGGGCGTTCCGGCCGACCGCGATTGCCTGGGGTCTGGTGTTTTTCGCCTTCGGCGTTGTTGCGGGCGCGGGGTACTTGGCACGGTCTTAAGTCGGCCGGAACGCCCACCCGCCTCCGCTTCACTGCCCCCGCCGTCCTGTCTGCCCGCCGCAGAACGGGCCGGGGTCCGTCGCCTTCCTTCCCGCCGATGCTGAAGCGCCCGTTTCCGGCTCTTGGCCTGCTCGCCGTAGCTGAAGCCGTCACTTGCCGGCGCAGTGCGGGCCGGGCGCCGTAGTCGTGGTTCGTACGGAGAAGGATCTGCCCTTGGAAGAGTGGGGGACTTTGCAGGTGTTGGAGAATGCGGTGATCAACCCGCGCTGTGCCGGAAAGTTCGGGCTTCAGCTACGGCGATGAGCCACGAAGAAGCGGTACGAGTGCTTCAGCATCGGCGGGTATCCAGGGCGACGGACCTCGGCCCGGACTACGGCGACCAGGTGGGTGGGGCGGACACCCTGGAGCGGAGGCGGGTGGGCGTTCCGGCCGACTTAAGACCGTGCCAAGTACCCCGGCGCCCGACCAAGGCCGGAGGCCGGGATCACCAGACCCCGGGCAATCGCGGTCGGCCGGAACGCCCACCCGCCTCCGCGGCACCGACGGCTCATGGCAGGTGCGCGCGGCGCGATTCGCTGAACGGGTGGGCGCTGGCGGCTGCCCGGAACCGCTGGTAGGCATAGTGACCAGCGGTTTCCGGACATGTGCCCACCCGGTACGGTGGACAGGAGCGAAATACGTCTTAGCCCATGCTTATCCGCAGCGTGATCGGATGGCTCCGGGTACTGTGCGCATCTCGGCGCAGAGACAAGGAGAAGGCCCGTGACCGCGTCGCAACCGTCGCACCATGTGCGAGCAGCGATACCCTGGGTGACGACCGCCGCCCGGCTCGTTCTGGGCGTTGTGCTGATAGCGGCCGGCTGGCTCAAGATCGGCAACCCGTCCGACTCCGTCGTGGCGGTCAAGGCATACCGGTTGCTGCCCGACTCGATCGCCACGACCGTGGGCTACGGCCTGCCGATCCTGGAGGTCGTGGTCGGTGTTCTGCTGGTCGTCGGCCTGCTGACCCGGGTGGCCGGAGTGATCGCCGCGCTGCTCATGCTGGCGTTCGTCTTCGGCATCGCCTGGGCGTGGGCCAATGGCCTGCGGATCGACTGCGGCTGCTTCGGCGGCGGAGGCGAGCTCGCGGCCGGACAGGAGCCGAGCTACCTGCTCGACATCGTCCGCGACTTCGGCCTGGTGCTGCTGGGTGCCTGGACCGTGTGGTTCCCGCCTGGACGCTTCGCGCTCGACTCGCCTCTCGGCCTGGCGGGCGGGGAACGCGTACTCGACCTTGAAGAGGAGACTGCCTGATGGGCAAGGGCGACCGCCAGAAGTCGGCGCGTGACAAGATCAGGGAGCAGCAGGCCGCCGATCGCAAGCGGGAGCAGCGCAAACGTGTCACGACGTACGTGACCGTGGGTGTGATCGCGCTGGCGGCGGTCGGGGCCGGCTGGCTGTACGCCGCCAACAGGTCACAGTCGGAGGAGGCGGGCGGCGCGCTGGCGCCGATCACCGTTCAGCCCGACGGCGGCGTGGTGATGGCCAGGCAGGGTGTCACGAAGCCGGTCATCGACATCTACGAGGACTTCCAGTGTCCGGCCTGCAAGCAGCTGGAGGAGGTGAGCGGGCAGACCTTCAAGAACCTCGCGGCCGAGGGCAAGGCCAAGGTGGTCTACCACCCCATCACGATCTTCAGCCAGGACCCGACGCGGGGCAACTCGATCCGCGCGGGCGCCGCGTCCCGCTGCGTGAGCGACGGCAAGCAGTGGTCCGCCTACCACACCCTTCTGTTCGACAACCAGCCCAGCGAGACCGCCCAGGGCTTCAAGATCGACGATCTGCTCGCGTGGGGCAAGGACGCGGGGGTGACCTCGCCCGACTTCGAGAGCTGCGTCACCAGCCAGAAGTACGCGCAGGCCCAGGCCGCCTACAGTGACAAGATCGGCAAGGAGCAGAAAATCGAGGGCACGCCGACCGTCAAGCTCGACGGCCGGCCACTGGACAACTCCGTCGCCTTCGCGCCACAGCAACTGCGCGATCAGGTCACGGGGGCGGCCAAGTAGCCCCAGCGTCCGCTACCCTCACCTGACATGCCCCTTGCCTCGATTCCCAGCCCTTCCGAGGGGGTCTGGTATCTCGGATTCGTTCCGATCCGGGCCTATGCCCTGTGCATCGTCCTCGGAGTCGTCGTCGCCGTCTGGCTGAGCGAGCGCCGCTGGCGCGCCCGCGGCGGCCAGGCGGGCACGATCATCGACATCGCTGTGCCCGCGGTGATCTTCGGCCTCGTCGGCGGCCGCCTCTACCATGTCATCACCGACTGGCAGACCTACTTCGGCCCGCGCGCGATCAAGGAGCCCTACCAGGCGCTGTTCATCTGGGAGGGCGGGCTGGGCATCTGGGGCGCGATCGCGCTCGGCGGCGTGGGCGTGTGGCTGGCCTGCCGCCGCCGCGGGCTGTCCCTCGGCGCCGTGGCCGACACCGTCGCGCCGGGCATCGCGTTCGCCCAGGCGATCGGGCGCTGGGGCAACTGGTTCAACCAGGAGCTGTACGGTTCGCCGACCACGCTGCCGTGGGGCCTGGAGATCGACCCCGACCACGGCGGCGAGCCCGGCGTGCTCTACCACCCGACCTTCCTGTACGAGTCGATCTGGAACCTGGCGCTCGGCTTCGCGCTGATCTTCGTGGGCAGGCGGTTCGCGCTGCACCATGGGCGGCTGTTCGCCGTCTACGTCGCCGGCTACACCTTCGGCCGCTTCTGGATCGAGGGGCTGCGGATCGACCCGGTCGGCGGAGTCGATCACGCGGTGCACTTCCTGGGGCTGCGGATCAACCAGTGGACCTCGATCGTGCTGTTCGTCGGCGCGCTGGTCTACATCTGGGTCACCCGCCGCAAGGACACCGAGGAGATCGTCGTCACGCCGGGCCGCGACGGCTCAGACCACCAGGCCGATCCCGCCCACCAGGCGGATCAGGCCGACGACGTGGATCAGGCCCACCAGGATGATCAGGATGATCAGGGGGACCACGCGGACCGGGCTGACCACCAGGCTGACCGGGCCGGTCAGGCGGATCAGGCTGATGCGGCCGGTGACTCGGGCGGCTCTTCGTCCGATGGTTCCGGCGACACCCAGGCGTCCGTCGTTTCCGCCGACGCCGATGGTTCCGGGGAGACCGGTGCGAGTGTGCGACAGGCCGTGCCGGAGGAGAAGAACGCGCGATGAGTCAGCGCGCGGAGAGGCACCACCAGCACCGCGACGTGACCGGCGGCTGGCTGCGGCCGTCGGTGTTCGGGGCGATGGACGGCCTGGTGTCCAACTTCGCGCTCATCGCCGGCGTCGCGGGCGGCACCGCCAACACCAAGATCATCGCTCTGGCGGGCGTCGCCGGGCTGGCGGCGGGCGCCTTCTCGATGGCCGGCGGCGAGTTCGTCTCGGTGGCCAGCCAGCGTGAGCTCGCCCTGGCCGAGATCGCCGTCGAGCGGCGCGAGCTCGAACGCAACCCCGAGGACGAGCGGGACGAGCTGGCCCAGGACTTCGTCGACAAGGGCGTCCAGCCGGAGCTCGCCGGGCAGGTGGCCGACCAGATCTCGCGCGACCCGGAGCAGGCCCTGCAGGTCCACACCCGCAACGAGCTGGGCATCGACCCGCACGACCTGCCATCGCCACGGCTGGCCGCCCTCTGGTCGTTCCTGTCGTTCTCCGTCGGCGCGGTGCTGCCGCTGCTGCCCTACCTGTTCGGCGTCACGAGCCTGTGGCTGTCGGCGATCGTCTCCTGCTTGGCCCTGTTCGGCGCGGGCGCGCTGGTGTCGGCGGTGACGGCGCGCTCCTGGTGGTACTCCGGCCTGCGCCAGCTCGTCGTCGGCGCGCTCGCGGCCGCGCTCACCTACGGGCTCGGCAGCCTGATCGGGGCGTCGGGGCTGTGAGCGGGCCGAGACAGGCTCCGCGCACCGGCCCCAGACCGGCCACGCGCAAGCGGCGCCGCACCCCGCGTTCCGACTGGCAGCTGCCGCTGCTCACCGACTGGGGAGTGCCGCCCGAGCGGCAGAAACTCCTGGTTGTCATCACCTCCGTCGTGGGCGTGCTCGCCCTGGCGTCCGGGTTCGTCGCGTTCGTCGTCACGCTCGGCGACTACGCGCCCGAGCGGCGGGCCAGCGCGGCCATGTTCGGCACCGACGTGGTGATCCCCGAGGTCTACCACGGCTGGCCGTCGCCCAAGCTGTTCCAGCCGGTCACCGACCGGGCCAAGGACGGCAAGGCGCTCACCCAGAAGGAGGTGTTCGGGCACAGAACGCTCAACGGCGAGAAGAAGCTCACGCTCAAGCTCGTCGCGCACAAGCTCGACACCGACTGCGCCGCCGCCCTCTGGGGCCGGCAGTTGCTCGACGCGGTGGCCGAGGCCGAGTGCAGCCAGGCGGCGCGCGGCGTCTACACCAGCTCCGATGGCCGCTACGTCGCCCAGTACACCCTGCTCAACCTGCGCGACGGCCAGGCCGCCAACGCGCTCGTCGAGGCGCTGAAGACCGGCTACCGGGGCGGCTGGACCCGCCTGCTCGCCAGTGACCAGGCGTCCTTCCCGCAGGGCGCCCACACCGAGGGCGGCGGCTACGCGCTGGGCCACTACGTCGGGCTGGTCTGGATCGGCCGGGCCGACGGCGCGGAGCCCACGGCCAGGGACGACTTCGTGTCGCTCGCGCTGACCCTGCGGGGCGCGGAGAAGGCGGTCTACCGGCGGGTCGTCGCGATCACGGGGCCGGGGTCGTGACGCGCCGCCACCTCGTCATCCCGCTCGCCGCCACCACCGTGCTCGCGGTGCTGGCCGCGGGCGCCTGGCTGCTCCTGGGCCGCGACCGGCCCCGGCCGGCGGTCTTCCGAGCCGAACCCACCTCGGCCCTCTACGCGGTCATCGACTCACGCCAGGCCGACACCAGGCCGCTGACCCTGGACGAGGTCTTCACGCCCGCCAACCGGACACTGGGGCCGCTCAGCCGGGTCTCGGCCGAGGAGTTCGACGACTGCGGCCAACTCCTGTGGGGAGCCGACGCCGCCGGCTGCACGCAGGCGTTGCGGGCCACCTACACCGGCCCTTCGGGAGCCGGGCAGTTCGTCATCTTCAACCTGCCCGACGGGCGTTCGGCGGACGCCCTGGTGGCCGGGCTCGCCAAGGACGGCTTCGTCCAGCAGGCCGTCTCCTTCGACCCGCGCCACAGCCGGGCGGCGGTGCGCGCGCTGGGCCACTACGTCACGGTCAGCTGGGCCGGGGCCGCCGGGCCGCGGGCCGCGACCGAGCTGGTCGCCAACCTCATCGCCCTCGACCGCCTGGGCCGCGTGGTGCAGTCACGGGTGCTGGCCGCGGGCTGACGCGCGGGCGTCAGGTCGTGCCCGACAGCGCGGCCACCGTGGTGGCGACCTGCGCGCGCAGGCCGGCCAGGCGGTGCAGCGGCGCCTCCAGCGGGGTGAGCGCCTCGCACCAGGGGGCCACCTGGCCGATCAGCGCGCGGGCTTCGTTCTTGGTGAGCGCCCCTCCCTGGGCGCGGGCCACCGCGATGAGGCCCTCGCGCCAGGTGTTGGCCAGCTTGCCGTGGCCGTTGTCGAGGATGCGGCGCAGCACCAGGTCGGCGTCGCCGGTGGGCTGCGGGCGGCGTACGGCGTCGAGGCCGCCGTCGGCGGGCGCGCACGTGTAGACGGCGGACAGCACGTCGGGCAGCGGCGGCGGGTCCGTCACCAGCACGCGCACGTGAGCGGCGCGGGTGGCGAGCAGGAGGCGCGGAAGGGCGGCCTCCAGGCCGGGAGGGACGGCGACGGCCACGCTGGCCGGCGCGGTCGCGTGCGGCTTGGCCAGCCAGGTCGAGAGCCTCGTCCGCGGCTGGGTCAGCTCCTTGGGCCAGTCGCCGACCAGCAACTCGGCGTCGCCGGCCGCCGAGGGCAGGGCGGCCGGGGCCGACTCGACCGACTGGGGCCCCTGGGTGTAGATGGCGGTGGAGAGGCGGTCGAGGCGGGCCGTGACGGCGGGCCGGGTCTTGCCGGTGGGGCAGAGGAGATAGAGGTCGGCGGCGGAGCCGATCGCCTCGGCCCCGAAATAGCGGTTGAAGTCGGGATAGATGGCCTCATAGACCAGGTTGAGGTCCGCGAGCGAGCTCTGCACCTTCAGTGCCAGCGCGGGTGTGCGCTCGCTGGCGCCGTAGGCCAGCGCGACGCGCCCACCCGGCTTGAGGCCTTCGAGCGCGCGGGCCACGAACAGCCCCACCCCCTCCGGTGTGTACGGCGGGTCGGTGATGGCCAGGTCGTGGCCGGTCGCGGACGGCGGCAGGCCCAGCCGCAGGTCGGCCCAGCGGGTGCGGACGCCCAGGTCCTGCTCGTCGAGGTAGGCCAGGATGCGCTCGTCGATGTCGACCACCGTGACGTCGGTCTCGGGGTGGACCAGCTTGACGGCCAGGGAGGTCAGGTCGTGGTCGCCGACGCACAGCAGCCGCGAGCCCGGCAGCCAGAACCGGGCGCCGAGCAGCAGGGCCCGGCGCAGCACCGTCTCGGGCGTCGCCGCGACGTGGTCGAGGACGTGGCGGCCGCGCGGGGCCTTGGCGACCAGGTCCTCGAGGCGCTCCAGCACGTGGCGGTAGTGGGGGACCAGGTGGGCCACCGGGTCCTCGGGAGGCGGTGCCATGGCCAGCAGGTGCTGGTAGCCGGGGGTGTGGGGGAGCGGCACCCGGAACCGGTCGCCGGAGCGCTCCAGCTCCACCTCGCGCAGCAGCTCCTCGATCGTCCGCCTCGACGTCGCCGTCTCGCGCACCAGGTCGGCCAGGGCCCACCACTGGCCGTCGCAGAGGAGCGTCAGCGCGTGCCTGAGCCGCCTGCTGTCCGCTCCGGCCTCGCCGAGCAGGTGTTCGACGCCCTCACGATCCATGGGGCCAACCCTATCGGCAGGAGGTTCGGGGAATTCCGGCCACATATCTCGGCGTTTGGGACATATGGTGCCGAATGTCGGGATGGCGGCAAGGTTCGCAATGTGGACGTGGTGGGCACCATTCCGGCAGGGTGATGTAACCTCTACCCACAACGCGCAGCAGGGCCAACGTCGTCCCCGCCTGTAGAGCAGTTCAAGACAGACGAAGACGACGGGAGGGATTCAATGCCTGCTGCCCACCTCGGGTTCCCCGAGCCTCAGGGCCTCTACCACCCCGCCAACGAGCATGACGCCTGCGGTGTGGCCATGGTCGCCGACGTCGCGGGCCGCCGGGGGCACGGGATCGTGGCGAAGGCCCTGACGGCGCTGCTCAACCTTGATCATCGGGGGGCCAAGGGTAGCGAGCCGGACACCGGAGACGGAGCGGGGATCCTCACCCAGATCCCCGACACGCTGTTGCGCACGAGCGTGGACTTCCCGCTGCCGGAGGCCGGACGCTATGCCGCGGGCATGGCCTTCCTGCCGATCGACGACGAGGCGCGCCGCATCGGCGTCGAGATGATCGAGGAGATCGCCGCCGAAGAGGGGCTGCGGGTGCTGGGCTGGCGCGAGGTGCCGGTCGACCGCGCCCTGCCCGGCCCCAGCGCGCGGGCCGTGATGCCGCACTTCATGCAGCTGTTCGTGGCCGGCCCCGGCGACGAGTCGGGGCTGGAGCTCGACCGGCTGGCGTTCTGCCTGCGCAAGCGGGCCGAGCACGAGGTGGACGTCTACTTCCCCTCGCTGAGCTCCCGGACCATCGTCTACAAGGGGATGCTCACGCCCGAGCAGGTCGAGCCGTTCTTCCCCGACCTGTCCGACGAGCGCTACGAGACCGCGATCGCGCTGGTCCACTCGCGCTTCTCGACCAACACGTTCCCGAGCTGGCCGCTGGCCCACCCCTACCGGTACATCGCGCACAACGGCGAGATCAACACGGTCAAGGGCAACCGCAACTGGATGCGGGCTCGCGAGGCGATGCTGTCGTCGGCGCACATCCCGGGCGATTTGTCACGACTTTTCCCCATCTGCGACCCGGACGCGAGCGACACCGCCTCCTTCGACGAGGTCCTGGAGCTGCTCCACATCGGCGGCCGGAGCCTGCCGCACGCCGTGCTCATGATGATCCCCGAGGCGTGGGAGAACCACACCGAGATGGATCCCGCCCGGCGGGCCTTCTACGAGTTCCACTCCTCGATGATGGAGGCCTGGGACGGCCCCGCCTCCATCACGTTCACCGACGGCACCCTGGCCGGAGCCGTGCTCGACCGCAACGGCCTGCGCCCCGGCCGCTTCTGGGTGACCGCCGACGGCCTGGTCGTGCTGGCCTCCGAGGCCGGCGTGCTCGACTTCGCGCCCGGCGAGGTGGTCCGCAAGGGCCGCCTGCAGCCCGGCCGGATGTTCCTCATCGACACCGCCCGCGGCAAGATCATCGAGGACGACGAGATCAAGGCCGATCTCGCCGCCTCCCAGCCGTACGAGGACTGGCTGCACGCAGGGCTGGTGCGCTTCGAGGAGCTGCCCGCGCGGCAGCGGGAGATCCCCACGCACGAGGCCCTCATCAGGCGCCAGCAGACCTTCGGCTACACCGAGGAGGAGCTGCGCGTCATCCTGTCGCCGATGGCCAGGACCGGCATCGAGCCGATCGGCTCGATGGGCACCGACACGCCCGTCGCCGTGCTGAGCGAGAAGCCGAGGCTGCTGTTCGACTACTTCACGCAGCTGTTCGCGCAGGTCACGAACCCGCCCCTGGACGCCATCCGCGAGGAGCTGGTGACCTCGCTGGCCAGCGTGCTCGGGCCCGAGGGCAACCTGCTCGACCCGGGGCCCACGTCCTGCCGCCAGCTCGTCCTGCCGTACCCGGTGATCGACAACGACGAGCTCGCGAAGATCATCCACATCAACGACGAGCACGACCTGCCCGGATTCCACCCGCACGTGGTCTCCGGCCTCTACCAGGTGTCGGGCGGCGGCGAGGCGATGCTGCACCGCCTGGAGGAGATCCGCGCCGAGGTGTCCCAGGCGATCGCCGACGGCGCGCGGATCATCGTGCTGTCCGACCGGGGCTCCTCCGCAGCGCTCGCGCCCATCCCGTCGCTGCTGCTCACGGGCGCCGTACACCATCACCTGATCCAGGAGAAGACCCGCACCAAGATCGGGCTCGTCATCGAGACCGGCGAGGCGCGCGAGTGCCACCACATGGCGCTGCTCATCGGCTACGGCGCGGGCGCGGTCAACCCCTACCTCGCGATCGAGACCGTCGAGGACCTGGTCGACACCGGCGCCCTGCAGGTCGACAAGCGCAAGGCCGTGCGCAACCTGATCAAGGCGTACGGCAAGGGCGTGATCAAGGTCATGTCGAAGATGGGCGTCTCGACCGTCGCCTCCTACACCGGCGCGCAGATCTTCGAGGCGCTCGGCCTGAGCCAGGAGGTCATCGACTCCTGCTTCACCGGCACCACCTCGCGGCTCGGCGGCGTCGGCTTCGACGTCCTGGCCCGCGAGAGCGCCGAACGGCACCGCCACGCCTACCCGCGGGCGGCCAACGCGCACCGCAAGCTCCAGGTCGGCGGCGAGTACCAGTGGCGGCGCGAGGGCGAGCCGCACCTGTTCAACCCCGAGACCGTCTTCAAGCTGCAGCACGCCACCAGGACCCGCCGCTACGAGATCTTCAAGGAGTACACCGAGCAGGTGGACTCCCAGGCCGAGCGGCTCATGACGTTGCGCGGGCTGTTCAGGTTCAAGCAGGGCAGGACGCCGGTCCCGATCGAGGAGGTCGAGCCGGTCTCCGAGATCGTCAAGCGGTTCTCCACCGGCGCGATGTCGTACGGCTCGATCTCGATGGAGGCGCACGAGACGCTCGCCATCGCGATGAACCGGCTCGGCGGCAAGTCCAACACCGGCGAGGGCGGCGAGGACCCCGAGCGCCTCTACGACGAGAACCGGCGCAGCGCCATCAAGCAGGTGGCCTCCGGACGCTTCGGCGTCACCAGCGAATACCTGGTCAACGCCGCCGACCTGCAGATCAAGATGGCCCAGGGCGCCAAGCCCGGTGAGGGCGGCCAGCTGCCTGGCCACAAGGTCTACCCGTGGATCGCCAAGACCCGGCACTCCACGCCCGGCGTCGGCCTCATCTCGCCGCCGCCGCACCACGACATCTACTCGATCGAGGACCTGGCCCAGCTCATCCACGACCTGAAGAACGCCAACCCCGACGCGCGCGTGCACGTCAAGCTCGTGGCCGAGGTCGGCGTCGGCACGGTCGCGGCGGGCGTGTCCAAGGCGCACGCCGACGTGGTGCTCATCTCCGGGCACGACGGCGGCACCGGCGCCTCGCCGCTCACCTCGCTCAAGCACGCGGGCGCGCCGTGGGAGCTCGGCCTGGCCGAGACGCAGCAGACGCTGCTGCTCAACGGGCTGCGCGACCGCATCGTGGTGCAGGTCGACGGCCAGCTCAAGACCGGTCGCGACGTGGTCATCGCGGCGCTGCTCGGCGCCGAGGAGTACGGCTTCGCCACCGCCCCGCTGGTCGTGTCCGGCTGCGTGATGATGCGCGTCTGCCACCTCGACACCTGCCCGGTGGGCGTCGCCACGCAGAACCCCGAGCTGCGCAAGCGGTTCACCGGCAAGCCCGAGTTCGTGGTCAACTTCTTCGAGTTCATCGCCGAGGAGATCCGCGAATACCTGGCCGAGCTGGGCTTCCGCTCGCTCGACGAGGCGATCGGGCACGTCGAGCTGCTCGACGTGTCCGCTGCCGAGCACCACTGGAAGGCCGGCGGTCTCGACCTGTCGCCGATCCTGCACCAGCCGGAGCTGCCGGCGGGCACGCCGCTGCGCCGCACCGCCGAGCAGGACCACGGCCTGCGGCACGCGCTCGACAACACGCTGATCCAGCTGGCCGAGGGCGCCCTCAACCAGGGCACGCCGGTCACGCTGGAGCTGCCCATCCGCAACGTGAACCGCACGGTCGGCACCATGCTCGGCCACCAGGTCACCAAGCGCCACGGCGGCGCCGGCCTGCCGGACAACACGATCGACATCGGGTTCACCGGCTCGGCCGGCAACTCGTTCGGGGCGTTCATGCCGCGCGGCATCACGCTGCGGCTCACCGGCGACGCGAACGACTACCTGGGCAAGGGCCTGTCGGGCGGGCGCATCACGCTCCGTCCGCACGAGGAGGCCCCGCTGGACGGCCAGATCATCGCCGGCAACGTCGCCCTCTACGGCGCGACGTCCGGAGAGGCGTTCATCCGCGGTGTCGTCGGTGAGCGGTTCTGCGTGCGCAACTCCGGCGCCACGGCCGTCGTCGAGGGCGTCGGCGACCACGGCTGCGAGTACATGACCGGCGGCAAGACCGTCGTGCTCGGCCCGACCGGCCGCAACTTCGCGGCGGGCATGTCCGGTGGCATCGCCTACCTGCTCGACCTCAGGCCCGAACGCGTCAACCGCGAGATGGTCGCCATCGAGGAGCTCACCGAGGAGGACGGCGAGTTCCTGCGCGAGACGGTCGAGAAGCACTTCGCCGAGACCGGCTCGCCGGTGGCCAAGGAGCTCCTGGCCGACTGGCACGCCGCGCTCGGCCGGTTCGGCAAGATCATGCCGACCGACTACCAGCGCGTGCTGCGGGCGGCCGAGGCGGCCCGCCTCGAAGGCCGCGACATCGACGAGGCCGTCATGGCGGCCGCGGTCCAGTCATGACCCGCCGCGACCGGCCGCGCCTCGACGGGCGGCCCGTCCCGGCGGCGACAGGCATCTTCAGCGACAAGGGAGGCGTATCCGATGGCTGACCCCAAGGGTTTTCTCACGCACGACCGGGAGCTGCCCGCACGCCGCCCCGTTGACGTCCGCATCGGCGACTGGCGCGAGGTCTACCAGGACTTCTCGCCGGACAAGCTGACCAGGCAGGCGGCCCGCTGCATGGACTGCGGCATCCCGTTCTGCCACAACGGCTGCCCGCTGGGCAACCTCATCCCCGAGTGGAACGACCTCGTCTACCGCACCGACTGGCGCGAGGCGATCGAGCGGCTGCACGCCACGAACAACTTCCCCGAGTTCACCGGCAGGCTCTGCCCGGCTCCGTGCGAGGCGGCGTGCGTGCTGGGCATCAACTCCGACCCGGTGGCGATCAAGCGGGTCGAGGTGGAGATCATCGACCGCGCGTTCGCCGAAGGCTGGGTCGGGCCGCAGCCGCCCTCCCGCAAGACCGGCAAGCGGGTCGCGGTCGTCGGCTCCGGGCCCGCCGGGCTCGCCGCGGCGCAGCAGCTCACCAGGGCCGGTCACGACGTGGTGGTGTTCGAGCGCGCCGACCGGATCGGCGGTCTGCTGCGCTACGGCATCCCCGAGTTCAAGATGGAGAAGCGGCACATCGACCGCCGGCTCGCCCAGATGCGGGCCGAGGGCACCGAGTTCCGCACCGGGGTCAACGCCGGCGTCGACGTCACGGCCGCCGAGTTGCGCGAGCGGTTCGACGCCGTGGTGCTGGCCGGTGGCGCCACCCGGTGGCGCGACCTGCCGGTGCCCGGACGCGAGCTGGGCGGCATCCACCAGGCGATGGAGTACCTCCCGCTGTCGAACAAGGTGCAGGAGGGCGACCTGCGCGAGTCGCCGATCTCGGCCAAGGGCAAGCACGTGGTCGTGATCGGCGGCGGGGACACCGGCGCCGACTGCATCGGCACGGCCATCCGGCAGGGTGCCGCGTCGGTCACCCAGCTGGAGATCATGCCTCAGCCGCCCGCCTCCCGGCCCGGCAGCCAGCCGTGGCCGACGTTTCCCATCCTGTTCAAGACGGAGAGCGCGCACGAGGAGCTGGAGGACGCCGGCGGCCGGCGGGTGTACGCGGTCTCGACCGTGGAGTTCGTCGGCGACGAGTCCGGCAACGTCCGCTCGCTGCGGCTGGTCGACGTCGAGGGCCCGCAGAACGGCTTCAAGCCGGTTCCCGGCACCGAGCGGGAGATCCCCGCGGAGCTGGTGACGCTCTCCATGGGCTTCCTCGGCCCGGAGAAGGGCCCCCTGCTGGAGGACCTGGCGGAGGCGGCCGGCGACGGCTTCTACGACGCCCGGGGCAACGTCGCGCGCGACAAGACGTACATGTCCAGGGTCGAGGGGGTCTTCACGGCCGGCGACATGGGCCGCGGCCAGTCGCTGATCGTCTGGGCCATCGCCGAGGGCCGCGCCGCCGCCTCCGGCGTCGACCGCTACCTGACCGGCGAGACGGCGCTGCCGTACCCGATCCCGCCGACCGCGCGACCGCTCGTCTGACGAGCCGCCGTGAACGCCCGCCCGGGGTCCCTCCGGGCGGGCGTTCGTCGTCGTACCGGCGACACCGGACGCGGCGTAGGTAAAAGCGCTCTGGAAGGGGCTTTGTCCGCTCTTCACGGCACCTCTAATGATCTACCTCGATGTCAGGAAACTGTCAGCTGTGCCGTAAATTGCAACGTAAGTCTGCCTCTCGGTTGCATCGCCCGATGGGCGCGGGGAAGATGCATTTTCTGCTGATACGCGAAGAATGGGGGAAGAATGCGGCGAGTCGCCTCCTGCCTGGCGGCCGTGGCCACCGCGGTCTCAGTGGCCGCCTGTGGATCCCCCGGCACCCCCGGCAGAGTCACGGCCGACCCGCCCACCACCCCCGAGACGAGCTCGCCGAGCGCGCCCCGGACCGCCTCGCGCGCCGGCCAGTATCTGGTCTTCTACGCCGCCGGCCGGCAGAGCGAGGCGGTCGCGGCCGTCAGGCGCGCCGGCGGTGAGACCACCGGCGGTGACACCAGGCTCGGCTACCTCATGGCACAGGGCGACGGAGACGCCTTCGTGCACGGCCTCGGCTCCGACCAAGCCATCGTCGGCGTCTCGCCGGACCGGCGCGTCGGCTTCGCCGCCGGCCGGCCCGTCGCCGGCACCTTTCCCGACGAGTCGTCGATCACCAGGGCGAACCCGTCCGGCGAACCGCTCGCCCCCCGCCAGTGGGACATGAAGATGATCGGCGCCGACCGGGCGAACACCAAGGTCCCCGGCAACAGGAAGGTGCTCGTCGGCGTCATCGACACCGGCATCGACGGCAAGCACCCCGACATCGCCCCCAACTTCAACCGCGAGCTCAGCCGCAACTTCGTCACCGACAGGCCGAAGGACGAGAACGGCGACACCCTCGACGGCGCCTGCGAGGTCAGCACCTGCAAGGACCCCGTCGACCAGGACGACGACGGCCACGGCACGCACGTGGCCAGCACGATCGCCTCGCCGCTCAACAACATCGGCATCGCCGGCGTCGCCCCCGGCGTGCAACTGGTCAACATCCGGGCCGGGCAGGACTCCGGCTTCTTCTTCCTCAAGCCCAGCCTCGACGCGCTCGCCTACGCCGCCGACATCGGCGTCGACGTGGTGAACATGAGCTACTACGTCGACCCTTGGCTGTTCAACTGCGCCGGCAACAAGTCCGACAGCGAGAAGGAACGCCTCGAACAGCGGGCCATCATCACCGGCATGCAGCGGGCCGTCGACTACGCCCGCGGCAAGGGCGTGACGCTCATCTCCGCGCTCGGCAACGGCGCCACCGACCTCGGCAAACCCGCCGTCGACAAGGACAGCCCCGGCTATCCGCGCGGCTCCGAGCGGATCCGCAAGATCGACAACTCCTGCCTCAACGTGCCCGCCGAGACCAACGGCGTCATCTCCATCACCTCCGTCGGCCCCTCCGGGCGCAAGGCCATCTACAGCGACTACGGCGTCGAGCAGGCCGACCTGGCCGCGCCCGGCGGCGACTCGCTCGATGGCAAGGGCGGCTCGCCCACCCGGTCGATCCTGGCCGCCGCGCCCGAGGCCGTGCTCCGCGCCAGCGGCAAGATCGACCGCTCCGGCAAGCCGAAGACCGCCGACGTCGTCCGCGACTGCTCCGGTGGCACGTGCTCCTACTACCAGTATCTCGACGGCACCTCGATGGCCGCCCCGCACGCGACCGGCGTCGCCGCCCTCCTGATCAGCCGCTTCGGCAAACCCGGCACGGGCGGCGTCACCCTCGCCCCCGCCACCGTCGAGAAGCTCCTCTACCGGACGGCCAAGCGGAAGGCGTGCCCGTCGCCCCGGGCCTACGCCTACGAGGTCTACGGGGAGGTCGACACCCACACCTGTGAAGGCGCTGCGTCCAAGAACGGATTTTACGGCAGGGGCATCGTGGACGCCTGGCAGGCGGCTACCGTCAAACCATGATGTATCGCCTCATCGCGGACGCCGCGATGGTGGTGCACTTCGCGTTCCTCGCCTACCTGGCACTCGGCGGGTTCGTCGCCTGGCGCTGGCGGCGTACGATCTGGGCTCACCTCGCGGTCGTCGGCTGGGGGCTGATCTCGATCGTCACCGGCGTCGACTGCCCCCTCACGTACGTCGAGGACTGGGCCCGCCGCCAGGCCGGGCTGGAAGGGCTGCCGCCCACCGGCTTCATCGACCACTACCTCGAAGGCGTCGTCTACCCGGAGGCGTACACGAACGTCGCCCGTCTGGCGGTCGCCGTTGTCGTGTTGTTCTCCTACGTCGGCTACGTTCTGCGGCGTCAGTGACTGCCAAGTGGTCTGTACCAATTAAGGTAGGACTTGTGACTCGTCGCGCGAAGATCGTCTGCACCCTGGGCCCTGCCACCTCATCACCCGAACGCCTCCGCGAGCTGATCTCCGCGGGCATGGACGTGGCACGGTTCAACCTCAGCCATGGCAACCATGACCTGCACAGAGAGGTGTACGACCGGGTCAGGGAGGTGGCGGCCGACCTCGGCCGGGGCGTAGGCATCCTGGCCGACCTCCAGGGGCCCAAGATCCGCGTCGGCAGGTTCGAGGAAGGCCCCGTACGACTCGGATTCGGCGACGTCTTCGCCATCACCACCGAGGACGTCCCCGGCGACCGCGAGCAGGTCTCCACCACCTACAAGGGCCTGCCGGGCGACGTCCGCCCCGGCGACACCATCCTGGTCGACGACGGCCGCCTCGTGCTCGAGGTCACCCGCGTCGAGGGCGACCGGGTCGTCACCCGCGTCGTCATCGGCGGCATGATCTCCGACAACAAGGGCCTCAACCTGCCCGGCGTCAACGTCAGCGCCCCCGCCCTCACCGACAAGGACGAAGCCGACCTGCGCTGGGCGCTCCGCACCGGCTGCGACATGATCGCCCTGTCGTTCGTCCGCCGCCCCTCCGACGCCGACGTGGTGCGCAACATCATGGAGCAGGAGGCCGTCCGCCTCCCGCTGCTCGCCAAGATCGAGAAGCCGCAGGCCGTCGACCGCCTCCCCGAGATCGTCGAGGCCTTCGACGGCATCATGGTCGCCCGCGGCGACCTCGGCGTCGAGCTGCCCCTGGAGCAGGTGCCGATCGTCCAGCGGCGCATCATCGAGCTCTGCCGCGAGAAGGCCCGCCCGGTCATCGTCGCCACCCAGATGCTCGACTCGATGATGAGCGCCCCCCGGCCCACCCGGGCCGAGGCCTCCGACGTCGCCTACGCCGTCATGGACGGCGCCGACGCCGTCATGCTGTCCGGCGAGACCTCCGTGGGCAACTACCCGATCGAGTCCGTCGCCACCATGGACCGCATCGCCTGCGCCGCCGAGAAGGCCTCGCTGCACGCCACCCATACCCTCGAACGCATGCCCGAGACCACCGGCGGCGCCATCGCCCGCGCCGCCGCCGAGGTCGGCGCCATCGTCGGGGCCAAGGCGCTGGTGGCGTTCACGATGTCCGGCGAGACCGCCCGCCGCCTCGCCCGCTACCGCTCGCCGATCCCGCTGCTCGCGTTCACCTCCGCCGCCCACGTACGCGGCCAGCTCTCCCTGACGTGGGGGGTCGAGACGTTCCAGGTGCCGTTCGTCCACCACACCGACGACATGGTGCGCCAGGTCGAGGCCTCGCTGCTGTCCCTCGGACGGCTGGAGAAGGGCGACAAGGTGGTCATCGTGGCCGGCTCGCCTCCCGGCACCCCCGGCTCCACCAACGCCCTGCGGGTCCACACCATCGGCTCCGCGGTCTCCCACGCCAGCTGAGCCCGCCAGTGAGCCCGGCACACCGGCCCGGCACCAGGCGGGTGCCGGGCCCGACAGGGTCAGTTCTGGTGCAGGGCCTCGTTCAGCTCGATGCCCGTCCCAGCGCGGCGCACCGCCTCGACGGCGCCCGTCTGGGAGTTGCGGCGGAACAACCATCCGCCGGCGCCCGACAGCTCCCCGGCCTTGACCGTGGCGCCGTCCGGCAGGGTCACCTTCGTGCCGGCCGTCACGTACAGGCCGGCCTCCACCACGCAGTCGTCGCCCAGCGAGATGCCCACCCCGGCGTTGGCCCCCAGCAGGCAGCGCTCGCCGATGGAGATGACCTGCTTGCCGCCGCCCGACAACGTGCCCATGATCGAGGCGCCGCCGCCCACGTCGGAGCCGTCGCCGACGACCACGCCCGCCGAGATGCGGCCCTCGACCATGGAGGCGCCGAGGGTGCCGGCGTTGAAGTTCACGAACCCCTCGTGCATCACCGTCGTGCCCGAGGCGAGGTGCGCGCCGAGACGCACCCGGTCGGCGTCGGCCACGCGCACGCCCGACGGCATCACGTAGTCGACCATCCTCGGGAACTTGTCCACCCCGTACACCGTCACCGCGCCCCTGGCGGCGCGCAACCTGAGGCGGGTCCGCTCGAACCCCTCCACCGCGCATGGCCCGTGGTCGGTCCACACCACGTTCGCCAGCAGCCCGAACAGGCCGTCCAGGTTCAGCCCGTGCGGCCGGACCAGACGGGCGGAGAGCAGGTGCAGCCGGAGATAGGCGTCGTGCGCGTCCACCGGCGCCTCGGAGAGCTTGGCGATGCCGGTGCGCACCGCCACCGTTTCGACGCCTCTGGCGGGGTCGGAGCCGATCAGCGAGGCCAGCTCACCGGCCTCGGCGGCGTCGAGCCGCTCGGTGCCGACGACGGGCGGGTCGCCCAGCTCGGGCGCGGGAAACCAGGTGTCGAGCACGGTGCCGTCGGTGGCGATGGTGGCGAGTCCGACGGCGTGCGCGCCGGTCACGGTGGGATCGAAAGCAGTCACAGGCCCCAAAATACCGTCAACGAGGGGTCGCCGCCGGTCAGAGGGCGCCCAGGTCGGCCGACAGCCACCGCTCCGGCCGCATCCTGAACGTCACCAGTGCCCTCGTGTCGGAGCTGTCCACGTAGCCGGGCACCGCGTCCGGAGGCAGGTAGCGGGCCGCGATCTGAGCGAGCTCGTCCAGGGTGGTGGGCGCCGACGCCACGACGGGGCCTTCGACCGCGACGTAGCGGTAGGTAGGGCTGGCCCGCTGCGCCAGCAGCGAGAACCGGCCCGCCTTGAAGATCAGCCGGGCCTTGAGTGACTCGCCGTCGGTCAGGAACCGCACCTCCCCGCCGGGGCTGTAGTCGTACCAGACGGGGACGTTGAGCGGCCCGCGCCCGGAGCCCGCGTCGACGGCCACCGCCGCGATGTGCGACTCGGCCAGGAACGCTTCACGCGCTGCCACGCTCAACGGCATCGGGGCCCACCTCCCAGTGTCTCTCCTCGATACTTCACCGATCTTCTCGGCGGCTACTCCGCGCCATACTGCGCCATAAGCCGCATACCCGGACATCGCTGTCATCTCTTTGCCCGAAAATGTCCGCCCGCCCGCCCGCAGGTCAGTATTTCGGCCCGACGAACTCGTCCAGCCGCTCCACCGCCTCCCCGCGGCGACCGAGATCTCGTTGCGCTTGTTGTAGCGCCAGGCGACGTCGAGCAGGTCGAGCGCCTCGCCGCACAGGCCGAGGATGTCGGCCGACTCGTTCTTGAACAGGTAGCGCGGGTACGCGTACCAGCGCTCACCGCTCGGCAGCACGCGCCGGACGTGGTTGATCCCCCGATAGCCGTCGGAGTGCATCAGCCCCCTGACGAACCGCCCCGGGTGCGCGGAGACGATCTCCCGCTGCCAGTCGGCGAGCCTGATCGCCCGCCGGTGTTTGGCACCTGGCCCGTGTTGCGGGAACAGGCACGGCCAGTGCTTGGCGTAGCTCTTGACCTCGGTGCAGCCGATGCGCTGCCGGCGGCTCACGGATGAGGTGGGCATCACCCGTGCCATCGCGGCCGCGGCCTCGTCGATCAGGCCGGGCCAGGCGTCCCCGCAGAACAGGGAGAGCTGGAACACCTGCTTGCGGCAGCGCACGAGGTGCCCGTCGCCCAGATAGAGGCCGAGAAGGTGGGCGTAGGCGTCGCCGTCGAGGTCGCGGCCATGGCAGCGCGGGCAGCTGTGGCGCCGGGGATTGGGCGTCGCATGGGCGCGCCCGGCGTCGGTCCGCCATCGCCGGACCGTGCTCGCGGAGACGCCGCACAGCGCGGCGACCTGGCGATCGGGCAGGCCCTGAGCCGAGAGTCGAAGGGCGCGATCTACGGTCTCATGAGGATGCATGGGGTGAGCATGCCGATCGTCACCGACAGTTTCGGCTCGATCACAGGTGCCGGAAGCGGGATTCGAACCCGCACGCTCTTTCGAGCAGACGCTTTTGAGACGTCAGTGTCTGCCATTCCACCATTCCGGCTGATCTATCCGGACTTGTCCGGATCTATCCGTCGTGCAGGCCCAAGCGGGAACGGAGCTGCCAGGGGTGCCGACGTGGCTCTAATCTAGCGGACATCTGTACTCTTCTGCTCGTGAGTACGCAGCGACGAGTGGTGATCGCGGAAGACGAGGCCCTGATCCGCCTCGACCTCAAGGAGATGCTCCAGGAGGACGGTTACGTCGTCGTGGGCGAGGCCGGTGACGGTGAGCGGGCGATCCAGCTGGCCGCCGAGCTCAAGCCCGACCTGGTCATCCTCGACGTCAAGATGCCCGTGCTCGACGGCATCTCCGCCGCCGAGCGGATCGTGGCCGACAGGATCGCGCCGTGTCTCATCCTCACCGCGTTCTCCCAGCGTGACCTGGTCGAGCGGGCCAGGGACGCGGGGGCGATGGCCTACCTGGTCAAGCCCTTCACCAAGGCCGACCTGGTGCCGGCGATCGAGATGGCGGTCAGCAGGCACGAGGAGATGGTGGCGCTCTCCAAGGAGGTCTCCACCCTGTCCGAGCGGCTGGAGACCAGGAAGCTGGTCGAGCGGGCCAAGGGGCTGTTGATGACGGGGCACGGCTGGAGTGAGCCGCAGGCGTTCAGGTGGATCCAGAAGGCGTCGATGGACCGCCGGCTGAGCATGCGCGAGGTGGCCCAGATCGTCATCGACGACGCCGGCGAGCGCGGCTGAGCGAGTGCGGCGGCGCCGGGTTCGGGCTGTGCGGTGACCGTTTGGAGCGTTCCGTCGTCCTGTTTGGGACATTACGAATCAGCATAAAAGTCGGACAAAAGCCCCAATCGTTCTCCCGGCCAGGCATGCTGAGCTTGGAAAACGCGGCGCGGGAGATCGTTCCCGTGCCGGAATAAGGGAGTTCATTGATGATCCGCATTGCTCCGTCCGGGCGCGTGCTGGCCGCCGCCGCCGCGGCGTGCCTGGCTCTGACCGCCTGTGGTGGCGGTGGCGACACGGCCTCGCCCGCGACCGAGTCCGCCGCCGCGCCGTCCTCGGCGGCTCCGGCGGCGAAGGGTGACGGCACGCTGACGCTCGGCACGCTGTTGCCGCAGACCGGCTCACTGGCGTTCCTGGGGCCGCCCGAGTTCGCCGGTGTGGACCTGGCGGTCAAGGAGATCAACGAGGCCGGTGGCGTGCTCGGCAAGCCGGTCACGAAGATCCACAGCGACTCGGGTGACACGACGACGAACATCGCGGCCCAGTCCGTGGACAAGCTGCTGACGCAGCAGGCCGACGCCATCATCGGCGCCGCGTCGTCGTCGGTGTCGGAGTCGGTGATCGACAAGATCACGGGCGCCGGCGTGGTGCAGTTCTCGCCCGCCAACACCTCCGACAAGTTCACCACGATCGAGGACGACGGCCTCTACTTCCGTACGGCTCCGCCGGACAAGCTGCAGGGCCGGGTGCTGGGCGACCTCGTCGCGGCCGACGGCAACGACACGATCGCGATCCTGGCGATGCAGGACTCCTACGGCACCGGGCTGGCCGACCAGGTCACCAAGACGGCCGAGGAGGCCGGGGCGCAGGTCGTGGAGCGGGTCGACTACGACCCGAAGGCGGCCGACTTCTCGGCCGACGTGGCCAAGGTCAAGGCCAAGAACCCGAAGGCCGTCGTGCTGATCGGGTTCGAGGAGACCGCCAAGGTGGTGCAGGAGCTGGTCAAGCAGAGCCTCACGACCGACAAGGTCAAGTGGTACATGGTCGACGGCAACATGTCCAACACGGCGTACACCAAGATGCCCAAGGGCACGCTGACGGGCGTCAAGGGCACGATTCCGGGGGCGGCCGCGCCCGAGGCGTTCATCGAGAAGCTCAAGGGAGTCGACGCCGACCTCAACGACTTCACCTACGCCGCGGAGGCGTACGACGCGGCCAACCTGATCGCCCTGGCGGCCGAGGCCGCCAAGAGCGACGCGGGCACCGACATCGCCGCGAAGCTGGCCGAGGTCAGCAAGGGCGGCGAGAAGTGCAACGACTTCCCGTCCTGCGCCGAGCTGATCAAGGCGGGCAAGGACATCGACTACGACGGCGTGAGCGGTCCGGTCGAGTTCAACGAGGCCGGCGACCCGGCCGTGGCCACGATCGGCATCTACGAGTACTCCGAGAAGAACACCTACGCGGCCAAGGCCCTGGAGTACCGCACCGGCAACATCGAGGGTTGAGTCTCAGCCGTCCAGGCCGCACACCTCCAGCGCGAAGTGGATGAGGCGGTCCTGCTGCGGCTTGGGCGGCTGCACGATGATGACGCGTTCCTCGCCTCCGTCGACGGTGGCCCGTACGGGGAACAGGAACGCCTTCTTGGCCTCGGCGAACGCGTGCGGGTCGCAGCGGCCGGGGGTGATCACGACCGGCGTCTCCGTTCGCTGGGCGTTCGCGTCCAGGGTGATGAGGGGGCGCCGTTCGCGTTCGGGGGCGATGATGTAGTGGCTGGTGCCGTCGATCGAGTTGACGGTGACCGTGCCGGTGCCGCGGCGGCTGAGCACGAGGGTGGCCCGCGTCTTCTTGCCGTCCCGTGTCCAGGTGGGGCCGAAGGAGATGTCCGCGGCCTGCTTGATGAGGTGTTCCGAGCATTCGTCGCGCAGCAGCCTGCTGAGCAGCGGGTCGGAGGCTGGTAACGCGAAGACGACCTTGCGTAGCGGTTCGGAGCCGGTGCGGAGGCGGGCCACGACGGTGGCGGGCCGCGAGCCGGCGGGCAGGCCGTCGGGGGGGCAGGCGGCGGCGCCGAACGGGATGGGCAGGTCGGTGCGTTGGGTGCGCTTGATGGTGGCGTCGGCGGGCTCGGGCGGGACTGTGGCGAAATCGGGGGTGACGAGTTGCAGGTCGGAGAAGTAGACGGGGGTGTCCGTGGTGTTGCGGACGGCCACCTGGAGCCTGTGGACGGCCTCGTCGGAGCGCCATTGCCCGAGTGAGACGCTGACGCCTGCGGGGGGCTCCGTGGAGGGCTGGACGGGTTGCTGGGCCGCCGCGCATCCGGAAAGGAGGACGGCGGAGGCGACGAGTGCCGTGGTGCGCTTCACTCAAGGCACATTAGGCACGCATGTGCAGCTCTCGTAAGTTGAGGACTGATTACGACTCCGCATCCAAGTGCCGACAGTTCGTACCGGCATCTGGTTGGAGTACCCAGCAGTTTTGTACGTTTCCGTCATTCGTTCGGGAACGTCGGCGGTGTCGCCGGATCCCGGCCTGGAGATGAAGGAGACGCTTCATGATCCGCATTGCTCCCGTGGGGCGGGCGCTTGCTGTCGTGGCTGCCACCAGCCTCGCTCTGACAGCTTGCGGTGGTGGCAGTGACACCGCCACCCAACCATCCGATTCGGCGGCGCCATCATCGGCGGCTCCCGCGGCCAAGGGTGACGGCACGCTGACCCTCGGCACACTGCTTCCTCAGACCGGTTCGCTGGCCTTCCTCGGCCCGCCCGAGATCGCCGGTGTGGACGTGGCGGTCAAGGAGATCAACGAGGCCGGTGGCGTGCTCGGCAAGCCGGTCGTCAACATTCACACCGACTCGGGTGACACGACGACGAACATCGCGTCGCAGTCCGTGGACAAGCTGCTGGCCCAGAAGGCCGACGCCATCATCGGCGCCGCGTCGTCGTCGGTGTCGGAGTCGGTGATCGACAAGATCACGGGCGCCGGCGTGGTGCAGTTCTCGCCCGCCAACACCTCCGACAAGTTCACCACGATCGAGGACAAGGGCCTCTACTTCCGCACCTCGCCGCCGGACAAGCTGCAGGGCCGGGTGCTCGGTGACCTCGTCGTGGCCGACGGCAACGACACGGTCGGCATCATGGCGATGCAGGACTCCTACGGCACCGGCCTGGCCGACCAGGTCTCCGAGACCGTCACCGCCGGAGGCGGCCAGGTCGTCGAGCGCATCGACTACGACCCCAAGGCCGCCGACTTCTCGGCCGACATCACGAAGCTCAAGGCGAAGAACCCGAAGGGCATCGTGCTGATCGGCTTCGAGGAGACCGCCAAGGTCGTCCAGGAGCTGGTCAAGCAGGGTCTGTCGGCCGACAAGCACAAGTGGTACATGGTCGACGGCAACACCTCCAACACCAACTACGTCAAGATGCCCAAGGGCACCCTGAAGGGCGTCAAGGGCACCATCCCCGGCGCCGCCGCCACGGGAGAGTTCGAGGCCAAGCTCAAGGCCGTCAACCCCAAGCTCGAGGACCTGAGCTACGCGCCCGAGTCCTACGACGCGGCCAACCTGATCGCGCTGGCCGCCGAGGCCGCCAAGAGCGACGCGGGCACCGACATCGCCGCGAAGCTGGCCGAGGTCAGCAAGGGCGGCGAGAAGTGCAACGACTTCAAGTCCTGCGTCGAGCTGATCAAGGCGGGCAAGGACATCGACTACGACGGCGTGAGCGGTCCGGTCGAGTTCAACGAGGCCGGTGACCCGGCCGTCGCCACGATCGGCATCTACGAGTACGGCGACGACAACAAGTACCCGACCAAGGCGCTCGAGTACCGCACCGGCAACATCGCCGGCTAGGAGTTCTCGGCAGCAAGGGCCCGGTCCTCGGACCGGGCCCTTTCGCTATGCGCAGCCCGCCTTGATCTGGTCGGCCGCGGCCCTGTAGTCCTTCAGGAGCGCCACCTGACGCGCGCGTGGCACGTCGGCCCTGGCCAGGCCCGCCGTCGCCTCCTGGACGGTCTGTACGGCCGTGCCGAGGGCGTCAGGCAGGGCGGGGCCGTACTGGAGGGTGATGCCGCGGGCCTCGGCCAGCCGGCCGAGCACGGCGTTCTCGAAGTTCTGGTCGTCCTCCTCGCCGCGTGGGCGCAGCAGGAGGTCGGCGTAGCCGATGGCGGAGACCACCCGCGCGCAGGGATCGTCGGCAGGGTCGCCGCCGGTGCTGTACTGGCCGGTGCGGGCCGGGGACTGCTGGCAGCCGGCCAGCAGGGGGAGCAGGATCGCCAAAGCCGCTAAACGTCTCACGGCGCCCATTAAAACGGCGAAGGAGCCCCGTGAGGAGCCCCTTCGCCGGTGGGATGAGGTTCAGGCCTTGGCCAGGGTGCCGAGGTAGAGCTCGATCACCTTGGGGTCGTTGGCCAGCTGGCGGCCGGTGCCGGTGTAGGCGTTGCGGCCCTGGTCGAGGACGTAGCCGCGGTGGCAGATCTGCAGGCAGCGCCTGGCGTTCTGCTCCACCATGATGACGGTCACGCCGGCCTTGTTGATCTGCTGGGCCTGGATGAACACCAGGTCCTGCAGCTTGGGCGACAGGCCGGCCGAGGGCTCGTCGAGCAGCAGCACGGACGGCTCGGTCATGAGCGCCCTGGCCATCGCCACCATCTGCCGCTCGCCGCCCGACAGGGAGCCGGCGCGTTGCTTGCGCCGTTCCTTGAGGGCGGGGAACAGCTCGGCGACGAACTCGAAGCGTTCCTTGAACTTGCCCGGCACCTGGAAGGCGCCCATCTCGAGGTTCTCCTCGATGGTGAGGCTCGGGAAGACGTTGTTGGTCTGCGGGACGTAGCCGACGCCCCGGGAGACCAGGGAGTGCGCCTTCATGTTCGTGATGTCCTCACCCTTGAGCACGACCGTGCCGCTGCGGATGTTGACCAGCCCGAACATCGCCTTGAGCAGCGTCGACTTGCCGGCGCCGTTGGGGCCGATGATGCCGATGAGCTCGCCTTCGCCGACGTACAGGTCGGAGCCGTTGAGGATGTTGACGCCCGGCAGGTAGCCGGCGATCAGCTCGTCGCAGCGCAGGACGGCGCTCTCGGCGCCGGCCAGGTGCGCGCTGCGGTCGGTGACGGCCGACTTCGACGCGGACGCGGATTCGGGGTCGGCGTTCACTTCTGCGTCTCCTCCTCGATCTCGGCTTCGAGCGCGGCCTCGGCCTCGTGGAGCTGCTCCTCGAGCTCGCTCTCCGACAGGGGGGCGTCGTGGTGGGCGCCGAGGTAGGCGTCGATGACGCGCTCGTCGGACATGATCGTCTCGGGGGGTCCCTCGGCGATCACGTGGCCCTGGGCCATGACGATCACCCAGTCGCTGATGTCGCGCACCATGTCCATGTCGTGCTCGACGAACAGCACGGTCATGCCCTGCTCGCGCAGGTCCTTGACGTGGCCGAGCAGCGACTGGGTCAGCGCCGGGTTGACGCCGGCCATCGGCTCGTCGAGCATGACCAGCTCGGGCTCGACCATGAGCGCGCGGGCCATTTCCAGCAGCTTGCGCTGGCCGCCGGAGAGCGAGCCGGCGAAGTCGCCGCGCTTGGCGTCGAGCTTGAACCTGGTCAGCAGTTCGTCGGCCCGCTCGGTGATCGCGTCCTCCTGGCCCTTCCAGAAGGCGGGCAGGAGGGCGCGCCAGAAGCTCTCGCCCTTCTGGCCCTGCGCGCCCAGGCGCATGTTCTCCAGCACGGTGAGCTTGGACAGCGCCTTGGTGAGCTGGAAGGTGCGGACCATGCCGGCGCGCGCCACCTTGTGGGCGGGCACGCCGTTCATGCTGCGGCCGTTGAACGTCCACTGGCCGGAGTCGGCCGTGTCGAAGCCGGTGAGCTGGTTGAAGAACGTGGTCTTGCCGGCGCCGTTGGGGCCGATCAGGGCGGTGATGGAGCCGCGCTGGACCTCGACGTGCTCGACTTCGACCGCGGTGAGGCCGCCGAAGCGGCGCACCACGTTGTCGACGACCAGGATCGGGTCGGGCTTGGGCACGCCGGGGTCGCGGGCGAGATCCTTGAAGGCGGCCAGCGCCGCGGCCTTGCGTTCGGTGGCGGTTGTCTCAGCGTGCATCGATTGCCATCTCCCTCTTGTCCCCGAAGACGCCCTGTGGCCGGTAGACGAGCAAGAGGATCAGCCCCAGTCCGACCAGCAGGTAGCGGAACGGGCCGACCTGCGTGGAGTCCATGAAGGTGATCAGCCCGGACTCGACCGCGCCGCTGAGCACGCCGTTGACCAGTACGAGCAGCACCCAGAAGATCATCGAGCCGACGACGGGGCCGAACACGCGGGCGGCGCCGCCGAGGATGACGATCGTGTAGGCGAAGAAGGTGGTCTCGGTGCCGAAGATGTCGGGCTGCACCGAGGCGTAGGCCAGCCCGTAGATGAAGCCGCCGAGGCAGCCGATGACGCCGCCGAGGATCAGCGACTGCATCTTGTACGAGAAGACGTTCTTGCCGAGGGCGCGCACGGCGTCCTCGTCCTCGCGGATCGCCTTGAGCACGCGGCCCCAGGGGCTCTTCATGAGCAGGAAGACGATGAGGCAGGACAGGGCCACCAGCGCCCAGCCGACGACCAGCACCCAGAGCACCCGCTCGTTGAAGCTGAGCCAGCCGAAGCCGTACGTCCCGGGAGAGAAGGGGTTCATGGCGTAGAAGCCGTCGGAGAAGCCTCGCCGGCCGTCGGAGCCGCCGAAGACGTCCTTGAACGCCACCGAGCGGAAGACGAGCCTGACGATCTCGGCCGCCGCGATGGTGACGATGGCCAGGTAGTCGGCCCGCAGGCGCAGTGTGGGGATGCCCAGGAGGAGGGCCAGCAGGACGGCCGAGAGCAGGCCGACCCCGATGCCCACCCAGAAGGGCAGTCCGAGCACGGTGACGGTGACGGCCAGGCCGTAGCCGGCGACGGCCAGGAAGGCCGACTGGCCGAAGTTGAGCAGGCCGGTGTAGCCGAAGTGGATGTTGATGCCGATGGCGGCGAGTGCGTACCAGACCGTCTCGACGCCGATGGCCGCCTTGACGGTGGTGGAGATGATCGTGATCCAGTCCATGGTTCCCCCCGTCAGCCGATCCGCTCGCGGCGGCCCAGGATGCCCTGCGGCCGGAAGAGGAGCACGATGATGAGTACGGCCAGCGCGCCCACGCTCTTGAGCTCTGGTGGCACCCACAGTGTCGACAGCTGGATGAACAGGCCGACGATGAGCGAGCCGACGAGCGCGCCGAACGCGGTGCCGAGCCCGCCGAGCGTGACGCCGGCGAAGATGAGCAGCAGGATGTCCTGGCCCATGGTGAACTTCAGGTTCTGCGACAGGCCCAGCATGATGCCGGCCAGCGCGGCGATGGCGCCGCCCATGGTCCAGATGATGCGGATGACCCGGTCGACGTTGATGCCGGAGGAGGAGGCGAGGGCCGGGTTGTCGGCCACGGCGCGGGCCGCCTTGCCGGTGCGGGTGCGCATCAGCGCGAGGCCGACGATGACGAGGACCAACAGCTCGATGCCCATGGCGACGAAGTTCTTCGGCGCGGCGGAGATGGGCCCGATCTGGATGCCCGGCTGGGCGGTGTACTGCAGGTAGGACTGGCTCTCACCGCCGAAGAGGATGAGGAAGAGGTATCTGAGGAAGATCGCCACACCGATCGAGACGATCATCATGGCGATGATGCCGGTGCCCCGTCTGCGCAGCTGGCCCCAGAAGAACCTGTCCTGCGCGTAGCCGAGCCCGCCGGCCAGGATCACCGCGATCAGGGCCGCGGGGATGAGGTGCAGGCCGATGCCCGAGTTGAAGGCGTAGGCGAGCAGGGCGCCCAGGGTGACCAGCTCGCCGTGGGCGAAGTTGGTCAGGCCGGTGGTGCCGTAGATGAGCGAGAGGCCGAGCGCGGCGAGCGCGATGATGAGGCCGAGGTTGAGGCCCTCGAAGGTGAGCTGGGCCGCCTGGTCCCAGAAGGTGCTCTGCCCGGTGGTGTCGTTCTCGCCTCCGGGGCCGGCGCCGCCCTTGGCCTGCAGAGCGAAGAGCACCGCGGCGGGGTTGCCCTCGAAGACCGTCGGGTTGCGGACGTTGTTGCCACCCCGGACCTCGGTGTCCTGGGGAAGAGTGCTGACATCCAGTGTGACCTTGTATTTCCCCGGCTTGTCGACGGGGACCTGCCACGTGCCCTGGGCGTTACTGGTGACCTCCGCGACGGGTTGTCCGCTCTCTGTGGTCACGACGATTTTCACGCCGTTCACTGGCTGGCCTTGGTACGTGAGTGTCCCTCTCAGGCTCTGTTCCGGTGCCGCCGCGTAGGCGGGCGCGGAGAGAAGCAGGAGAACGAGTCCACTCAGGAAGGCCGTGAACGCGATCACGGCTCTGCGCAATGGTGCTCCCTCAGTAGGTCAACGGGGGGTTGCCCCTCCAGCTTGAACACGCGGGCATCGCAGGCACATCTGGATGCTGGCGGGAGCCTATTCCGCGAACGCCCGGTTCAGTATCGTTCGTCACCAATTAGTGACATGCGTGTGTCACTGATGTGAGGTGGCAAGGCGCAGGTCAGGGGCTAAATAACCGGATACGCCTGGTGTGAGATCGGGCGAACATGAACGAATGCCGATCGGAACGCGAAAGAGCCCGAGGGGTGGCCTTTGGGACCATGCAAGGCTTCCCCGGCCTCACACGTTATCTACTCGGCCCCCCCGCGGGCTCTGCTCGGACAACCGTAGCGAGCCGTGGGGTGCGTGTGCAAAGGGCGCACGGAAGTCGCGTGGCGTTCAGCGATCACGCAGCATGCAGGTCAGCCGGGACGTGCAGACGCGTCGTCCCTGCTCGTCGAGGATCTCGATCTCGTAGCTGGCCAGCGTGCGGCCGCCGTGCAGCCGGGTGGCCACGCCGGTCACGTGCCCCGAGGTCGCCGAGCGGTGGTGGGTCGCGTTGATCTCGATGCCCACGGCGACGCGCTCGGGCCCCGCGTGGACCGCGGCCCCCACCGAGCCGAGCGTCTCGGCCAGGGCCACCGAGGCGCCGCCGTGCAGCAGGCCGTACGGCTGGGTGTTGCCCTCGACCGGCATCCGCCCCACCACCCGCTCGGCGCTGATCTCAAGGAACTCCACGCCGATGCGCTCGGCGAGGGTGCCCGCGTGCACGGCGGCGTACGCGGTGAGTTCTGTGGGATCGGTCTGTGTCAAGGGGATGCCTCCAGACGTTCGAGCTCGGGTTTTCTGTCGTAGTCGCAGACTAGGCTGCTGGTGTGCCGAAGAGTGAAGTGACCCCCAGCCGCCCGTGCCTGCTGCTGCTCGACGGGCATTCCCTGGCCTACCGTGCGTTCTACGCGCTCAAGGACGCCAACCTGATGACCACCGACGGTCAGCACACCGAGGCGGTCTACGGGTTCACCTCGATGCTGACCAACATCCTGCGCGACGAGCGGCCCTCGCACGTGGCGGTCGCCTTCGACCGCTCGGAGCCGACGTTCCGGCACGAGGAGTACGCCGACTACAAGGCCAACCGCAGCGAGACGCCCGAGGACTTCCGCGGCCAGATGCAGCTGATCTACGAGCTGCTCGGCACGCTGCGCATCCCGCACCTGTCCAAGCCGGGCTTCGAGGCCGACGACCTGATCGCCACGCTGGCCACGCGCGCCTCCGCCGAGGGCATGGACGTGCTGATCGTCACCGGCGACCGCGACGCGCTGCAACTGGTCGACGAGCACGTCACGGTGCTGATGACGCGCCGCGGCATCAGCGACATGACGCGCTTCACCCCCGAGGCGGTCCAGGAGAAGTACGGCCTGACCCCCCAGCAGTATCCCGACTTCGCCGCGCTGCGCGGCGACCCCAGCGACAACCTGCTGAGCATCCCCGGCGTGGGCGAGAAGACCGCCGCCAAGTGGGTGCGCGAGTTCGGCTCGCTGACCGCGCTGGTCGACCGGGTCGACGAGGTCAAGGGCAAGGTCGGCGACAAGCTGCGCGACCACGTCGCCCAGGTGCTGATGAACCGCCGGCTCACCGAGCTGCTCCGCGACGTCGCGCTCGACGTCGATCTGGCCGACCTCAAGCAGGGCGGCTGGGAGCGCGAGGAGATCAACAAGCTCTTCGACACCCTGCAGATCCGTGGCGAGCTGCGCGAGCGGGTGTTCAAGACGCTCGGCACCGGCGAGCAGGAGCCCGAGCTGGGCTTCGAGGTCGAGACCGTCATCCTCGGGCCCGACCGCGTGGCCGGCTGGCTGGACGCGCTGCCGGCCGGCCGCGCGGGCCTCGCCTTCAAGGGCGCCTACGGCAGCGGCACCGGCCGCATCGACGCCATCGCCATCGCCTCGCCCGACGGCACCGCGGCCCACATCGATCCCGCCAAGCTCACCGAGGCCGACGAGGCGGCGCTGCGCGCCTGGCTCGCCGACGACTCCAGGCTCAAGGCCGTGCACGACGCCAAGGGGCCGATCCTCGCCCTGTGGGCGCAGGGCATGACCCTGCGCGGGTTGTCCTGCGACACCGCGCTGGCCGCCTACCTGGCGATGCCGGGCCAGCGCACGTTCACGCTCGAAGACCTGGCCAGGCGCTATCTCAACCGCGACCTGCGCGCCGAGCAGGAGTCCGACGGGCAGGCCGCGCTGTTCGGCGACGACGACGACGCCCCGGCCAAGGACCTCGCGCTGCGTGCCCACGCCGTGCTGGAGCTGGCCGAGGCGCTGGAGGGCTTCCTGGCCGGCCGCGGCGGCACCCAGTTGCTCACCGACGTGGAGCTGCCGCTGCTGAGCGTGCTGGCCGAGATGGAGCGGGCCGGCATCGCCGTCGACGGCGAATACTTCGCCGCGCTGGAGGCCGAGTTCGGCGCCGCGGTCAAGCACGCGGTGGAGGAGGCGCACCGGGCGGTCGGCGAGCAGTTCAACCTCGGCTCGCCCAAGCAACTGCAGGAGATCCTGTTCGGCAGGCTGGCGCTGCCGAAGACCAAGAAGATCAAGACCGGCTACAGCACCGACGCCGACCAGCTGGCCTGGCTGGCCACGCAGACCGACCACGAGCTCCCGGTGATCATGCTGCGGCATCGCGACCAGACCCGGCTGCGCACCACGGTCGAGGGTCTGATCAAGGAGATCGCCGACGACGGGCGCGTGCACACGACCTTCAACCAGATCATCGCCGCGACGGGCCGGCTGTCGTCGGAGAAGCCCAACCTGCAGAACATCCCGATCCGCACCGCCGAGGGCCGCCGCATCCGGCAGGGCTTCGTGGTCGGCGAGGGCTACGAGACGCTCCTCACCGCCGACTACAGCCAGATCGAGCTGCGCATCATGGCCCACCTGTCGGGCGACGAGTCGCTGATCGAGGCGTTCGAGTCGGGCCACGACTTCCACCGGGCGACCGCGGCCAGGGTGTTCAACCTGCCGCCCGAGCAGATCGACGGCGAGCTGCGCGCCCGCATCAAGGCGATGAACTACGGCCTGGCCTACGGCCTGTCCGACTTCGGGCTGTCCGGCCAGCTCAACATCCCGGTGGCCGAGGCGCGGGCGCTGAAGGAGGAGTACTTCCAGGAGTTCGGCGGGGTCCGCGACTTCCTGCACGACATCGTCCGGCAGGCGCGCACCGACGGCTACACCGAGACCATCATGGGTCGCCGCCGCTACCTGCCCGACCTGACCAGCGACAACCGGCAGCGGCGCGAGATGGCCGAGCGGATGGCGCTCAACGCCCCCATCCAGGGGTCGGCGGCCGACATCATCAAGGTCGCCATGCTCCACGTCCGGCAGGCCATCGGCGAGGCGGGGCTCTCCTCCCGGATACTGCTGCAGGTCCACGACGAGCTGGTGTTCGAGGTGGCACCGGGCGAGCTCGACCCGCTCACGCGGCTCGTGTGCGACCAGATGAACGCCGCCTACCACCTGCGGGTGCCGCTGGAGGTCTCGGTCGGCGTCGGCCGCACGTGGGAGGACGCCGGCCACTGAGGCCGTTCCGGTCGGGCGCGGAGATCGCCGCCGCGCCCGGCTGATCGGGTCTGGACTAGGCTGTAAGGCCGATTCCACCCGAACGGTACGGGAGTTCTGTGCGGTTATCAGCGTCCCCCACGCGCATCATCGGCATGGCCAACATCGTGGTGGTGATTCTCGCGATCATCGGGCTGATGGTGATCCCCTCCTCCGGGCAGGCGCCCGCCCGAGGGCACACCGCGGCCACGGCGCAGCCGCAGCCGTCGGCGTCGCAGCCGTCGCAACCGCCCATCGACGACCGGCCGCCGGGCGTGGTGGCCACCCCCGAGTTCGCCCGCCAGGTCAAGGCCAACGAGGCCGGCCTGGTGCCGGTCCTGATGTACCACCGGATCCTGAAGAAACGCCATGCCTCCATCGACCGCACGCCCGAACAGTTCAAGCGGGAGCTCGAACGGCTCGCCAAGCGCGGCTACGCGCCGATCACCGCCGGCGAGTTCGCCACCGGCGACGTCCGGGTCCCGGCCGGCAAGTTCCCCGTCGTGCTGACCTTCGACGACGGGCACGAGAGCCACTTCGGGCTCGACGCGAGCGGCAATCCCCGTCCTGACACGGCGGTCGGCATGATCCTCGATGTGGCCAGGAGATACCCGTCGTTCCGGCCCGTGGCCACGTTCTGGGTCAACCGCGAGCCGTTCGGGCTGCGCGACGCGGGGCAGCAGGCCGCGGCCGTGCGCTGGCTGACCGACCACGGCTTCGAGGTGGCCAACCACACCTGGTCGCACGCCAACCTGGCCGCCGTGCCGAAGAAGAAGGTCCGCGAGCAGATCGCCCGGCTCGAACGTCTGCTGCACAGGCTGGGGGGCAGGCCGTCCACGACCATGGCCCTGCCGTACGGGATCCTGCCGAGGCCCAAGAAGCTGGCCCGCGCCGGCCGCTGGGACGGCACGGCCTACGACTTCGACGGGGTCTTCCTGGCCGGAGCCGAGCCGTCGGTTTCGCCATACGCGAAAAATTTCGACCGCGGCGCGATCCAGCGGATCCAGAGCAACGGCAAGAAGGGCGAATGCCGCACCTGGTGTTCGCAGTACTGGCTGGAGTGGCTCGACCGCCATCCCGGTAGGCGCTACGTGTCCGACGGCGACCCGGATCGGATCTCCGTGCCACGGCGACTTCGCGGTAATATCGCCCCCAAGCGGCATGGTCAGGTCATCGCCTACTGAATCGGTGCGCATGTGTGGCCTGGATTGACCCCGCGCCCTAGGTCTCATATGCTGATCGCTGCGCTGTGGGCTCGCGCGCGCCTCAGACGGAGCGGGCTCGCGCTCGGTCACGTCGATGTCGTAACTCCTCGGCTTGATGCGGAAGAGGGCCTGCCGCGCGTCCGCCACATCGACATCCTGTCCGCGTTCGGAGCAATTCCACACATGACGTCCAGCACTGAGGCAACCTCGAGCACCCCGCAGGTAGCGGTCAACGACATCGGGTCCGAGGAAGCCTTCCTCGCAGCGATCGACGAGACCATCAAGTACTTCAACGACGGCGACATCGTCGAGGGCACCGTCGTCAAGGTCGATCGAGACGAGGTTCTTCTCGATATCGGCTACAAGACCGAGGGAGTCATTCCCTCGCGTGAGCTGTCGATCAAGCACGATGTCGATCCCGCTGACGTCGTGGAGGTCGGCGAGCACGTCGAAGCCCTGGTTCTCCAGAAGGAGGACAAGGAGGGCCGGCTGATCCTGTCCAAGAAGCGCGCCCAGTACGAGCGCGCCTGGGGCACGATCGAGAAGATCAAGGACGAGGACGGCATCGTCACCGGCACCGTCATCGAGGTCGTCAAGGGTGGTCTCATCCTCGACATCGGCCTCCGTGGCTTCCTCCCGGCGTCCCTGGTCGAGATGCGCCGCGTCCGCGACCTGCAGCCCTACGTCGGCCGCGAGCTCGAGGCGAAGATCATCGAGCTCGACAAGAACCGCAACAACGTGGTCCTGTCGCGCCGCGCCTGGCTTGAGCAGACGCAGTCCGAGGTTCGCCAGACGTTCCTCAACACCCTGCAGAAGGGTCAGGTCCGCAAGGGCGTCGTCTCCTCGATCGTCAACTTCGGCGCGTTCGTGGACCTCGGCGGCGTCGACGGCCTGGTCCACGTGTCCGAGCTGTCCTGGAAGCACATCGACCACCCGTCCGAGGTCGTCGAGGTCGGCCAGGAGGTCACGGTCGAGGTCCTCGACGTCGACATGGAGCGCGAGCGCGTCTCCCTGTCGCTCAAGGCCACCCAGGAAGACCCGTGGCAGCAGTTCGCCCGCACCCACCAGATCGGCCAGGTCGTGCCCGGCCGCGTCACCAAGCTGGTGCCGTTCGGTGCGTTCGTCCGGGTCGAGGAGGGCATCGAGGGTCTGGTCCACATCTCCGAGCTGGCCGAGCGCCACGTGGAGATCCCGGAGCAGGTCGTCCAGGTCGGCGACGAGATCTTCGTCAAGATCATCGACATCGACCTCGACCGCCGTCGCATCAGCCTCTCGCTGAAGCAGGCCAACGAGGGTGTCGGCACCGAGGTCGAGTTCGACCCCACGCTCTACGGCATGGCGGCGACCTACGACGACCAGGGCAACTACATCTACCCGGAGGGCTTCGACCCGGAGACCGGGGAGTGGCTCGAGGGCTTCGACAAGCAGCGTGAGGAGTGGGAGCGGCAGTACGCCGAGGCCCAGACTCGCTTCGAGGCGCACAAGAAGCAGATCGAGGAGGCCCGCAAGGCCGAGGCGGAGGCCGGCGAGGCCGCTCCCTCGACCTACTCCGGCGAGACGCAGCCGCAGTCGAGCGGCGGCTCCTCCTCCTCGTCGTCGGCTCCGGCCAGCGGCGCTCTCGCCTCCGACGAGGCTCTCGCGGCTCTGCGCGAGAAGCTCGCCGGCGGTCAGAGCTAAAGGGAACAAGAAGACAGTCCGGAGAAGCCCCGCACGGGTTCGTGCGGGGCTTCTCCGCGTTCCGGCCGCCGGGGCCGGCAGATGGCCCGTTGGCGGTGGTCGTCCGGGCTGGCGTAGGGTGCTGCGGGTGGACATCGAGCGGGCGCTGACCGCCGACGCGGGCGAGATCCTCACCGTCCAGCGGGCGGCCTACGTGAGCGAGGCGCAGCTCTACGGCGACCCGTTCATCCCGCCGCTGGTGGAGTCCGTCGAGCAGGTCCGCAAGGCCGTCGAGGGCGGGATCGTGCTCAAGGCGGTCGACGCCGGCCGGATCATCGGCGCCGTGCGCGGCCGGCCGTCCGGCACGACCTGCCTGGTGGGCAGGCTGGTCGTCGCGCCCGACCGGCAGGGCCACGGGCTCGGCACGGCGCTGCTCGGCGCGCTGCACGAGCAGATGCCGGCGGCGACCACGTTCGACCTGTTCACCGGACACCTGTCCGCAGGCAACCTGCGGCTCTACCGGCGCCTCGGCTACCGTGAGACCCATCGCGAACGCATGGACGAGCACCTGACGCTCGTCCACCTGCGCAGAGAGCAGATCCCCGCACTGCCGCCCCACGCCCCGCGCGGCTAGGCTGGCCGCGTGCTGATGATTGGTCTCACCGGCGGCATCGGGTCGGGCAAGAGCGAGGTCTCCAGGCGGCTCGCGTCCAAGGGCGCCGTCGTGATCGACGCCGACAGGATCGCCCGCGAGGTGGTCGAGCCCGGCACCCCCGGGCTGGCGAGGGTGGTGGCGGCCTTCGGCGCCGAGGTGCTGCGCCCCGACGGCTCGCTCAACCGGGAGAAGCTCGGCGGCATCGTCTTCGCCGACCCGGACAAGCTCGCCTCGCTCAACGCCATCGTCCATCCGCTGGTGGGGGAGCGGGTCGCCGAGCTGCAGGCGCAGGCCGCCGCCGACGCGATCGTGGTCTACGACGTGCCGCTGCTGGCAGAGAACGGCCTGGCCCCCATGTACGACGTGGTCGTGGTCGTCGACTCCTCCGACGAGACGCGCCTGGCCCGGCTGGCCGAGCACCGCGGCATGGCCGAGCACGACGCCAAGGCCCGCATCGCCGCCCAGGCCGGCCGCGAGGACCGCCTCAAGATCGCCGACATCGTCATCGACAACGACGGCTCGCTGGACGACCTCGACGCCAGGGTCGACGAGGTCTGGGATGACCTGCGAAGCCGCGCCGCCCGAGGCTGACCCGCCCCGTATCACGCCGAGAGGCAGGGGCCCGAGGCTGAGCCCGGCCGCGCCGCCGCTCCTACAAGATCACTCCCGACGGCGCCGAGCGGGCTCACGAGGCGATCAGCAGGGCCTACCGGTCCCGTCGCCGGCCCGAGCCCGGCTGGTTGTCCCGCCCAGGCACGGCAGGAGGCGCTCCGTGAGCGGACGGATTCGTGGCAGCTCGCGATCCCAGGACCCCTTCGGCCGGCTCGTGGCGCGGCTCTCCACGAGACTGGACGCCGAGCAGCTCGCCGCCAGCGTACGGGCGCTCCGGGCGCGGCTCGGGATCGGTGCCCGGGAGAGAGACGATCTCGGATGAGGAGAGCGGGCACCGCGCCGGGGATAGGATCGGCCGGGTTCATCAGCACGTGAGGAGGAGTGTGGCGGACGTGTGCATGACCGACGGGCGGGAGTTGCGCGCCGACTGCGGCAGTTGTTTCGGGCTGTGCTGCGTGGCGCTGCCCTTCGCGGCGTCGGCCGACTTCGCGGTCGGCAAGGACGCCGGGCAGCCGTGCCACAACCTGCGTGACGACTTCCGCTGCGGCATTCACGGCACGCTGCGGCAGCAGGGGTTCGCGGGCTGCACCGTCTACGACTGCTTCGGCGCGGGCCAGAAGGTCTCACAGGTCACCTTCGGCGGCCACGACTGGCGGCGGGCCCCGGACACGGCCCAGCGGATGTTCGAGGTGTTCCCGATCATGCGGCAGCTGCACGAGCTGCTGTGGTACCTCACGCAGGCCTTGGCGCTCCCGCGGGCACGCCCGATCCACGACGAGCTCCGCCTCGCGCTCGATGAGACCGAGCGCCTCACCCTCCGCGACCCCGGCGCCCTCGTGGAGCTGGACGTGGCGGCGCACCGGCAGCAGGTCAACACCCTGTTGCTGCGTACGAGCGAGCTGGTGCGCGGTGAGATCCCGCGGCGCAAGGACCGGCGTGGAGCCGACCTCATCGGCGCCAAGCTCGGCGGCGCCGACCTGAGGGCGGCCAACCTGAGAGGCGCCTACCTCATCGGAGCCGACCTGAGGCGGGCCGACCTGCGGACGGCCGATCTCATCGGAGCCGACCTGCGGGGCGCCGACCTCGGCGGGGCCGACCTCACCGGGGCCATCTTCGTCACCCAGTCGCAGCTCAACGCGGCCAGGGGCGACACGGCCACGAGAGTGCCGGACACCCTCACGCGCCCCGCGCACTGGGCGGCGCCACGCGGGGCCGGTCGCCGCAGGTGATCAGAAGGGTGCCTCCAGCGGCACCTGGCGCACCCCCGGCAGGTGCGGATCCAGCTCGCCCAGCTCGAACCTGGACATCCCGATGACGTGCCAGAACTGTCCCGCCAGCTCGCCCTGCACCTTGTAGCGCCCGTCAGGCGACAGCGCGGCCCAGCCCTCCGGCAGCCCCAGCAGCGTCGCCCGGCGGGTCGAGCCCTCCCAGAGGATCACCACCCCGTCGTCTCCGGCGCTGGCCAGCAGGTCGGACGTGGGGCTGTAGGCCACCGACCACACCCGGCGGGCGTGCCCCGCCAGCGTGTGCAGCAACCGGCCGGTCTCCGAGTCCCACACCCGCACGGTCAGGTCGTCGCCGCCCGTGGCCAGGCGGTCGCCGGCGGCGTTGAACGCCACGCTCCACAACCGTCCGGTGTGCTGGGTGAGCGTGTGCCTGAGCACCGGCTGCCACGGCTGGCCGGGGCGCAGCTCCCACACCATGGCCCGTCCGTCGTTGCTCGCGCTCGCCAGCCGGCGGCCCGACGGGGAGAACACCACCGAGTAGACCCGGTCGGTGTGGCCGTCGAGCGTCGCCACCCGGCCGCCTGACTCGACGTGCCAGATGCGGACCAGCCGGTCGTCGCAGCCCGTCGCCAGGTAGCGGCCGTCGGGGCTGAACGCTATCGAGCGGACCCGGCCGCGGTGGTCGGCCAGGTTGGTCACCAGGCGGCCCGTCGCGCGATACCAGACCCGCACGCTGTCGTCGTCGTTGGCCGTGGCCAGCAGGGCGCCGTCGGGGCTGAACGTCTCGGCCCACACATGCTCGGTCTCGGCGTTGAGCTCACGCTCGTAGTCGCCCGTGGTGGCGTTCCAGAAGTGCACGCCGCCGTCGTTGCTGGAGGTGGCGAGCACCGGCCCGGCAGGGGAGAACACGGCGGAGATGAGCCGGTCGGCCGTTCCGGTGAACTCGCGCAACCGTCGCCCGGTGCGCGGCTCCCACACCCGGACGACGCCGTCGTTGCCGCTGGTCGCCAGCATCGAGCCGTCGGCGCTGAACCGTACCGAGGAGATGCGCCGGCCGTGGCCGCGCAGCACCCGCTGGCACTGCCCGGTCACCGGGTCCCACAGCCGGACCGTGCCGTCGTTGCTGCTGGTGGCCAGTTGGTCACCGTCGGGGCGGAACGCGAACGGCCACACCGAGCTGCGGTGGCCGGTCAGCTCGACCCGCGCCGTGCCGCCCACCTCCTGCAGCCGGACGATGCCGTTGCGGTCGCCGCTGGCGAGCTTGCGGCCGTCGGGGCTGAACGTCACCTGGTAGATCGTCGCGTCGTGGGCGGTGTGTATGCCGCGTGCCCGGCCGGCGACCGGGTCCCAGAGCCGTACGGTGCCGGCCGTGTCGCCGGTCGCCAGCGCGGAGCCGTCGGGGGAGAAGGTCACGCAGTAGATGCCGCCGGTGTGGCCGGTCAGCTCATGGCGCAGCGTCCATGACGTGGTGTCCCACACGCGTACGGTGCCGGCCTCGTCGCCGGTGGCCAGCAGCGCCCCGTCGGGGCTGTGCACGGCGCGGTAGACCGAGCCGCGATGCCCGTCGAGGGTGCCGATCACCGCACCCGAGGTGAGGTCCCAGATCCGCACCATGCCCGCCGAGTCGCCCGTCACCAGCACGGAGGGGCCGAACGAGGCCGTGTAGACGGGCTCCTGGTGACCGGTGAGCTGGTGGACCTGCCGCCCGGTGGCCGTCTCCCACAGGCGGACCACGCCGTCGCCGCCGCCCGCCGCCACCAGATCGGCGCCGGGGCTGAGTCGTACGGGCCAGACGCCGTCGGGATGGCCGGACAGCCGCCGCAGCCGCTCGCCGGTGAGGGAGTGCCACAGCAGCACGGTTCCGTCGCTCGCGCCGGTGGCCAGCAGGTCGCCGGCGAACGACACGGCGTAGACGCGGCCGTGATGCCCCTGGAGGGTGCGCACGGGCGCGCCGCCGACGCAGAGCAGCACGCTGCCGTCCTCGCCGCCGATCGCGATCGTCGACCCGTCGGGGCTGTAGGCGATGGGCTCGGGCAGGCGGCTGGTCTGGAAATGATATCCGTACGGCACGCCGATCCCGGCCGGGGCGAGCTGTGTCTCGACCGGCTGGCCGGGCACCATGGCCGCGCCCGGCAGCGCCGGCAGTGTGCCCATCACGTTGATCAGCGTGGCGCGGTGCCAGCGGGAGCCCTCGGCCGACACGTCGCTCAGGTCGGTCCGGGCCAGCCGGGCTCCGGACAGGTCGGCGCCGCGCAGGTCGGCGCCGGTCAGCCGGGCCCCGTCGAGCCGCGCGCCCACCAGCTTGGCGTCGCGCAGCACGGCACGGGACAGGTTGGTGCCGGCCAGCGTGGCGTCGGTCAGGTCGGCGCCGGTCAGGTCGACCTCCTGCAGGTCGCGCGCCGACAGGTCCTCGCCCTTGAGGTTGGCGCCGCGCAGGTCGGCCCGCGCCGGTGTGCGCAGCCTGGCCGCGATCTTGACGGCGTTGGCGCGGGCCACGTCGTCGCCGGGCGGATCGGCCACCCACTCCCGCAGCGCCCGCATGTCGGCCAGGTCGCACAGGAACTCGACGATCAGCGCCGACAGCGGCCGCCTCGACAGCGTCACCGGGGCGTCGATCGTCGCCGCGATGTGCCGGGCGATCAGCCACTCCATCACCGAGGAGTGGATGAACCCGAACATGCCCTCGTCGGTGCGCACCAGCAGGCTGCCCGAGCCCATCGCGTAGACGGTGTGCGCGGTGGTGAGCTGACCCCCTGCCAGGTCGGACAGCGTCTCGGCGATCTCGGTCAGCTCGTCCACGCCGAGCAGTGACTCGCCGGAGTCCCACAGCCGCAGCGCGAGCGCCGTCACCGCCTGCCACAGCTCCGCGGTGGTCAGCGCCGTCGCCGAGCCGGGCACCTTGGCCCGGCGCTCCTCGAAGGCCAGCCAGGAGCTGAGGATCTCCTCGTAGAGCAGGGCCGGGCTGATCGTGTGGCGGGCGCCGGCCACCGTGCGCAGCCGGTCGGCGTCGAGGTCGGCGATGAAGCTCAGCATGCGCGGGTTCTGCGCCAGGTCGAGCAGGTCCTTGATGCCCTCCATCAGCGACATGCGGGCCGTGGCCTCGTCGCCGTCGTCGAACCGGTTGGCCAGGTAGGAGCGGATCTGGTCGCGGGTGAAGTCCTCGACGCCCAGCACCCGGCGCTGCGGCAGCACCCCCACCATCTCGCCGAGCGAGGTGAGCACCTGGCTGTGCGACTTGAAGTGCTGGGTGCGACTGGCGACCACGATCTTCGCCTTGTCCTCGGCCGCGGCCAGCAGCGTCGTCAGGTGGTCGGCCGCCCGGTCGTAGGTCAGCCGGGTGACCAGCTCGTCGAAGCCGTCGAACAGCAGCACGATCCGGCCCTGCCGCAGCAGGTAGCGGAACGCCTTGAGGTCGATGTACTCCTCGCCGTGGTTGGCCAGGTGGGCGGCCACCAGGGCGTCGACCGAGTGCGCCTTGTCCAGGGCGCGCAGCTCGATCAGGATCGGCGTCAGGTGGGGCAGCTCGGCCGGGATGCGCCTGGCCAGCTCGCGCAGCGCGAACGTCTTGCCGTGGCCGAAGTCGCCGAGCAGCAGCAGGAACCTGCCGTGGTCGGACGCCAGCAGCCGCATCAGCTCGTCGGTAAGCCCGTGCCTGATCTGGTGGCCGGGCCGGTCGAGCTCGCGGTAGCGCTGCGGGACGTACAGGCCGGGCGGGTAGCGGCGGTCGGCGCTGAGCCTCGCGGTCTGCTCGGCCACGTAGCCGGACAGGTCGAGCAGGCCCTGGAACTCGGTGAAGCTCCGCAGCCGCACGCCCCTGCGCATGAGGTCGTCGCGGAGCGGCCGGGCCGGGGGCGGGCCCTGGTAGACGAGCTCGGACGCCAGGTCGGCGGCGTGCGCCCGACGGACGAAGTCTTCGGCGGTGCCGGCGTCGACCTCGCCCACGTGCGCGCCGATCATCGTCTGGCGGACGAAGCCGTCCTCGGGATGGGTGACGACGAGGTGGCCCGCGAACCGGCGGATCCTGGCCCGCTCGTGCCGGGCCTCGCACACCTCGGTGATCCGGTCGAGCAGCAGCTCGACGGGGCTCGGCTCGCGCTCGGCGGGCTCCGGCCGGGGCGCCGGCACGGACGGCGTCTCACCGGTGAACGTGGCCTGCGCGGCTCGCCAGCGGTGGGCGGCGCGTACGGGCTCGCCGTCGGGCAGCCAGATCCGCATCCCGTCGGCGGTGATCTCGACCACCTGGTGGCGCCCGGCCTTCGGCGCGCCGACCACGACCCCGTCCCCGCCCGGAGCGCCGGCCGTCGTTCCCGAGCCGTGGAACGTCAGGTTGAGCCGGTGCGACAGAAGGCGTTCGTAGCCCGGCGCGTCGCGCAGCGCCGCCGGTGGATGGCCCAGCGCGCCGAGCCGCAGCCACGCGCGCTCCTCGTACGGCCGCAGCCGCTCGGCGAACCACGCGGCCTGCGCCTCTCCGAGCAGGGCGAAGGCGTCACGCTCGAGGTGGCTCATGGCCATGGTGGAGTTGAGCCCGGCCACCACCACCTGCAGGTCGGGCACCTCGAACAGGGTCCACGGCTGCCCGCCGTCGAACACCCGGTCGTCCAGCCCCTGGTAGACCTCGCCGAACAGCCCGGCGAAGTGGCGCCACTTGGGCCAGTAGGGCGGCTGCGGGCTGACGTCGTCGGCCTCACAGGTGAGGAAGTAGGCGCTGGCCGCGGCCTTGGTGACGTCGCGCGGCCCCGGCACGATCACCAGGCGGTGCGGCTCCAGCCCGACGAGCAGCCGCAGGTCGGTGACGAACCGGGTGGCCTGGCCGAACTGCCCGAGGCTGCCCGACTCGGTCAGGTCGCCGCTGACGACCATGAGGTCGGGCCGCGGCATGCCCTTGTCGTACATGGCCGTCAGGTCGGCCCAGATGCGCGCCTGCATGTCCTCGGGGGTGAACGGGTCGCCGGGGTCGGGCAGCGCGCGGCCGAACCGGGGCCCGCCGATGTGCAGGACGCTGAGCGACTCGCGGCGCCGGTCGGTCGTGGCCGACGGCGGGAATCTGGGCGCGGTGACCGGGGCGCGGCGCGAGCGGGAGCGCTCGGCGGGAGGCGGCAGGGTCGGCGCGGGCAGCGGCACCCCGGGGGCGGTGCCGGTGGGGAAGGCGGGCGCCGCCTCCGGCTTGGCCCGGCCGGCCAGCGCCTCCCCGACACGCCCCAGCAGCAGCGCCCTGGCCTGCCCGGAGTCGGTCACGCCGAGCAGGTCGACCCAGGTGATGGTGGACAGCAGCCCTTCGAGCCGGACGTCCTCCAGCCTGATCGTGACCAGTTTGTTCGACGGGTTGTCGGGATCGGCGCGCAGCGCGGCCTGCCACTCCAGGCGGCCGTAGCGAGAGGTCAGGTAGTTGCGCGAGAGCACCGCCACGACCAGGTGCGCCTCGCTGACGCCGCGGTCCATGAAGTCGATGAAGTTGGTGCCGGGCACGAAGTCCCAGGCCTGGATCATCGTCTTGTAGCCCGCCGCCTCGAGCTCCCATGCGATCCACGTCGCCCATGCCGTGTCGGCGGGGGAGTAGCTGACGAAGATCTCGGTCGGCCTGCCCTCACGTGCCATCTGCTCAGTATCCCTCGCGGGATCGGCGTTTTGGAGTCGATGTGCGATCATCGTCGAGTGTGGCGGCGTCTTGGCGTGCTCGACTGGATCAGGATCGGGCTGCTCACGCTCGGTCTGATCTTCGTGGCGACCGGGCTGCTTCCTCTGCGAGACGCGATCGAGAGCCTCGACGAGATCGGGCCGCTGCTGGTGTTCCTGGTGGGCGTCATCGTGCTGGCGGAGCTGACCAAGGAGGCTCAGGTCTTCGACGCCGTCGCGGCCAGGATGGCGGTGCTGGGCCGCGGCAACTACGTCGCCCTCTTCCTCCTGTGTACGGCCTTCGCATCGTTTGTCACGATATTTCTTAACCTCGACACGACTGCGGTGTTGCTCACCCCGGTCATGCTGGCCCTCGCGCCCAAGGCCCGCATCGCCGCCCTGCCGCTGGCCATGACCACGATCTGGCTGGCCAACACCGCGAGCCTGCTGCTGCCGGTCTCCAACCTGACCAACCTCCTGGGCATGGAGAAGATCGGCCTGGACGCCCAGGGGTTCGCCGCGCGCATGTGGGCGCCGCAGCTCGTCTCGATCACGGTCACCATGGTCTTCCTGTGGGTGTTCTACTGGCGGCGTGGCGAGCGGCGCGACCTGCGCTACGTCCCGCCCCTGCTGGAGCCGGTCGGCGACCGGGTGCTGTTCACGGCCGCCTCGGCCGCGTGCGCGCTGTTCATCGGCCTGCTGCTGCTCAACGTGCACGTCGCCGTCGCGGCGCCGGCGGCCGCGCTGATCGTGGTGGTGGCGTTCGCGCTGCGCGCCCGCGCCCGGCTCTCCTGGAGCCTGGTCCCCTGGCAACTGCTCGTCTTCGTGACGGGCCTGTTCCTGGTCGTGCCGACCCTCAGCAGGTACGGTCTGGCCGACCTGATGGGCTGGCTGCTCGGCGCCGAGCGTGACCCCTACCGCACGGCCGCCGTCGGAGCCGGGCTGTCCAACCTGATCAACAACCTGCCCGCTTACAAGGCCGTCGAGGAGATCATCCCGCCGGGTGAGCAGGGCCAGTTGCTCGCCCTGCTCACCGGCACGAACGTCGGCCCAGTCGTCACGCCCTGGGCCTCGCTGGCCACGCTGTTGTGGTTCGAGTCGTGCCGCCGCCACGACGTCAGGGTGCCGATACGCCGCTTCGTGCTGACCGGCACCGGCCTGGCGGTCGCCGGGGTGCTGCTCACCACCTGGGCCCTCGTCGCGACGACCTGACCATTCGGCGGATCAGGAGCGCCCGGCGGGTCGGCGGCGCTCAGCGGATCAGCGCGAGCAGGGCCGGCAGCGCGTGCGGGTGGGCCGCGACGAAGCTGCGGTCGTCGGCCGTGCCGTCGATGCCCTCCTCGAACGGCCCGCCGTCCAGGGCGCGGATCTCGACGCCGGCCTCGCGCGCGATGAGCGCCCCGGCGGGCAGGTCGACCGCCTCGGCCCGGTAACCCACCATGCCGTCGATGTCGCCCCGGGCCAGCATCGCCCACGACAGCAGCGGCGCCCACAACTGCAGGACCCGCCGCGCCCCCAGCTCCAGAGCCGTCTTCAGCGCTCGTACGGTCGCGTCGTCCCTGGACACGGTGTAGCCCTGGGTCCACGCCAGCAGCGGCCCGTGCGGTGAGGGACGGTAGGGGGCGGCCAGCCGTACCCCCGAGGCGGTGACGGCGCCGCAGCCCCGGATCGCGGACCAGGTCTGGCCGGTGACCGGGTCGTGCACCACGCCCAGCATGGGCCGGCCGGCCCGGCACAGGGCCAGGCCCACGACGTAGGCGGGCAGGCCGATCGCCACGTTGTTGGTGCCGTCGAGCGGATCGACCAGCCAGGTCCACTCCCCGCCCGACGCGCCCAGCAGGCCGGACTCCTCGGCGATCACCGCGTGCGAGGGGAAGGCCGTCAGGATGCGCTCCAGCAGCAGCTTCTCCGAGGCCAGGTCGAGGTCGGTCACCACGTCGCCGGAGCCGCCCTTGGACCGCACCTGGACGGTGCCGCCGGTGCCGCCGGTGCCGGCCAGGAGCAGGGCGCCCGCGGCCCGCGCGGCGTCCACGGCGACCGCGCGAGCGTGATCCAGATCCATCAGCGTCTCCCGAGGGGACCGTCACCTTGAGGTGACGGGGGCATCGGGAGCGGGAGGGCCGTCAAGGCCCGGGCGTGCGGTGACCCGCCTGGTCTGCGCATCAGAGATCTCCGTTCGTCGCATGTTGGATGGGCGGCGCTGTCATGATGATCGCGTGGCTCGTCAGGTAGGCACTTCTCCCGGTGCGGCGTATGACCTCGGGTACCACGTGGTGTGGTGCCCGAAGTATCGCCGCGGCACCTGCGCTCCCAACTGCCCACACTGTGGTCACGGTCCTGCTTCGTGGCCACGGCCGGCGCGGTGTCGGCCGAGACGGTGCAGCGCTATATCGAGACGCGGTACGAGCGGCCCGAAGGCGGTGGCCGTGCGTAGGTCGTACAAGTTCCTGCTCCGTCCCACGAGCAAGCAGGCCGCCACGCTCGCGGCATGCCTGGAGGACCACCGGCAGATCCACAACGCCGCCCTGGAGCACCGCCGCACCGCCTACGCCAAGGCCGGGGCGAGCATCCGTTACGGCGACCAGTCGGCCGAGTTGAAGCACGTTCGCGGCGACGACCCCGACAGGCAGGGCCGCTGGAGCTTCTCCTCCCAGCAGGCCACCCTGCGCCGCCTCGACAAGGCGTTTCGCGCGTTCTTCGACCGGGTCAAGGCCGGGCGTACCCCGGGATTTCCCCGGTTCAAGGGCCGGGGCCGGTTCGACACGGTCGAGTGGCCCAAGGACGGCGACGGCTGCCGGTGGGACTCTCAGCCCGAGCACCCGGCCGCGACGTTCGTGCGGTTGCAGGGCATCGGGCATGTCCGGGCCAACCAGCACCGGCCGGTCAGGGGCCGGGTGAAGACGATCAGTGTGAAGCGGGAGGGCCGCCGCTGGTACGTGGTGCTGTCGTGTGACGACGTGCCCGCCGAGCCGCTGCCCCCCACGGGCGCGGTGGCCGGGATCGACATGGGCGTCGCCTCGCTTGTCACCACCAGCGACGGCGCACACGTGGCC